>NZ_JAMYKU010000003.1:0-374238 GCF_040317575.1 Mesorhizobium sp. M1423
CGCGCCCGGCTCAAGGCCGAAGGCAAGAAGGTGCGCATCGCGCGCCGCCCCAACAAGCATCATCCGCAGCTGCCGCCGCGTCTCAGGCACTACAATCGCTTGATCGCCAGACGCCGGGCGGCGGTGGAGACCACCTTTGCTACCCTCAAGTGCCGCATGAAGCTGACCACGATCCGCTATGTCGGGCTGGCCAAGGCGACCGCCCAGGTGACGATGGCGGCGATCGCCTTCAACATGCGCCGATGGGCCGCTATCGCGGGATAGGTGCGCCTGAGTTCCGCCCATACAGGGTCGGACGACCGCCTGAAACCCCAAACAAGACGTCAAATCCCCGCAAACAAGCGAACAACCGCCGCAACCCCGCCGCCGCAAGCTTTTGCTCATGACTGCGCAACAGGTCCCTTGTGGGAGAAGGTGGCCGCCCACGGGTCTTGCCTCCGGCAAGCCCGAGGACAGGCTCCGCGGCCGGATGAGGGGGACTCCCTATCGATTGCCTGCCTTTACTAGGGCGAGGAACCAGGTTCAGGACTACCCCACCTTGGCCCCCGGCTTGCTGATCGGCTCCCGTATCGTTCCATACTGGCTGCCCCAGCGGTCGGTCATCGCCCAGCGTATGTCCCAGAGCTCCGGGAAGAAGCGGTGGCGGGCGCCGGCCTCCAGCAATTCGACCGGCCGGCCCTTCAGCGATTTCGCGCCGAGGCCGATCGTGCGGTGGATGAGGTAGAGGTGGTTGGCGCGGAATTTCTGGAACAGCTCGTCGAACTCGACCAGCGCTTCGGCAACGACATAGCTGTCGCCGTGATCGTAGCCGGCATCGTAGACGTCCTCGACCGAGAGCCCGCGGCCATCGAGGTAGGACGCCTTGAAGGCCCGCCACAGATCGGGCGGCAGCCGCAGCAGCTGCTTGAAGCCCGGCGATTCCTGGCCGCTGCCATTGCCGAGCTGCAACCGGATCTGCTGGTATTCCTTGGGCGACATGGTTTCGAGCAGGTCGAGCTGCGCCGTCATCATGCGCATCAGCCGGTGCACGCGCCCCATCAGCGTGACGATGCGATGCGTGTCCTGCTTTTCCAGGAAATCGACGACGTCGACCAGCGTATAGGCGATGAGCTTCATCCACAGTTCCTCGACCTGATGCACGATCTGGAACTGCAGCTCGTCGGCATTGACCATCTCGGCCAGCGGCTTCTGGCAGGCGAGCAGCCTGTCGCATTTGAGGTAGACGCCATAGTCGCGCATCTCAGGCGTTTCGATGCGGGCATAATAGTCCTGCTTGTCCATGGCCATGCTCCTTGCCCCGGCCGTCGGGCCGCAGGCGCTTGTTGGGTCCCGGTTCCCGAGTCTAATCGCTTTCTTGCCGAACATTGTCCCTTTCTGTTATTCGGCTGGCGGGAAACGAAGGACAAAAACTGCATCTGAAGCGGAAGGAAAGAACGAATGATGCTGGATGCGGTCGACCGGAAGATCGTCGCGGCGCTCGAACGCGATGCCCGCATCTCCTTTGCCGCGCTCGCCGACGAGGTTGGCCTGAGCAAGACGCCGTGCTGGAAGCGGGTCAAGGCGCTGGAGGACGCCGGCGTCATCCGCGGCTACTCGACCCGCATCGACCCGGCCAAGCTCGGCTTCGGCATCGAAGCCTTTATCCAGGTGTCGATCGATTTCGAGCTGTCGGACGCCTTCGAGGCGGCAGTGCAGAAGCATCCGCTGATCCGCCGCTGCCACGCCACGACAGGCGAGGCCGACTATCTCCTGCAGATCGTCACCGTCGACATGATGGCGCTCGACAGGATGCTGCGCGAGGAGCTCAGCCGGTTACCCGGCGTGCGGCGCACGATCACCTCGATGGCGATGCGCGAGATCAAGGGCGGCATCTCGTTCGCCAATGCCGTCGGGTATACGCAGACAAAGCGATAGACGGGCGGCGGGGCGGCGCCCCGGTCAGGCCCTCGTCACCAATTCGCGCCCCAGCCGCTTCGGTGGCTCGGCGCGCAGAACCACATTTGTCGTCACCGTGCCGTAGTGGCCGATGCTGTCGACGATGCTTTCAAGGTCGGGCGGTGACGGGACTACGACTTTGACCAGAAAACAGTCCTCCCCGGTCACCCGCAGCACCTCGACCACCTCCGGCAACTGGGCGAACTTCTTCAGGCAGGCCTGGATATGCTCATGCGTGGTGCGCAAGCGGATGACCGCCATGGTGCCGAGCCCGAGCGCTGCCGAATTGATCACCGCCTTGTAACCGGTGATGACGCCGCGCTCCTCCAGCCGCTTCACCCGTTCCGAAGCGGCGGGCTGGGACAGGCCGACGCGGCGGCCAAGCTCGGAGATGCCGATGCGGCCATCCTCCTGCATGATCTCGATGATCGCCAGATCGGTGGGATCGAGCCTTGGCCGATAATCGCCGTTCCGCATGATCACCTTTAATCCATCGGATTTCTTCGCTGCTTTCCGATGATCTCTCATTCCGCCGCCTGGGAGAAGACCTAGAATTGCGCGCGTTGCATCAGGAGAGAAGGGCTTCGCATGACCGAATTCATCATTGTGCCGGGCATCGGCGGATCGGGCAAAGCCCACTGGCAGACACGTTGGCAACAGGCGGACCTGGCGATGCGGCGGTTCAGCCCGGCGAGTTGGGACGCGCCGGACTTCGACGACTGGGTGGCTGCGCTGGAAGCCGCTGTAGGCCTGGCAAGGACACCACCGGTGCTCGTCGCCCATAGCCTCGGCTGCCTGCTGGTCGCGCACTGGCAGCGGATCTCGCCCCGCGAGGTCGGCGGCGCGTTGCTGGTTGCGGTTCCGGACCCTGCGTCGCCGGCCTTCCCCTCCTCCGCCCGCGCCTTCGCCGAGACACCGCAACAACGGCTTCGCTTTCCCTCGCTGATTGTCGCCAGCACCAACGATCCCTACGGCTCGCTGGACTATGTCAGGGCAAAATCCGAGCGCTGGGGCAGCGATCTCCATATCGCCGGACCGCTTGGCCACATCAATGGCGACAGCGGGCTCGGCGACTGGCCGGCGGGAATGGAGCTGCTGACGGCTTTTCTCGGGCAAACGCAAGCAAGCGCCCGAGGCGCCGTGCTTCAGCCGTGACCGCATCAGGACGGCTACCGCGCCGCCGCCCTGACCTGGTTGCGCCGCGATGCCGCGCCTCAGTTCGATGCTGCGGCCGGCGAGCTGAGTTCGAGAACGGTACGGTTGAGCCCGGGATCATCGACTTCGGCAATTCCCCGTTCCATCTCTCCGCCTTGGTCAGTTCGACCAGCAGCGGATTGTTGGCGATTGCGGCGGCGCGGGCCTTGATGGCTTCCGCGGTCGCCTCGCCTTCGATCCTGGTCTTGTAGGCGCTGGCTTCGGCTTCGGCCTTGACGCTGTCGGCGCGGCCCTTGGCCTGGGTGACGGCGATGTCGGCCTTGATCTTTTCCTGCTGCAGGTTTTGTTCCTGCTTCTGCACCTCGACCTGCGCCGTCATCCTGGCTTCGACCGCCTGCTCGTAGGCGTCGGAGAAGTCGATGTTCTCGACCTGCACGCTGTCGATCATCACCGGGCCATCGGTTACCGCCGCAATGGCCTCGGCGACGTCCTTGTTGAACTTCGCCCGGTTCTGGATCACCGACACCGCGTCGTACTGGCCGAACACCGTCTTGATTTCCTGCGGTGCTTTCCTGGCGATGACACGGTCGGCCAGTGCCTCGATCGACCCGTAATTGGTGTAGACGTTGCTGACTTCGGCGGCCGGCACGTGGAAATTGACGGTGACGCGCATGTCCGCCGGCTGCTGGTCGCGCGAATAGGCCTGCATGGCCGGCAGGCCGCTGCAATCGTTCTGGTTCTCGCAGCCCCATTTGAGCACCTGCTGGCGCAGGCTGATCTTCTCGACGCGCTGCAGCCATGGCAGCTTGAAATGCAGCCCGGGATCGACGACCGAGCTCAGCGCCCCGTTGGTCAAGAGCACGCCGCGGTCGCCCTGATCGATCGTGTACCAGGATCCCAGGAGCGCAAAGACGCCGAGCGCCACGATGACGAGGGCGATCAGGCCGGAACCGATCGACGCCGTCCCCGGCTTGCCCTGCGGACGGCCCGAATTGCCTTGCGTATCGGTCATTGCCCCACCCCAACTTGATTGCCCGTGCTGGTTTTGCCCACAATAGTGGCGGCATTGCAATCCTCTGGACATGGAAGGATGTTCGCGCCGGCCGGTCGGACCGGCCGGGTGGTTCGGGCCGGCCAGGGCAATTCCCTACGCCGAAATTGCTTTACGGCACCTGCGTAACGCTGCCGCTGCCTCTGACCTCCGAACGCCGCATGGTCGGGTGCCCATAGACGTCGACGTCACCGCTGCCGGAAATCGTGACGTCCGCATACGCTTGTGCGGTAATCTCCGCATCGCCGCTGCCGCGGATCTCGATCCGCGCGGATTGGGCGATAAGGTTCCTGAGCCGGCCGGTGCCCGAACCGCGGATATCCAGATCGACCGTCTGGGCGGTTCCGGTTGCGGTAACGCTGCCGCTGCCGCGGATGTTCAGCTGCAGCCCGGGCTGATTGATCTGCGACAGGGCAAGGTCGCCGCTGCCGACCACTTTCCAGTCTGAAATTGCCGGCCCCGACACGCTGACATCGAACCGGGACGCGAACCAGCCCGGTTCGCAATCCAAGGTGAGCCTGCTGCCTTCCATCCGCACATGGTCGATCAGGGTCGACTCGCCGCTGACGACGGCCTCGGCCTTGTCACCCGGCTGATAACGGACTGAAGCCGGCAAAGCGATCGTGAAACTGCCGTCGTCGCGGAACGGCAGCGTGACCTCTTTTCTGGTCGATGTGGTTGCTCCGCAGGTGGATTGTCCGCCAATCCATGAACCCCCGGCGTTGATCCAGTCCGGCCCGGCCAGCCCGATGCCGACGGCCAGGAAGAGCGCGGCGCCGGCCAGTCCCGCCGCTGCGACGAATGCCAGTTTTCCAGTCATGGTCCGTTTCCTTCAACGTGATGACAAATTGCGATCTTGGCACCGCTCAAGCCTGGTTGCGGTCCGGGTGGGTCAGACGGGAATGCATCCGGGCATAGCGCCCGAAGACCTGTATGCCGGCGCTCGACCCCAGCAACAGCAGGGCGCCGCCGCCGAGGAACCCGCACACCAGTCCGGCGCCGATGAAGACGCGGCCAAGCATCGCCGTGAGCGTGCCGCCGGGCTCGAACAGCAGCGTGGTCAGAATGATCTTGATGCCCAGCGCACCGATGGCGACAAGCGTGATGCCAAGGCCGAGCGCAAGCACGACCGCGGTGATGAGCAGCGGCAGCAGGAAGACGATGTCGACGAAGGCAAGGCCGGCAAGCGCGAACGTCGCCGCCAACATGTTCGACACGCTCCAATGAGTTTCAAAACGGCGCAGCCCAGCTTCGGCGCGGAGTTCGCGGGCAAGCCTGGCCGGGTCACCCAGGGCCGCCGCGACCTCCGCTTCGCTGCGGCCCGAGGCATCGGCGAAATGGGCGGCGTAGTCGCCAATAATATCCTCGATCTCCTGATTTGGCAGGCCGGCGAGCCCCAGTCTCAATTTTCGCAGGAAGGCATCCCTGGTCATGGCAAATCCTCAAGAAGTTTGTCGACTGCGCCCGCGAGCGAGCGCCAGTCGCGGCGATGAGCTTCGAAAGCCTGCTGGCCGAGCGGCGTGAGCCGGTAATATTTGCGCGGCGGCCCGCTGCTCGACTCGACGATGCGGGTGGCGACGAGGCCGTCATTCTGCATCCGCCGCATCAGCGGATAGATCGTGCCTTCTCCCATGTTCACAGCGGCGACCAGCGTGCTGGCGATCTCGTAGCCATAGCTTTCGCCCCGCGACAGCACGGCCAGGACGCACAACTCGAGAGCGCCTTTTCGCAACTGCACCTGGATCGAGTCGGTCATGCGTAACTTCCAATTCAATGGCTGTATATAACACGCTACCTGTTTATGCAAGGTAGCGATTGGTAGCTCGCCATCAGGCTAGGCGGACAATGGAGATTGGCTTTGAAAACCGCTTGTCTGTTTGACGCAGTTCCGGACGGAAAACCGCCGACACTTTTCTGGAACCGCTTTAGCGGACTTCCACTCCAGCCGCAGCGCCGCGCTGGTAGGCGTTGCCTGACGCGTCCTTCTGCCGTTCGGCATCGCTTTTGCGCTTCGGGCAATCCTCGTAATTGTGGTCGCGCCCACCGCAGTAGGAGCAGCATTTTGCCGGCGCGTCGGAGCGAAGCATCGTTGGCATGCACAAGAATGCACGAAAACCCGACAGATTGCTAAGGCTGCGGCACCGGCAAGGTCGATTTCGCCACGGAACCGCTGCCGTCGCATGAAAGTTATCTGCTCATTGCAACCGGAGCACAGGACATGGCCGACGACCAGAACCGCTACGAGACCGGAGCGAGGAAATATCCGGCAAAGACGAGCCCCGACGCGGCCGACGAATTCTCGCAGGATGCGGCCGGCAACAAGCCACCTCCCGGCGGCATGGGATTGACCAGGCCGGCTGACGATTTCGACGACAAGACCCGGCATTCGGAGGGCCAGAACCCGCCGCGCGCAGCGATCCGTCCAGACGGCAAGGCTACCGTCAAGAAGCCCGGCAAGGACGCAAGACGATGAACGTCGCCAATCTCCAGCTCGAAGGACTGATGATGGCAATCGCGGCCGTCAACAACGCGCTGGTCCACAAGGGCCTGTTATCGGTCGACGAAGTCGACATGGCGTTGCGCCGGGCCGAGGCGGCGATGACCAGCGACGAGCGTCTCTATGAAGACATGTCGCCGTCCAACCGCGACGCCGTCTGCTTTCCGCTCAGGCTGCTGCAGGCGGCCAACAATGCCCAGGGCGAAACCGGCGTGCCGTCCTTTGCCGAACTGGCCAGGATGGTCGGCCGGACCAAGGAGCCCTATAACGACCAGATGTGATGGAGGACGCCATGGCCGACGACAAATCCAAGACCAAGCAGGATCGCAAACTGGTCTCCGGCGAAGAGCCATACGAGGTCGCTGCGTTTGCCCGCAAATACGGCATACCGCAAAGCGAGGCCGCGACCATTATCAAGCGCTACGGCCCCTCGAGGAGGAAGCTCGACGCGCATATGGCGAGCCGCAACGCCTGATCCACGTTGGCGGCCGGCGCCGCTCACGCCAGAAGCGTCCCTGCCCTGCCGCCTTGTCGAGATCCGCCCCGCCGGGCGGCCTGCTGTGTGTCAGGCTCGCCGCTGCGGGATTCAACGCCTGGTTTTGGTAGCCGTGGAATACTCTCGCGGCGCAACAACTCATTTACCTCGACACTGTACCAGTCCGGTGAGCAAAGCCGGGGGGTCGGATGCAGGAACAACTATTGCGCTACGAATGTGTCTTGGAGCCGAACGGACGATGGATGGTGTGGGACATCGTTCACGATCTGCCGGCGCAATTTTCGCAGATCGCGCTGATCGGCCTGAGCCATCGTGAAGCGGTTTCGCTCTGCCGGCTGCTCAACGAGACGAGCCGTTCCGAGACGCGGCAGAGCCGGGCCTCCTGAGAAGCGCGTGCGTCTCAGGCCTGCCCAAGCTCGGGGGATTTACATGCGATCGACAATATTCGGTCTGGTCCTGTTGCTGCCGGCCGCCGCCCTGGCGGAGCCGATCGAGACCCAGAAGATCATCACGGCGGCGACCGGCGACTGGAACGGCGATGGCGCCGCCGATCTGGCGATGATCGTCGAGACCGAGCCCGGCTATTCCATGGACCTGCATTTGTTCCTCAGGGACCGCGACGGCAATTTTCTCAGGCCTGCCGGGGTCGTGCATGAACAGATTTACGCGGAATGGAAGGACTACGACCGGCCAGGCCCCGCCACATCCGACGCCGAGCCCGAACTCACCGCGCTCCCCAACGGCTCGATCAAGCTCTATATTCCGGCGATGGAGATCGGCAGCGAGCGGACCAACAAGACGCTGACGCTCGCCTGGCGCAACGGCACGTTCGTCGTCGCCGGTTTCGCCTACGAATATTGGGATTACATGGACGACAATGTTGCCGGCGACTGCGACTACAATGTGCTGACCGGCAAGGGCAAAAGCAGCAAGAAGCTGGCGGACGGCACCACCAGGCACGCGACCGTATCGGTCGAAGGCAAGGTCATCCCGTTCGCGGAGTGGACCCCAGGCACTGGCTTCAGCGCTTGCGGAGCGTGAGAGGTTTCGGTTGCCTCACTGCAGCGGCGGCTTCCACAGCAGGCTGTTGCGATCGGCGGATTTGACGCGCAGCCAGGTTTCGCGGCCGTCGCGCAGCACGCGGATCGGGATCTCGGCGCCCGCCGGGCCGCTCTTCCACAGCTTGCGATAAAAATCGGCGAGCCCGTCGACCGCCGCGTCGCGGACATCCGAGATGACGTCGCCCTGGCGTAGGCCCGCCTGGGCGGCCGGGCCGCCCTCGGCGACGCTCATCACCACGACCTTGCCGTCGCTCTCGGCCGAGAAGGCGCCGAGCCACGGCCGCGGCGGCCTGGCGACCTGGCCGCGCGTCAGGAGATCGTCGAGGATAGGCGGCAGCAGATCGATCGGCACCACCATGTTGATGTCGGCGACCTCACCGTTGCGGCTCATCTGCAGGCGCAGCGAACCGATGCCGAGCAGCCTGCCATCAGCGCCGATGAGGCCGGCGCCGCCCCATGAGGGGTGGGCCGGCGCCGTGAAGATCGCTTCGTCGAGCAGATATTCCCAATAGCCGGCGAATTCCTGCTTGGTGACGATCTGCGCCCGCACCGAGCGGCCGACGCCGTCGGCGAGCACGACGGGATCGCCGATCTTCGCCCTGGACGCATCACCGAGCGCAATGGCGGGCAGTCCGAGCGGCGCCAGCGCCTGCACCAGGCCGAAGCCCGATTCCTGATCGTAGGCGAGCGCATGGGCGGGCACCACGCGGCCGTCCTGGTCGGCCAGCCAGACCTCCTCGGCCTCGGTGATGAGATAGCCGATGGTGAGCACCAACCCGTCGCCGCGGATGACGACGCCGCTGCCTTCGCGGCGGGTGCCCAGCGCGTCTGCCGTGAAGGCGTCTTCGGGGACGGTGGCGCGGACGGCCACGATGGATCGCAAAAGGGGCTCGATATTCATGCTTTGGTTCCTGGCAATGTTCGCAGGCTGATATGAGGTTCGCAGGCCGATATGGGCTATAGGTATGGCGCAGGTGACCAGGCGCAAGAGGCGGCGCCGGCTTTGGTGTGGACCGGCGCCTCGCCGTTGGCGCCGGGGTTTTGCAACAGCGCCGGCCGCCCTATCTGTACCTACGGCTATCCGAAGCTGTCCTATGCAAAGTTCCTCCTCCATCACCCAAGTTGATACCCTGAGATCCTCCCCAATCCTTCCAATCCCCAATCCTTCCAATCCAAAGGCCTCCCGACATGAACGACTACACAACGGACCAATATACGCCGCCAAAAGTCTGGACCTGGAACAAGCCAAATGGCGGCGCTTTCGCCAGCATCAACCGGCCGATCGCCGGCCCGACGCATGACAAGGAACTGCCGGTCGGCAAGCATCCGCTGCAGCTTTATTCGCTGGCGACGCCGAACGGCGTCAAGGTGACGATCATGCTGGAGGAGCTTCTGGCGCTCGGCCACAGCGGCGCCGAATACGACGCCTGGCCGATCAGGATCAATGACGGCGACCAGTTCGGCAGCGGCTTCGTCAAGGTCAACCCCAACTCCAAGATCCCGGCCATGATGGACCGCAGCGGCGAAAAGCCGATCCGCATCTTCGAATCCGGTTCGATCCTGCTCTATCTCGCCGAAAAATTCGGCGAATTCCTGCCGACAGAGCAGCCGGCTCGTGCCGAAACCCTGTCATGGCTGTTCTGGCAGATGGGGTCGGCGCCCTATCTCGGCGGCGGCTTCGGCCATTTCTATGCCTATGCGCCGATGAAGATCGAATATGCCATCGACCGCTTCGCCATGGAGACCAAGCGGCAGATGGACGTGCTTGACCGGCGCCTGGCCGAAAGCGAGTATTTAGGCGGCAGCGACTACACGATTGCCGACATCGCGGTGTGGCCCTGGTATGGCGGCCTGGCCAAGGGCCGCATGTATGATGATTCCGGCGAGTTCCTGCAGGTGGAAGAGTACAAGAACGTGCAGCGCTGGGCCGACGCCATCGACGCCCGGCCGGCGATCAAGCGCGGCCGCATGGTCAATCGCACCTTCGGCGAGCCTTCGATGCAGCTGCACGAGCGCCATGACGCCAGCGACTTCGAGACGAAGACGCAAGACAAGCTCGAGGCGGCCAAAAGCTAAGCGGACGACGCGCCGATCTCCCCCCTCGTGGGGGAGATTGGCAGCTTCGGCTGGCTCGCCTCCACCGCCGCCATCCACAGCCGGTCGATATCGGCCAGGAATTTCTCGTCGAGCTTGTCGAGGTGCTTCCAGTACATGCCGTCCTCGAAGAAATAGCCGAGTTCCTTCTCGATCCTGTCGGCCTCCTCCGCCTGATCGAGTTGCAGGCCGGCAAGCATCTCCGCCTTCATTTCCGAAAGCTGCGAGGAAGACAGCGCGCCGAGCTCGTCGAGCGTCAGCCGCGGGAAGATCAGCCGGCTGCGCGGCAGGTCGGATAGGTTGACGCACAGGCACCCGCGCCGGAGCGCATGGATGAGCAGGCGGGCCGACTTCGCCTCGAGGTTGCGCAGCGTGACGTCGTTGCGCAAAGGGTCGGCGCGGCCGACGCCGTAAAAATGCGTGTTGCCGGGCCGGTCGTAGATCATGTCGCAGCCAAGGAATGCCAGCACGTCGGGCTTCTGGCTGTGGATCGTCCAGTAGGCCGCCGTCATCGACATGGTGCCGCCGGCATAGACGAAGCCGCCAAAGCTGTTTTGCGCCGGAACGTAATGCGAGGCGCTGAAGATCTGCGCCTGCTGCAGGGGATCGCCTTGCGGCATCCGCTCCGCCGGGAAATCGCCGGCATGGACGAGGAAATCCCAGTCGGGGCGCACGCGCCAGGCATTGTTGATGGCGACGATCTTGCCGAAGGCCTGCTTGGGCCAGGCCGCGCAGCGCACCACATCGGGGGCGCTGCCGATCAGCAGAATCACGTTTGGCGTTCCGTCGATCACCATACCCCCTCTCGACCGACCGAAATGCATCTCAAGGCCGCCCGGTTGAACGGCTTTATAGCCTCAACGCCGCATCGAAACACCAGCCGGATTTAGGCTGACATCAACAAAAGGGAGCTTTGCCAGCCGGTTGTAAAGTGTGGCCTCAGGCACCGTCGTACAAGCAGGAGGCAGGTTTTCCCGCTAGCCCAAAACCGACGATATGAGTTGGGCGATATATATTAGTTGACTAAACTAGCGGAACGTCCAATGCACATTCCCAGAACCGAACATGTCCTGTCTAGACCATGATATCTATATGGGACATTACTACATAAGCTGAACGCGACCTCGACGGTTCGGTGGCTGCGCGTCCCCTACTCCCCAGCAACCTCCCTGTACGCCCTCACAACCCCATCAAGCCCACGTATCTGCCACGTCTCCCCGTCCCGCGCCTCGAGATAGGACCGGCCGAGCGGCACTTTCCCTCCGCCGTCCGGCAGGTCCAGCACATAGACGGGGTTGCAGATGCCCGACAGGCGCGCACGCAAGGCGCTGACCAGCGCCTGGCCCTCGGCGATCGTGGTGCGCCGGTGCGCCATGCCGCGCGCGAGATCGCCGTGGTGCAGGTAATAGGGTTTGACGCCAAGGCGGTACATCAGCTCGCGGCACAGCTCTTCCAGCACCTCGACCGTGTCGTTCACGCCTTTCAGCAGAACGCTCTGGTTCAGCAGCACGAAGCCGCCCTGCCTTAAAGTACGGCAGGCCCGCTCGGTCGCCTCGGTGATCTCGCGCGGATGGTTGAAATGGGTGACGACCGTGACCATCAGCCGGCCCTGCAAGGCTTGAACCAGCCCGCCGGTGACGCGCGAGGGCAGCGCCACGGGCACGCGGGTGTGGATGCGCAACAGCCGCACATGCTGGATCGCCTCGACGCGGGCGCGGATTTCCGTCAGCGCCTTGTCCGGCAGGGAGAGCGGATCGCCGCCGGTCAGAATCACCTCGCGGATTTCCGGATGGGACTCGATGTAGGCGAACGCCGGCTCCAGCGCCTCGCGCGAAAAACCCCGGCCGATCGAGGTCAGCGACTCCTTGCGAAAGCAGAACCGGCAATAGACCGCGCATTGATAGGTCGGGAACAGCAGAACCCGGTCGGCATGGCGATGCGTCAATCTCGGCACCGGACTGAAGGCGTGGTCGGCGATCGGATCGTCGAGCTCGCCCTCCTGCTCCGTCAGTTCATTGGGCGACGGGATGACCTGAAGCCGTATCGGATCGGCCGGGTCGCTCCAGTCGATCAGGTCGAGATAGGCCTTGGGAATGCGAACCTTGTGACGCGTGGCCGCGGCTTCGGCCGCCGCGCGCTCGGCAGGCGACAGCGGCAGGGAATCCAGATCGCCTATGTGCCGCACGCCCTCGCGAACATCGTCCTGCCATGCGGCATCCGCCTCGTCGGCACGCTCGTCATCGGCTGTCATGCCGGCCGCATCGACGGCCATGCTGGCGTCGGGGATGTCGGGATGTGAGGTCATGGAGGCTCCTTGAATTCGGGCTGGGTACAGCATTGGAGCCACGACTTGAAGGCAATAAGCGGTGTTGGGCCGGTTGGAGTGCGCGGCCAGGAGGCGGCGGCCGTCCACTGATCAGAAACCAACGTCCCGCCCGCTGACGCATAACATTAGCTTGCTCTTATATTAGCTTGAGCGTATACACATAAACGGCCGGTAATCTACCCCCCACCGGTTAGGCTCGGCGCCAGTCCCTCCCTACCCCTCAGGTCAACGACGCCGGGCCGCTCGGCCGCCGCAATTGAGGCGACCGACCAGTTCTCTTCGATGTTGATCATGTCCCTCCTCGACCCGGCAGCTGGGTGAATGCATCGGCGATGTCCGCGTCTCTTCCCGTCGCCGGCCGCGGTCGCTAATCTCGGATCGCGAAAAAGCTGGAGAACAGGGAATGGCGAACGACTTGTCGCCAAGGCTTTTGGCGATCGTCAACGCGCTGCCCTTGCGGCCGGGCATGCGCGTGCTGGAGATCGGCTGCGGACCAGGTGCTGCAGCGCGCGAGATCGCGCGCCGGATCGGCGGCGGGCACGTGCTGGCGATCGACCGCTCGGCCAAGGCCATCGTGCAGGCCAGGGCCGCCTCGCGCGCCGAGATTGCGGCAGGCCGGTTGAGTCTTCGCCAGGTCGCGATCGAAGACTTCGAGTTGGAGGCCGACGAGAAGCGCTTCGATATTGCCGTTGCGGTGCGCGTCGGCGCGCTGGATGGGCGTCATCCCGAAGCAGGAAAAATCGCCCTGCGGCGGCTCGGCGACGCGTTGACCACGCAAGGCCAGCTGTTCATCGATGGCGGCGATCCGCTGCGCGAAATTGCGATACACGGCTGAGCAGCTCGTGCTTAGCCTCCGGAATCGAGCGGCAGAGCTGGGTCCGTGCCTCAGCTCCTCAACCCCGGCGCCTCCTGCCCGGTGCGCTCGACATATTCGGTGTAGCCGCCGCCATAGGTGTGGATGCCCTCGGGCGTCAGTTCCAGCACCCGGTTCGACAGCGCTGCCAGGAAATGGCGGTCATGCGAGACGAACAGCATGGTCCCCTCGTACTGCGACAGCGCCGTGATCAGCATCTCCTTGGTGGCGATGTCGAGGTGGTTGGTCGGCTCGTCCAGCACCAGCAAATTGGGCGGGTCGAACAGCATCAACGCCATCACCAGCCGCGCCTTCTCGCCGCCCGACAGCACGCGGCATTTCTTCTCGATCTCGTCGCCGGAAAAGCCGAAGCAGCCGGCCAGCGCCCTGAGCGGTGCCTGGCCTGCCTGCGGAAACGCGTCCTCCAGCGTCTGGAACACGGTGCGCTCGCCCCCCAGCACTTCCATGGCGTGCTGGGCGAAATAGCCCATCTTGACGCTCGGGCCGCGCGCCACAGTGCCATTGTCCGGCTCGGAAGCGCCAGCCACCAGCTTCAGCAGCGTCGACTTGCCGGCGCCGTTGACGCCCATGATGCACCAGCGCTCGCGGCGGCGCACCTGAAAATCCAATCCCTCGTAGATCGAGCGGCTGCCATAGCCCTTGTGCACGTTCTTCAGCGTCACCACGTCCTCGCCGCAGCGCGGCGCCGGCTGGAAATCGAACGACACTTTCTGGCGCCGCTTGGGCGGCTCGACCCGGTCGATCTTGTCCAGCTTCTTCACCCGGCTCTGCACCTGGGCGGCATGCGAGGCACGTGCCTTGAAGCGCTCGATGAAGGCGATCTCCTTGGCCAGCATCGCCTGCTGGCGCTCGAACTGCGCCTGCTGCTGCCGATCGGCAATCGCCCGCTGCTGCTGGTAGAATTCGTAGTTGCCGGAGTAAGCGGTCAGCGAGCCGCCGTCGATCTCGACCACCTTGTTGACGATGCGGTTCATGAACTCGCGGTCGTGCGAGGTCATCAGCAGCGCGCCGTCATAGTTCTTCAGGAACTGCTCCAGCCAGATCAGACTTTCGAGGTCGAGATGGTTGCTCGGCTCGTCGAGCAGCATGGCGTCGGGCCGCATCAAAAGGATCCTGGCCAGCGCCACGCGCATTTTCCAGCCGCCGGACAGCTTGCCGACATCGCCGTCCATCATCTCCTGGCTGAAGCCGAGCCCGTCCAGCACTTCGCGGGCGCGCCCATCCAGCGCATAGCCGTCGAGCTCCTCGAAACGATGCTGCGCCTCGCCGTAACGGGCGATGATCTCGTCCATTTGGTCGGCCTGGTCAGGGTCGCCCATGGCGTGCTCGAGCTCGCGCATCTCGGCCGCCACTTCGCTCACCGGCCCGGCGCCGTCCATCACTTCGGCGACAGCGCTGCGGCCTTCCATGTCGCCGACATCCTGGCTGAAATAGCCGATGGTGACGCCGCGATCGACCGAGACCTGGCCCTCGTCGGGCTGCTCCTCGCCGTTGATCATGCGAAACAGCGTCGTCTTGCCGGCGCCGTTAGGCCCGACCAGCCCGACCTTCTCGCCCTTCTGCAACGCGGCGGAGGCTTCGATGAAGACGATCTGCCGGCCGTTCTGCTTGCTGATGCTTTCGAGACGAATCATGGTTTTCCGGGAAAGGCCAAAGGAGCGTTCCCGCGCCAATACGCGATAGGCCGCGGTTGCGGAAGCCCGCAAGTGGTGAGGTGCCCCGCGCCAAATTGTCTGAACCCCCCAGTTTCTTCCCGGCTGGATCAGGCTTTGACGGCGTAGGGATGAGCCGGCGGATCAGCTATCGGTCAGGGCTTTTGTCGTCACCAGTTTAACCCCGGTGGCGGCAAATCCCGCATTGTGCCGGGCGATGATCTCCGCGGCCGTCTCGCTGGCGGCGTCGAGCGTGCTGTGGGCGTCGGAAACCACCGTGACGCCCAGGCCCGCTGCAAAGGCGCCCTTCACCGTGGCCGCCACGCAGAAATCGGTCTGCGCGCCGATGAGAACGACCTCGCCGGCGCCCTGCCCGGCCACCCATTCTGCAAGGGCTGCATTGCTGAACGCATCGCCGACACGCTTGGCGAAAGTCGGCTCGTCCTCGGCCTGGCCAAGCGCCGGCCACACCGGCCAGCCCGGCTCACCCGGCGCCAGAGGATCGCCCTGCGGCCCATCATGCCGGACGAAGGCGACTTTGCGCCCGTTGCGCCGTGCCCATTCGATCAGCGCGCGGGTCCGGGCAACCATGCCGTCGGCATCATGGATCGGCGGCTCGGCAACGCCGTCGAACATGCCGGTCTGAAGGTCGATCACGATGAGCGGTGCGGTGGCCGCGGGGCTGGTCCCTGACATGGATGCGAGCATAGCGTGGGTGGTAGGTGGGTCAAGGATGCTCGGCGCCGCCGTTGAAGCCGCCGATCTCCCCCCTCGTGGGGGAGATGTCCGGCAGGACAGAGGGGGGCGTGAAGTATCGCGGCCCTTCGCAAAGTAGTCCGGCGGCCCCGGTGCACGATCACGCCCGGCCCGATGTCCCATCCTCGCCAAAAATCCCGGTCACCCAGTCGATGAACACGCGGACCCGCGGCGCGAGCTGGCGGTTCTGCGGGTAGAGCGCCGACAGCGGTGTCGGTGACGGCGGGTAGTCCGGCAGCACTTCGACAAGCGTGCCGCGCGCGAAATCCCCGGCGAAGCGGTAATGCGGCGCCTGCACCAGGCCGAAGCCGAGGCGCGCCAGCTCCGCCATCGTGTCGGAGCCGTTGACCGTCACCCGGTTGGGCAGGCTGACATAGCGCAACGCGCCGCCAACGGTGAATTCGAGCGGCATGACCTCGCCGGTCCGCGACGAGCGGAAGCCGACCATCAGATGGCCTTCGAGATCGTCGGGGGTTGCCGGCATGCCGTGCTTTTCGAGATAGGCCGGGCTGGCGCAGGTGACTTCGCGCAATGTTGCCACCCGCCGCACGATCATGCCGCTGTCGGCCTGTTCGCCGGAACGCAGCACGCAGTCGACGCCCTCGCGCACCAGATCGACCAGCCGGTCGCCGTCGCCGATATGCAGGTCGATCCCGCGGTAGCGGTCGAGGAATTCGGAGAGCCGCGGCAGGATGAAATGGCGGGCCATGAAGCCGTGCACGTCGATCCTCAAAAGGCCCTGCGGCTGAGCCGATTGAAAGCCGGCCTCGGCATCTTCGACATCAGCAAGGATGGCGAGGCAGCGCTGGTAATAGGCCTGGCCGTCCAACGTCGGGGTGACATGGCGCGTGGTGCGTTCGAGCAGCCTGACCCCAGCCGCGCCTCGAGGTCCTTGATCGCCTCGGTGGCGGTCGATCGCGACATCGAGAGATCGGCGGCGGCCGCGGTGAAGCTGCCGCGCTCGATCACACGGGCAAGCAAGCGCATCCGGTCGAGACTATCCATCGCCATTGTTCGCCATATCCGAATGGTGTTGGCAAGTCCCGAGCGATTATCCCGCAAGATTTGTCGCCTATTTCAGTCGACAAGAATTGGAGAGCTGACATGACTACGCGGAATGGAAAGGTAGCGTTGGTAACCGGCGCCTCGAAGGGTATCGGCGCCGAAATTGCCAGGCGGCTGGCGCGCGACGGCTTTTCGGTCGTCATCAACTATGCCAGAGGCGCAGAAGCCGCCGAAGGCGTGGTGCGCGAGATCGAGGCGGCAGGCGGCACGGCGATCGCAGTTCAAGCCGATGTCGGTGATCCCAAGGGGGTCGCGCATCTGTTCGACGCAGCCGAGCAGGCCTTTGGCGGCCTCGACGTGCTGGTCAACAATGCCGGCATCATGAAGCTCGCGCCGATCGCGCAGACGGACGACGCCGGTTTCGAGCAACAGGTCGCGGTGAACCTCGGCGGCGTCTTCCGCGGCATGCGCGAGGCCGCAAGGCGGCTGCGCGAGGGCGGCCGCATCATCAGCTTCTCGTCCAGCGTGGTCGGGCTCTACCAGCCGACCTACGGTGTCTACGCTGCCACCAAGGCCGGCGTCGAGGCGATGACCCATGTGCTGGCCAAGGAACTCGGGCCGCGCGGCATCACCGTCAATGTCGTGGCGCCGGGGCCGGTGGCCACCGAGCTGTTCCTCGGCGGCAAGTCCGAGGCACTGGTCGAGACGATCACCAGGATGATCCCGCTCGGGCGGCTCGGCCAGCCTGCCGACATCGCCGGCGTGGTGTCGTTCCTCGCCGGACCGGACAGCGGCTGGGTCAACGGCCAGGTGCTGCGCGCCAATGGTGGCACGGTCTGACTTTACCTCCAACAGCCAACAGGAAATCGACATCATGCCGTTTGCAAATTTCAAGGTGCCTGAGCGCGCGCTGTCCGCCGGACAAAAGGAAGACCTGGTCCACAAGACCACAGCCCTGTTCGTCGAGATGTTCGGCGA
The DNA here is from genome assembly GCF_040317575.1 of Mesorhizobium sp. M1423. Lineage (NCBI taxonomy): Bacteria > Pseudomonadati > Pseudomonadota > Alphaproteobacteria > Hyphomicrobiales > Phyllobacteriaceae > Mesorhizobium > Mesorhizobium sp. M1423. The sequence goes on from NZ_JAMYKU010000003.1 coordinate 17,881, forward strand.
AGGCGTGCGCCCCTACACGATGGTGCTGATCGAGGAGGTCGCCGATGGCGGCTACGGCCGCGCCGACGTGGTGTTCACGATTCCTGGCGGAGGATAAAAAGCTGCCGATCTCCTCCCTCGGTGTGGGGAGATGCCCGGCAGGCCAGAGGCGGGGTGGTCAAGCGCGGGCAATGCAAATTGTCGTAAGGCCATCAATCCGGCGCGCCGGCGAAAAGCACCGCTCCATCGCCGCCGCCCGCCGGCCAGTCCCTGATGCTGCGGTCATAGCCGCCGGTCAGCACCGTGCCGTCGGCGGCAAAAGCAACGGCGTAGATCGGGCCGGACTGGCTGTCGAACATGGCGAGCTGGTTGCCGGTCTCCATGTCCCACAGCCGCGCGGTGCCGTCGAGCGAGCCGGAGAGCAGGCGCTTGCCGTCGGCCGAGAGCGCCAGCGCGTAGACCGTGCCTTCATGGCCGTCGAAACGGCGAACCTCGCGGCCGCTGTCCAGATCCCAGAGCTTGACCGTGTAATCGCCGCTGCCGGTGACGACATGGTGCCCGTCGGCGGTGAACACCGCGCCATAGGTGCCGCGCTCGTGCCCGTGCCAGCTGCGCAGCTGCTTGCCGGTGCCGAGGTCCCAGAGCTTCAGCGTGCCGTCGACGCTGCCGGAGATCGCCTGTTCGCCATCCGGCGAAACGGCGACGGAACTGATCGACCAGTCATGCCCGCTCAGTACGTGCAGCACCGTATCCTTCTCCAGGTCCCAGACGATGACGGTGCCGGTGTTATGACCGCTAACGGCGCGTCTGCCGTCCGGACTGATGGCGAGCTTGTTGACGCCGCCATTCTCGCCGGACGAGAATACGTGCAGCACCGCACCGTCGGAAAGCTGGCGCAGGACGATCTCGCCGTCGTCGCCCGCGGTCAGCGCACGAGCGCCGTCAGGCAGGAAAAGTGCCGTCCGTGCCATGTCCTTGTGGACGCCGAGGTTGCGGATCAGGCGCTTGCCGTCGATGTCCCAGAGCTTGATCGTGCGATCGGTGCTGGCACTCATGATCGAGTGCCCATCCGGCGCCACCGCCAGCCAGACCACGGCGTCGCGGTGGCCGTCGGGCTCAGTCGGCTGCGGCGGTGGAGGCTCGGGCAACGGCGCGATCGTCTGCGGTGGCGAGGCAGGCGGTGCCAGCGCGACCTCCGGCGGCTGCACTGGCGCTGCCGGCACAGCAGCAGGCGGCACAGGCTCCGCGGGCGGCGGGGCCTCGGCTACCTGCTCCGGTGGCGCCGGAGGGACCGCCGCCGGCGGGGTTGCGGGCACCGGACCGGCGGGTGGCTCCGGCGACGGTGCGCTCGCAATGTCCTGGCTCTTCGGCGCGTTCGGCGCCGGCTCCTCGGCGGCCCTGCTCCGCCAAGGCCCGAACTGATCGGCCGCGAGAGTAACGACGGCAATCAATGGCAGGACGAGGACGACCCGCCGCAAGCCGCCGGTCGGACGAATCTCGGCTTCCCTGCCGAACAGTGGCGCCTTGGGATCGAGCCTCGCCCTGGACGGCAGCAGGCCGGCCAACAACAACAGCGCGGCGGTTAGCGAAACGACACCCGCCGCCCCGAAGACCGCCAGACGCACCGACGCGAAAGCTTCGCCCGCCTCGTCAAGCGCCAGATACGCCTTGATGATGCAAGCCGTGCCGATCACGATTATCATGGCTGCAAGCAGCCTGTCGGCAAACCTGTTCATCGGGCTCCCCTCGGCCACTGTCCGCTCTGCAATGATGGCGCTCGGCGCCTTGCTTGTCGATGACCTTGTGTTGCCTCGATGTCGACCGAGCCCTTGGGTAACTCCCTCAGGCATCGCGGTGTTGCGGGGAGGCCGGTCGCGCGCTAGATCGCTGGCAGAGGCTAAGGCGAGGCCAGCGATGGACGATTGGAAGCTACCTTGGGACGGCGGTTGCTTGTGCGGTGGAATACGCTTTCGCATCAGCGCGCCGCCCTTGCTGACGACGGCGTGTCACTGCACCGGCTGCCAGAAGCTGAGCGCCAGCGCGTATTCCCTGACCATCGCCGTGCCCAGCGACGGTTTCGCCATAACGCAAGGCGAGCCGGTGGTCGGCGGCCTGCACGGCCCGCACCGGCAGCTCTATTGCCCGCACTGCAAGAACTGGATGTTCACGCGTCCGCATGGCCTGGATTTCCTTGTCAACGTGCGCGCGACCATGCTGGACGAGCACCATTGGTACGTGCCCTTCGTCGAAGTCTTCACTTCGGAAAAGCTGCCCTGGGCTTCGACCGCCGCTACCTACAGTTTCGCTACTCAGCCCGACCTTGAGGGATACGCCCCTTTGATCGAGGCGTTCGCCCGCGAAGCGGCGCGGCCAACCTGACTGGTTGCCGCCCGGAAAGGCGGCGCCAGCTTTCGTGCCTCACTTCAACTCCAGCCAGACCGGCGCGTGGTCGCTGGCGCCGACCTCGCCGCGCACGTCGCGGTCGATGCCCGCCGCTACCAGCCGGCGCGACAGCTTCTTGCTGAGCAAGATATGGTCGAGCCGCAGGCCGGCATCGCGCGGCCAGCGATTGCGGCGATAGTCCCAGAATGTGTAGAGCGTCTCCGTCGGGTGCTTCTTGCGCAGCGCATCAAGCCAGCCCTGGTCGAGCAGCCGCTGGAACGATGCCCGGCTTTCCGGCTGCACCAGCGCGTTGTCGTCATAGGAGCGGGTCGGGTAGATGTCGCGCGGCTCGGGCACGATGTTGTAGTCGCCGGCCAGCACCACCGGCAGGCCGGTGTCGAGCAACTGCGCCGCATGCGTCTCCAGCCTTTCGTGCCAGGCCAGCTTGTACTGGAATTTCGGGCCGGGCTGCGGATTGCCGTTCGGCGCGTAGAGGCAGGCGACGACGATGCCGTTGACCGCCGCTTCGATGTAGCGCGCCTGCTGGTCGCCGTCGTCGCCGGGCAGCGCCTCGCGGGTCAGCACCGGCTCCGAGCCACGCGAAAGGATGGCGACGCCGTTCCAGGTCGGCTGCCCGACCCACACCGCCCCGTAGCCGGCCGCCGCAAGCGCGGTGCGCGGAAACTGCGTCTGCCTGGCCTTGAGCTCCTGCAGGCAGGCGATGTCGGGTTTGGCGGCGGCCAGCCATGCGAGCAGGTTTGGCAGCCGGCCGTTGATGTTGTTGACGTTGAAGGTGGCGATCTTCATCGGCCTGCTTCAGCGCACGATCCGTTCGGTCCACGCCTTCACTGCATCAGCCAGCGTCTTCAGATGATCGGCGGTGGAGAAGCCGGAGATGTTTTTGCGCGGCTTCAGATCATGGTCGCCGTCTTCCAGCCAGAAGATCTCGATTGCGTCGGACAGAGCATAAGTCGCGACCTCGTCTTTGGTCCCGAACTCGTCGCGCGTGCCCTGGAAGACCAATGTCGGCGTCTTGAGGTCGGCGAGGTGTTTTGTCCGAAGCTGCGTCGGTTTGTCCGGCGGATGGAAGGGATAGCCGAGACACAGCAGCCCTGAAATCTCGCCCTTTGAAAACATCTCGTCGGCGATCATCGAAGCGACGCGTCCGCCCATCGACTTGCCGCCGATGATGAGCGGACCCTTCACGCCCTTCGCCCTGAGATCGGCGATTGCCTTGATATATTCCGGGTTAACCGTCTCGGCGCGCGGCGGCGGCTTGCGATGGCCGTAGCGGCGGGCCGCCATGTAGTGGAACTCGAAGCGCGCAACGCGGAAGCCGGCCTCGGCCAGCGCTTTTGCCGTCGCGGTCATCGAGGCAGAGTCCATCGGCGCCCCGGCGCCGTGGGCGAGCAAGATGGTGATTGGGGCAGTATCGGGGCCATCGAAGAGGAAGGTCGTCATGGGGTGGCCCGCAGATGAAGGCCGAGTTCCTTCGCACCCCCCTCTGGCCTGCCGGCCATCTCCCCCGCAAGGGGGGAGATTGAATGTCGCCATCGCTTTCGCCAATCACCAACGTTGGAAGGCGGGCGGTAAGGAGAAGCTGCCGATCTCCCCCCTTGCGGGGGAGATGTCCGGCAGGACAGAGGGGGGTGTTCAAGTGCGACCAAATGAAGCCCTAACCCGCCGACATCCGCGCCAGCTGCAAATCGACGAACCGGATACCCTTGGCCGCCATACGTGCCCATTCGGAATCCGCGTCGAGTTCGAGGTAGCGCGCCCAGTTCCGCCGCGCTTCGGCTAGATTGCCGGCGTCGAACTCCAGCCTCGCAAGGTTGAACACCGCATCGGCGTACTTCGCATCTAGCGAAATCGCCTTCAGCAGATGCCGCCGAGCCGACGCCACCCGCCCCTCTTCGCTCATCAGCCCGGCCAGATTGAACCATGCCTCGACGAACACCGGGTCGCACTTGATGGCGCGGGCATAGTCGTGCGCCGCCTCGGCCGCGTGGCCGGAGGCGCGCAGGCAGTTGGCGCGGTTGAAGGCGGCGATGGCATCGCTCGGGTCGATGGCTAGGCAGCGCTGGTAGAGTGCCGCGGCCTGCTCGTGGTCTTCAGCCTCTTCCGCCGCCTCGGCATCGGCGAACAGCTCTTCCAGCGTGTCGTCATCCTGCGTTCCCAGATCGAACAGCAGCTGGCCGTTGACTTCGCTCTGGCCGCCCTCGAGATAGATCGCGTCGGCCCGCCCGTGCTGCGAGCCGACATTGAGCGATTTGGCGGTGAGCGAGGCGATCGGGCCGGAGCGATGCACCGACCGCACGATCGCCCCCCATGAGGCGCCGCCGGCGACCAGCCCGGCATATTTGCGGGCGAGGATCAGGTCGCGGAAGGAATACGGTTCGCAATCATGCTCGAAGGCGTCGAACAGCGACAAAAGGTCGAGATCGGCGCCGGTCAGCCGCGACTGATCGATCAGCGACTGCCGCGACAGCGTCGAGGCTTCCGGTGCCTTCATCAACCCGAGCAGCCGCAGGAAGCCGTTCTCGCTGACCAGCCTGCGCCCGGCTGCACGTTCCGCAGCGACGCGGCGCTCGATCTCGATGTCGCCGGCCCTGGCGAGCAACATGCGGCCCAACACGACATGCGTAGTGCGCCGAGTGACGCCGCGCCGCAACTGGCCGTGCTGGCGCGCGACCTCGCGCGCCGCCAGCCTGAGCGGAAAGGCCGCCAGCGCGCCGACGATGCCGAAGACCGTGCCGGCAAGAGCCGTCACGCCTTGCTCTTGCCGACGGCTTTGAGAAGGTTCGCCTTGAGCGGGTTTTCCTTGGCCGCGCCAGCGCCGGCCTTGGCGGATTTCGCCGCAGGCTTGGCTGTTTCATCGGCCTTGCTCTTCGACTTGGCCGGTGGCTTGGCCGACTGCGACAGGCTCGCCTTCAGCGCATCCATGAGATTGATGACGTTGCCGCGCTCAGGTGCCGCCGCGATGATAGGCTTGTGGCCCTTGAGCTTCTCGCGGATCATCGTCATCAACGCGATCTCGTAGCGGTCCTCGTAATTCTTCGGGTCGAAGGTGGTTTCCTTCTGCTTGATCAGCGCTTCGGCTAATTGCAGCATTTCCGGATCGGGGTTTCCGGCCGGGATATTGCCGAAATATTCAGCCGTGCCACGCACTTCGTTCGGATTCCTCAAGGTGCAGACGAACATGCCGTTCTCGCGCGCGCCGATCGTCACCACGCGCTCGCGGCTGGACAGCACGAGGCGGGCGATCGCCAGCTTGCCGGATTTGCGCATCGCTTCGCGCAACACGGCAAAGGTCTCCTCGGCCATTGCGCCATCCGGCGCCAGGTAATAGGGCGCGTCCTGGTAGATGACGTCGACCGAACGCTCGTCGACAAAGGCCTCGATGTTCATCGTATGGTTGGATTCGATGCGCACCGCGTCGAGATCGGTATCGTCGATGATGATGTATTGCTTGTCCTCGTATTCGTAGCCCTTGACCAGGTCCGAACGCTCGACCAACCCGAGTTCAGGGTCGACCGGCTTCATGTTGATGCGGTTGTGCGTCTTCTTGTGCAGCTGGTTGAAGCTGATGCGCTCGCTGGCACTGGTCGCCGGATAGAGCCGGACCGGACAGCTGACCAGACTGAGCTTGAGGTAACCTTTCCAACTTGCCCTGGGCGCCATGAAATACTCCTACGCGGCCTTGTGCTGTCGAACTGTTCGCAGCGCTGTTTCGTCCGGAGGACGAATGCGGCTGCCGAAATCCTACATTGCCCCTTACAATACCGGCAAATCCCTAGCGAAATCTTCCTCCGCTGGGAGCCGCCTGCAGGCAAGAGGTCCGTGGCGAAGAATAATTCAAATTTTCCGGAGCGTCGATGGAGTCTGGGCCGCGCTCGCAGAACTACGTCGCGGTGCCTATCGCCGGCAAATCCCGGGCGAAATCTTCCATGTCGGCCCAGGGATCGCCTGACGTCGCCAGAAGGCCCGGCAGCGACGAATAATTCAGATCCTGCGGAGCATCGATGGATTCCAGATCGCTCCAGCTGACCGGCGTCGAGGCCGGCAAGTTGGTGCGGGCGCGCAGCGAATAGGGAGCCGCCGAGGTGTGGCCGCGCGCATTGCGGTGATAATCGATGAAGATGCGCCGCTTGCGGTTGTCCTTGCCCATGGTGGTGGTGAAAATGTCGGGCGCGGTGGCGGCAAGATGCGTGGAGATGGCGCTGGTCGCCTGGTGCAGTTTCTTCCAGTTCTGCTTTTGTGTCACCGGCACGGTGATGTGGATGCCGTGGCCCCCGGAGGTCTTGGCGAACGGCACCAGTCCTAGCGCTTCCAGCTCGCCCTTAATGTGCACCGCCGCCTCAACCACCTCGCGCCAGGCGATCCCTTCGCCCGGGTCGAGGTCGAAAACGATCAGGTCCGGCTTGTCGAGCCGCGTGCGATGGGTGCCCCAGGTGTGGAACTCGACGACACCGAACTGCGCCAGAGCCAGATAGCCCTTGGCGTCTTCCACCGAGAGATAGGATTTGGTCTCGCCCTCCGAATTGGTCGCCTCGAAGGTCGCCACCGAGGAAGGCATGCCGGTGAAGGCGTGGCGCTGGAAGAAACAGTCCTGCGGCTTGCCGGTCGGGCAACGCACCAGCGACACCGGCCGGCCGAGAATGTGCGGCAGCATGAAATCGCCGACCAGCGCGTAATAGACGGCGATGTCGAGCTTGGTCGGGCCGGTCTTGCCGAACAGCCGCCGCGTCGGGTTGGTCACCCAGATTGTGGCGAGGTCGGCCTCGGCGATCAGCCGCCTGCGCTTGGCCGAAACCGGCGTCGACAGGCCGACATCGCGCAGGCCGCGGAACACGGCATGGCGCAGCGCATTGTCGGTGGTCCGGTTGGCGTAGTGGATATGCGCCGAAAGCAGCGGCCGCACCCAGTTCATCTCGCGCATGATCTCGCGCGGAACCCCTTCGGGCGCGGATGCACCGGCCCGCAACGGCTCCAGCCGCGCCAGCAATTCGCCTGCGGTCGCGGCATCGAAGCCGGTGCCGACCTTGCCGCGATAGTGCAGCTCGCCGTCTTCGAATTCGCCGAGGCCAAGTGCAGCGAGCCCCTCGGCCGCGTCGGAGACGGTGTAGCCGGCGATGACAAAGTCGCCGGTCTGGAGCGCCTTGGTCTTGGTCCAGGTTTTGGTGCGGCCGCTCTGGTAGACCGCCGTGGCGCGTTTCGACACCACACCCTCCAGCCCCATCTCGGATGCCTGGTCATAGAGCGCCTGGCCGTCGCCTTCGACATGATCGCTGAGCTGGATGGCGGAGTTGGCGCCGAGACCGGACAGAAGTTGCGAAAGCAGCGCCTTGCGCCGCCGAAGCGGCGCTTTTGTCAGGTCCCAGCCGTCGAGATAGACGAGGTCGAAAGCGTAGAAGTGAAGCTTGTTGCCGGCGCCTTCGGCCAGCGCGTCCTGCAAAAGCGCAAAGCGGCTGATGCCCTTGGCGTCGAGCGCGACGACCTCGCCGTCGATGATCGCCTCCCGGCACGGCAGCCTGGCGAAGGCAAGCGGCAGGTCGCCATAGCGCTTCGTCCAGTCGAGGCCGGCGCGGGTGATCAGCCTGACCGCACCGTCGGCCAGGTGCGCCATGGTGCGGTAGCCGTCGAACTTGATCTCGTGCAGCCATTCCTCTCCAGTATCCTCACCGCCCGGCGGCTTGGCCACGGAGGTCGCCAGCTGCGGCTTGATCCGGGAAGGCGGCGGCGCCTTGACGGCGCCCGGCAAAGCGCCGGGTTTCAGCACCACCGGCCTGACAGGTTTGGCGGCCGGCTTCGGCGGTGCCACCAGTTCCTCGATGCGACGGCCGGATTTGACGCTTTCCGGCCGGGCTTCCAGTATGTCGAGCGTGGCATCGGCGGCGAGATCGCGCTCCTTGAACAGCAGCCAGTTCTTCTTGCCCTCATCCTCGCCGGGCTTCGGTTTCAGCCGCGTCAGCATCCAGCCGCCATTGAGCTTCTCGCCGGCGAGCCGGAACTTGAAGGAGCCGGTGCGCAGGCTCTTTTCGACATCGTCCATCGGCGCCCACACGCCGGTGTCCCAGACGATCATCGGTCCGCCGCCATATTCGCCTTCGGGAATGACGCCCTCGAAATCGATATATTCGAGCGGATGGTCTTCGGTCTCGACCGCCAGCCTTTTGTCGGCCGGGTTGAGCGACGGGCCGCGCGGCACCGCCCAGCTCTTCAGCACGTCGCCGACCTGCAAGCGCAAATCATAGTGATCGGCGGTGGCGTGGTGCTTGTGGACAACGAAGCGGTTGCCTTCACCGGCAGCCAGGCCACCGGCCGGTTCCGGCGTCCTCGTGAACTCGCGCTTGGCGCGATAGGCCTTGAGCTTCGAAGGAGCTGGCATGGACTAGGCGTAGGTGGTGGGCAAAAGCAACGAGCGCAGCATCAAAATCCCATCGCAGCGGCGCTCCAATGTCACGGCATGGATCCCAGGGTCTCCGCGACGTCGCTTCGCTCCTGCTCCGCCCTGGGATGACGAAGGATGGGAAGTCACGCCGCTCAATCGTCGGTGGCCGGCGTCAATTCGAGCTCGGCCGGCGACAAGCCCTGCTGCAGCTGGCTGAGCCGGAATTCGTCGACCCAATAGGCCTCGCCGTCGACCAGCACTCGCGCACTGTAGCCGCCGGCGGAAAAACGCTGCGCGGTGATGTAGACCTTGTGGCGGTCGAGCGCCTCGCGCACCGCGGCGCGCTTGGATTTCTGGCTGGTGACGGAACTGGCCATGCTGGTTACTCACGCACAAAGCCGCAAGGCGGCATGCCTAAGGATGGCCGAGAGCGGGTCGGCTGTCAATTTGGCGACCGCTGCGAACCCTCGCGCGGCGGCGTCTCTCGCTCTGTGGAAACCGAGCCGGCGCGCTATATTGAACATGGCGGCTTGGAACGCGCTGCTGACCTGGAGAACTTTACATGACGTTGACGACACGCAAACTCGGCGGCCAGGGGCTGCAGGTTTCCATGATCGGCCTCGGCTGCATGGGCATGAGCCAGTCCTACGGCCCGGCCGACGAGGCGGAATCGACCGCCACGCTGCACCGCGCCATCGAACTCGGCTGCACCTTCCTCGACACTGCGGAAGTCTATGGGCCGCACGCTAACGAGGAACTGCTCGGCCGCGCGCTGAAGGGCCGGCGCGATGAGGTGACGATCGCGACGAAGTTCGGCTTTCGCATCGAAAACGGCAAGCAAGTCGGCACCGAGCGCGACAGCCGGCCGGAGCATATCCGCGAGGCTGTCGAAGGTTCGCTGAGGAGGCTAGCCACCGACCACGTCGACCTCCTCTATCAGCACCGCGTCGATCCGGCGGTGCCGATCGAGGAGGTGGCGGGTGCTGTCGGCGAGCTGATTGCTCAGGGCAAGGTCCGCTTCTTCGGCCTGTCGGAAGCCGGCGCCGCCAATATCCGCCGGGCGCATGCCGTGCATCCGGTGTCGGCAGTGCAGAGCGAATACTCGCTGTGGGAGCGCAATCTCGAGCCGGAAATCATTCCGCTGCTGAAGGAGCTCGGCATCGGCCTGGTGCCGTTCTCGCCGCTCGGCCGCGGTTTTCTCACCGGCGATGTCAGGCGCGCCGAAGACTATCCAGAGGGCGATTACCGGCGCGGCGATCCGCGCTGCCAGGGCGCCAACTATGACGCCAACATGCAGGCGGCAGCCACGGTACTCGACATCGCCGCGGCCAAGCGCGTCAAGCCAGGCCAGATCGCGCTGGCCTGGCTGCTTCACAAGGGGAGCGACTTCGGCATCGACATCGTGCCGATCCCCGGCACCAAGCGCAGAAAATACCTCGAAGAGAACGTCGCCGCGGCTTCGATCAGGCTCGACGCCGCCGAGATGCAGGTGCTCGACGACGCGCTGGCGCCCGGCAAGGTCGCCGGTCCGCGCTACGGCGAGCGCACCATGGTGATGATCGATCGGTAGGTCTTGCCTTCTCCCGTTCTTGCGCAAAGCTCCGGCCTTGGCTAGCATCCGCCGGCAGGCACCGAGCGGAGGAGAACGTCGCGGTGGACCGGCTGGAGCGCCGTTGCGTCCCTTCAAACACGAGTTGGGCGCTCGAAGGACACTCCATTTTGAATCGACGCAAGGAACCTTCCGGAAAACCCATTCCGGTTTCGGGGTCGTGCGCTCATCTGGGAGGAGACTAAATTGATCAACAGACGTGAATTCCTGCTGTCGACCGCGGCGATGGGCGCCTTGGCGCTGGCCGCTCCGCAATTGGCGCTTGCCCAGGACAAGCTGACCATCCTCGGTTCGGTGCCGAGCCTCGGCTTTCCGTTCTTCGTGCACATGCTGAACCAGATCAAGGCGGAAGCCCAGGCGCAAGGCGTCAACCTGGTCGAGAGCGACGGCCAGAACTCGGCGCCCAAGCAGACCGCCGACATCGAGGCGGCACTGGTGCAAAAGGTCAACGCCATCGTCATCTCGCCGCTCGACGTCAACGCGCTGGCCCCAGCCATCGAGGAAGCGGTGAAGGCCGGCGTTCCCGTCGTCACTATCGACCGCCGCGTCGAGGGCGTCGAAGGCATCCTCGCCCATGTCGGCGCCGACAATGTCAAGGGCGGCGAGGCCGAAGCACAGGCCATGGTGGCGGCGTTCCCGAACGGCGCCAAGATCTTCCATCTGCAGGGCCAGCCCGGTGCCGGCCCGGCGATCGACCGCAACAAGGGTGTGCACAACGTCCTTGATCCCATGAAGGACAAGTACCAGATCATCTTCGAGCAGACCGCCAACTTCGCCCGCGCCGAGGCGCTGTCCGTCACCGAGGCCGGCCTTGCCGCCAACGGCAAGCCCGACGCGATCATCTGCGCCAATGACGACATGGCGCTTGGCGCGGTTGAAGCCTGCGCGGCGCGCAACTTCACCGACGTCAAGATCTACGGCTTCGACGCGCTTCCCGAAGCGTTGGTCGCTGTGCGCGACGGCAAGCTGGCCGGCACGGTCGAGCAATTCCCCGGCGAGCAGTCGCGCACCGCCGTGCAGATCGCGGTCGCCTACGCCAGGGACAAGACCGAGCCGAAGGAAAAGCTGGTGCTTTTGACGCCGATCGTCATCGGCAAGGACAATCTCGACAAGGCGGAGAGGCTGGGCGAGACGAAGTAAGGCTGCAAAGCCGGCGGGACAGCACCCCCCTCTGGCCTGCCGGCCATCTCCCGCTCAAGGGGGGAGATTGGATGTTACCCCGGCTTTCGCTAATTTTCGATCTTGCAGAAGAGGCGAGGCCAATGAAGCTGCCAATCTCCCCCCTTGAGGGGGAGATGGCCGGCAGGCCAGAGGGGGGTGCTGTCCCGCCAATCGCAAATTGGGAGCAACCTTTGCCCGCGACTGAAGCCACTGCGCCTTCACCCTCCCCCGCCCTGCTCACCGTCGAGGGCGTGACCAAGCGCTTTGCCGGCGTCACCGCGCTGAACGACGTTTCGCTCGAAGTCCGCCCCGGCGAGATACTCGGCCTGCTCGGCGAGAACGGCGCCGGCAAATCGACGCTGCTCAAGATCCTGTCCGGCGTGATGCCGCCGTCCAGCGGTCGCATCGTCTTCGACGGCCTCGAATTCAATCCGCACAATCCGCAGGATGCGAAACGCCACGGCATCGTTACCATCTACCAGGAACTGAGCCTGATCCCGACGCTGACCGTGGCGGAGAATATTTTCATCGGCCGCGCACCGCTCGGCCGGTTCGGGCTGGTCAGTTGGCGGCGAATGGAGGAAGATTCCCGCGCGATCATCGCTCGTGTCGGCCTCGATCTCGACCCGGCGACGCCGGTTTCCGCACTGTCGGTGGCCGAACAGCAGCTGGTCGAGATCGCCCGCGCGCTATCGCTGAAGAGCCGCTTGATCATCATGGACGAGCCGACCTCGGCGCTGACCGAAACCGAAGTGCACAGGCTGATGTCGATCATGGGCCGGCTGCGCCGGGACGGCGTCGCCATCATGTTCGTCACCCACCGGCTGGAGGAGGCATCGGCAATCTGCGACCGTATGACGGTGCTGCGCGACGGCAGGCTGGCCGGCCATCTCGACCGCGAAGGTGGGCCGATCAAACTGCCGAAGATCATCGAGAAGATGGTCGGCCGCGCCGCTTCCGAGCTCTATGCGAGGCCGACGCAGCGCGATGTCGCCGGCGACGTCCGGCTCTCGGTGCGCGGCCTGCGCACGGTGCGCGATCCGCAGGCGCCGCACGCCATCGTGCTCGAAGGCGTCGATCTCGACCTCAAGGCGGGCGAAATCCTCGGCGTCGCCGGGCTCGTCGGTTCCGGCCGCACCGAGCTCGCCCGCGCCATCTTCGGCGCCGACCGCATTGCCGCCGGCACCATCAGGCTCGATGGCAGGCCGATCGCGCCGGCCTCACCCGCCGATGCCATCGAGCTCGGCATCGGCCTGGTGCCGGAGGACCGCAAGCACCAGGCAATCTTCGCCGCACTCGCCATCCTCACCAATTTCTCGATCGCCGCGCTCGACCGCTACTCCAATGTCGGCTTCATGGCCGAGCGGCGCGAGCGCGAGGCGTTGGCGAACTATAGGAAGACGCTGTCGATCCGCATGGCCTCGCCCGAGCAGGCGATCGAGGGACTGTCCGGCGGCAATCAGCAGAAGGTCATCCTTGCCCGCTGGCTGGCACGCGATCCCAAGGTGCTGATCGTCGATGAACCGACGCGCGGCGTCGACGTCGGCGCCAAGGCGGAGGTTCATCAGATCCTGGTAGAGCTCGCCGCGCGCGGCATCGCCATCATGATGATCTCGTCCGAGCTGCCCGAAGTGCTTGCCGTGTCGGACAGGATCGTCACCATGCGGCGCGGGCGCATCACCGGCGAGATGCCTGGCATCGAGGCGACCGAGGAGAAACTGATGGAACTGATGGCGCTCGACCAGAAGCAGGAAGCCCAGAATCAGGAAGCAACGCAATGACCAGCACGACCGAACGGAGCCAGCGCGGCGGCGTCAATCTTGCGCGCCTGCTGATGAGCTTCGGCCCGCTGATGTTCCTGGCGGTGCTGATCGTCGTCTTCACCGTGCTGAAGCCGAGCTTCATCGACCCGATCAACCTGTTCAACATCATGCGCCAGATCTCGATCACCGGCCTGATCGCGCTAGGCATGACCTTCGTTATCCTCACCGCCGGCATCGACCTGTCGGTCGGCTCGCTGCTCGCCTTCTGCGGCATGGTCGCGGCGGTGGTGGCCAAGGGCGGCACCGCCAACACGCTGTCGCTGTCGACAACGGGCACGCTGGGCTATGGCTGGTTCGCCGCCCTTCTCGCCGCCGTCGTCGTCGGCGCCGTGGCCGGCGGTGTCCAGGGCTTTGCCATCACCAGGCTGAAAGTACCGCCCTTCGTCGTCACGCTCGGCGGCCTCACCGTGTTTCGCGGCCTAACGCTGACGATCTCCAATGGCGGCCCGATCTCCGGCTTCGACGCCTCGATGCGCTGGTTCGGTACCGGCCTGATCGGCCCGGTGCCGGTGCCGGCGATCATCTTCGCGATTGCCGCAATCCTGTGCCACATCGTGCTGCGCTACACGCGCTACGGTCGCGCCGTCTACGCCGTCGGCGGCAATGCCGAGGCCGCGCGGCTCTCCGGCCTGCGCGTCGACCGCATCCTGATCTCGGTCTACATCATCGTCGGCTTCTTCGCCGGCCTTGCCGCCTTCGTTTTGTCGGCGCGGCTCAACTCCTCCGAAGCCGTCGCCGGCATCGGCTACGAGCTGACGGTGATCTCGGCGGTCGTCATCGGCGGCACCTCGCTGTTCGGCGGCATCGGCAGCGTCGGCGGCACGGTGGTCGGTGCAGGGCTGATCGGCGTCCTGCAGAACGGGCTGCAATTCAACAACGTCTCGTCATACACGCAAAGCATCGTCATCGGCCTGATCCTCATCCTCGCCGTCGCCTTCGACCGCTGGCTGAAATCGCGGGTAAGGCGGTGATGGCGGGGGCGACGATTTTCGCTGCAAGGCAGCAAGAGGTTGGCGAAAGCGCTGGCAACAGCCAATCTCCCCCCTTGCGGGGGAGATGTCCGGCAGGACAGAGGGGGGTGGGAAGGATCGCCAACGTCTCAATGTAAGCCGCTTCCAAGCCCATTCCAGCAGGAGGATTAGACTGCAAATGGCTGACAAGCTGGCGGGACAGCACCCCCCTCTGCCCTGCCGGGCATCTCCCCCGCAAGGGGAGAGATCGGCCGTCACCCATGACTTCGCCAATCACGAAGACAGGAGCGCCTAGTGGGGCACGATCTCGTTCCGTCACGCCAGCGCAAGAATGCAAAATCCATGCGTCGCGCGATGACCGACGCCGAGCTGAAACTGTGGAATGAGCTTCGCGCGCATCGGCTCATGGATTTGAGCTTTCGCCGGCAGGTGCCGATTGGACCCTACATTGTGGATTTTGCCTGCCCGACGCACGGCCTCATCGTCGAGGTCGATGGCAGCCAGCACGCCGACGTTGAGCACACCGAGCGGGATAGGATACGCAGCGCCTATTTGGAGAGCAGCGGCTGGACTATCCTGCGCTTCTGGAACGACGACGTCATTCGCGATATCGACAATGTCTGCCAGCACATAGTCATGACGGCCGGCGCGGATGTGCGCTGAACTCGGCCGTGCAGGATCGGCGGGACAGCACCTCTCTGTCCTGCCGAACATCTCCGCTCAAAAGGGGCAGGTTTCTGAGGCGAGGTGCCAATGACCCAAATAAGAACCATGACCGAACAGGACGTGCCCTCAGTATCGCGGCTGCTGGGCCAATCCTGGCGCCACACCTATTCGCCAATCCTGGGTGCCGAGACCACGGCACGGCTGTCGGATGAGAAGCACGCGCCGGAGCGGCTGGTGACCGAGCTCGTGGACGACAGCAAGATGTGGTTCGTGGCCGAGCGGGCGGACGGCTCGCTCGCCGGCTACGCGATGGCCGCGATGGGCAACAAGGGCGATGTCATGCTCGAGCGGCTCCATATCGACAAAAGCGAGTACGGCACCGGGCTGGCGGCCGATCTTTTGCACGCGGTTCTTGCAGCGCATGCGGGGATTCCCAGCATCGCGCTGGAGGTGATCGAGGGCAACGACCGGGCAATCGCCTTTTATCGCAAGCACGGTTTCGAAGTGGTCGAGCGCCGGCCGGCTGCACACGGGGTGGGCGGCCACGCCTCGCTGATTATGCGCCGGTTGCTACCGATGGCTTAGAGCGCTGTCGGCGAAGCTGCCAATTTCCCCACTAGAGCAGGCAATCGCGCATCCGCGCCGCGATCATTTACGCTCCTTCCTTGCCGGCTCCCACGCGTTGAGCCGACAGAAACATCAGCGTGTAGGCAGCCTTGCGGCGGTCCCAGCCGGCCGACTCGGCCATATCCAGCAGGCCGTCGACCAAAGGCGCCAGCGCCGCCCTGCAATTGGTTTCATAGTTGAAATCGTTCTTCGGGCGGGTCGGCGCCGCGATCTTCCCAAAACTGTCCGTCATATCCATGGCAACACCTGCTCAGCATTCGACCCGAACCGGCAAGCCCGTGCCCGCGTTGGCGGACACGGCCCATCTGCCGTTTCGAAATCTCGCTTTGAAAGCCTGATCTTAGAAGTCCATGCCGCCACCGCCGGGCATCGGAGGCATGGGCGTTTCCTTCTTCGGCTTCTCGGCCACCATCGCCTCGGTCGTCACCAGCAGGCCGGCAACAGAGGCGGCACCCTGCAGCGCAGTGCGAACGACCTTGGCCGGATCGATGACGCCCTGCCCGTACAGGTCGCCGAACTCGTTGGTCTGGGCGTTCCAGCCATAGCCGAAGTCGGTCGTCTCGCGCAGCTTGCCGACGATGATCGAACCTTCCGCACCGGCGTTCTCGGCGATCTGGCGCACCGGCGCTTCGATGGCGCGACGCACGATGTCGACACCGGTCTTCTGATCGGGATTGTCGACGACAACGTTATCGAGCGCCTTCGCCGCCCTCAGCAGCGCCACGCCGCCGCCGGGCAGGATACCCTCCTCGACCGCCGCGCGTGTGGCATGCATGGCGTCGTCGACGCGATCCTTGCGCTCCTTGACCTCGATCTCGGTCGAGCCTCCGACGCGGATGACGGCGACACCGCCAGCGAGCTTGGCTAACCGCTCCTGCAGCTTCTCGCGGTCGTAGTCGGAGGTGGTTTCCTCGATCTGCGCCTTGATTTGGCTGATGCGCGCCTGGATTTCATCCTTGCGGCCGGCACCGTCGACGATGGTGGTGTTCTCCTTCTCGATCAGCACCTTCTTGGCGCGGCCGAGCATCTCCAGCGTGACGTTCTCGAGCTTGATGCCGAGGTCTTCCGAGATCGCCGTGCCGCCGGTCAGGATGGCGATGTCTTCGAGCATGGCCTTACGGCGGTCACCGAAGCCCGGCGCCTTGACGGCCGCAACCTTCAGGCCGCCGCGCAATTTGTTGACGACCAGCGTCGCCAGCGCCTCGCCTTCGACGTCCTCGGCGATGATCAACAGCGGCTTGCCGGATTGCACGGCGGCTTCGAGCACAGGAAGCATGGCCTGCAGGTTGGACAGCTTCTTCTCGTGGATCAGCACATAGGGTTCTTCGAGTTCGACGCGCATCTTATCCTGGTTGGTGATGAAATAGGGCGAGAGGTAGCCACGGTCGAACTGCATGCCTTCGACCACTTCCAACTCAGTCTCAGCGGTCTTGGCTTCCTCGACAGTGATGACACCCTCATTGCCAACCCTTTCCATCGCCTCTGCGAGGAAGCGGCCGATCTCGGCATCGCCATTGGCAGAGATGGCGGCGACCTGGGCGATCTCGTCGTTCCTGGTCACCTTGCGGGCATTGGATTTCAGGTCGGCGACGACGGCGTCGACCGCCTTGTCGATGCCGCGCTTCAAATCCATCGGGTTCATGCCGGCAGCGACCGCCTTGGCCCCTTCCCTGACGATGGCCTGAGCAAGAATCGTCGCGGTCGTGGTGCCATCGCCTGCGGTGTCGCTGGTCTTCGAGGCGACCTCGCGCACCATCTGCGCGCCCATGTTCTCGAACTTGTCCTCGAGCTCGATTTCTTTGGCGACAGTCACGCCGTCCTTGGTGATGCGCGGCGCGCCGAACGACTTATCGAAGACGACATTGCGGCCCTTTGGACCGAGCGTTACCTTCACCGCATTGGCGAGAATATCGACGCCGCGCAGCATTTTCTCGCGGGCTTCGGTATGAAATTTCACATCTTTGGCAGCCATTGGATCACTCCTTCGAATAGGCAGCTTTTCGTTGACTGGAATGCTTGTTCAGCCCCCCCTCAGGCAGCCCTCTTCATCTCGCCGGCGCCCTCGATAACGCCCAGCACGTCGCTCTCTTTCATGATGAGCAGATCCTCGCCATTGAGCTTGATCTCGGTGCCGGACCATTTGCCAAACAGGATGCGGTCGCCGACCTTGACATCGAGCGGCTGCAATTGGCCGCTGTCGTCGCGCGCACCGGGGCCGGCGGCAATGACCTCGCCCTCCTGCGGCTTCTCCTTGGCAGTGTCGGGGATGATGATGCCGCCGGCGGTCTTCTCGTCGACCTCGATACGGCGGACCAGGATACGGTCGTGCAATGGACGGAACGTCATGTCGTTCTCCTCTCGGGACAAACAGATTTTCGAAGATCCTCCTGACCGGACCGGCAATATCGGCCCGGCACGGGGTGCGCGACCCCTTCATCAGGCATCGCGTGCATACGAACTAGTCGCGCTTTTTTCTGCTTTCAAGAGGGTCACGCAAAAATTTTAGCACTCGACCAATGAGAGTGCCAATGTACTGTAATTGCTTGCACATTCGTCGCTCTCCCGACGCGACTGGAACCTATGTGGAACAAGAGGCGTTTTCGCGGACGGAGATTTCAACGGAAGGAAGATTGCATGACCAGCAGGGACTTTCAGCTCCAGATGCAAGGGTTTGGCCTCACCACGGCGGAGATCCATTACCGCCTACCCGATCATCGAAGTCTGTTGCAGCTCTATATCTGGCAGGAATACGATATCGCCCCTGATTTCCCGACGCTGAAGCATTTCCTTGATTTCTGGGAGCGCGAGATCGAAGGCCCGTTGCATTCGGTGCGCGTCGCCCATCATCACCTGATCCAGCCCTCCGAATGGCGGGCCGTAAACGGCATCATCACCGTCCACTGAAGAGCAAGCCGATCAGCCGCTAGTGGTCAGAATCTGACACTTGGTATCCGGTTGGGCGGTCGGTTCAGGGGTTCAAGGCGGTTAGCAAATCCTGTGTGGAGCGCGGAGCAACGCGACTTCGCGACGGAGTGGCGGAGCTAACCGAAGCGGATCGTGTCCGGAACGGGTCTTCGGCTTACGCGTTGCAACATGGAGGCGACGGCGGGCGTGCCTCACGACGCGCGGTTGGGTCCCATCCACTTGTTGCCGCGATTGGACATGCGAAGCGCGCCGAAGTCATCGCAGAAACGCCCATACATTCGTCATGTCCGCGGCGATGGCAGTGCTGGCACGACGTCGATCCAAAGGAAAGTAGATGAGTGCGTTCTCTCTTTCATCGGACGGGAAACTTGCGATAACGGCGAGCCAGACGTCGTCCAAAAATGACTTCGACTATTTGGTGGGCAACTGGAACATCAGGAACCGTACGTTGAAGGAACCGCTGGCCGGCAGCGACGAGTGGGAGGAATTCGACGCGACCCAAGAGTTCCGCCAAATCCTGGTGGGTTTGGGCAACTTCGACATTTTTCGTACGGAGTTGGGAGGAAAGCCGTTCGAGGGCCTCACCGTGCGATTGTTCGATCCAAAGACGCGTCTCTGGACGATCTACTGGGCCGACAGCAACGCGGGCAAACTCGACGACGGAAAGGTGGGCTCGTTCAATGGCGACGAAGGCGAATTCTTCGGCCGTGAGGTTGTGGCCGGCAAGGACGTTATCGTGAAATTCCACTGGGATAAGCGCAACCCGCAAACCCCGATTTACAGCCGTGCGTTCTCCGCTGATGCAGGCAGAACGTGGGAATGGAATTGGTACTCGAACTTTTCACGACGGTGACTAACTGAGTTGGCCCAAGCAAAATCCCGCTCCTTCGCGTGTAGCCAAGGGAAATCCCGAGCCGGACTCTTATGTCAGTGGGTACAAGTCAGGTGGGTACCACTAGACAGCGGACAAAGTCTCCGGAGTGGGGGAAAGGCAGCTGCCTCTCCCCACTTGTTTTGGATCTCACAATATCGGAGGGGTCCGGACTAGCCGGCGTGGTCGACAGGCTTGCGGGCCGATGCGAGCAACCCGGCTTTGCGCGCCGCCCTGACGAAGGCCTTGCGCGCATCACGCGCTGTGTGCCAACCGTCGAGCGCGTCCCGGCAGGTCCGATAGGCAGCGCGCCAACTCCGGCCGCGTGCACGGTCCGGCCACTGCTGGCGCATGCATTCGATGGCTTCCCAACTGCTGGCGACCTTGCGCTCGCTGGATTGGAATTTCAACGTGATCGGCTCGGCAAAGCCGACGTCGTCCATCACTTCCTCCGTGTTTTGTGATCGTCTTCTTGTTTGAGCAGCAACGTCATGCTGGCGGGCACCGGCGGCCGGCCGGCGCCGCTGAAGGACATGGTTCGTCTCTCTGCGCGGTTCAAGAGCATCGCGGAAATGGCCGGTTATTCCTCCTCGTCCGGCCCTTGCAGCAGTTCGATCAGCATCGCTACTCTTGCCGTCGGCAGCGGTCGGCCCTCGTTCACCAGCGCCTCGTCGGCGGCGATCCAGGCCAGGGCCTCACGCAATTCTTGGACCGTCCCGTCTGTCGCCGCAATGTCGGCGATAACGGCGTCGTCGACCGGGCCCAGCACAGAAATGATCTCGTCGCGTGTCATGGTCAGCTCCATCTGCGAGTGCCGGGAACGGAGCCCCGGCAACAGAGGAATCTGGGTCTTGACCTGCGGCAGACAATAACCCGCCGGGGAACTCGGCGTTGGCGATTGAAGCCAGCTGGCAAACAGGCAATCTCCTGCCGGACATCTCGCCGCAAATAGGGAGATTGGCAGCCTCGCCGAACCGACCGAAAAACCGGCAACGCGAAAGCCGCCGGGTCTTGACCTGCGGCGGACAATAACCAGATCGATGGCACCGGTCGCCGAAATGGGGCCGGCGAAACCAGGGAGCGCCAGCTCTTTGGCGCTCTTCGTATCTATGTTGCTCGATGGAGGATGTAGCTATGAGAACCGCATTCGACTTTTCCCCGCTCTATCGGTCGAGCATCGGCTTCGACCGCGTCTTCAACCTGCTGGAAAATGCCCCGCAGGCTTTCGACGCGTGGCCGCCCTATGACATCGCGCGCAGCGGCGAGAACAACTACCGCGTCACCATCGCCGTCGCTGGCTTTTCCGAGGACGACCTCGAAATCACCCATGAACCCAACCTCCTGATTGTCTCCGGCCAGCACAAGGAGCCGGATAACGCGGAGTATCTGCATCATGGCCTCGCCGCACGGCCCTTTACCCGCCGTTTCGAGCTTGCTGATCACGTCAAGGTCGCGGGCGCCACGCTCGACAACGGCCTGCTCAGCATCGATCTGGTACGTGAGGTGCCCGAGGAGATGAAGCCTCGGCGCATCGCCATCGCGACCGATGTCGCCTCGCCGAAGACCGGGCCGAAGGTCGCGCAAGACGAAGCAAACAAGCAGGCTGCCTGAATGCACCAGTCGAGAAAGGAGACTATGCAATGGCTATTCGTGATCTCATTCCCTGGGGCCGGGAGAACAATCAGGCCCCCAGCCTGTTCCGCGACGGCGATCGCGATCCCTTCCTGACGCTGCATCGCGAGATGAACCGCTTGTTCGACGAGGCGTTCCGCGGCTTCGACACGCGGCTGCCGTCGCTCGGTGGCTTCTCCGCTGCCCGCGCCAGCTGGCCCAGTGTCGAAATCTCCGATGGCGAAAAGGAGATCCGCGTCACCGCCGAGATCCCCGGCATGGACGAGAAGGACATCGAGCTGCTGCTCGATGACGGCGTACTGACGCTGCGCGGCGAGAAGCGTGAAGAGACCGAGGACAAGGACAGGCAGTTCTCCGAACGCTTCTATGGCCGTTTCGAGCGGCGTATCCCGCTCGGCTACGAAGTCGACGAAGGCAATGTGAACGCCGCGTTCCGGAAAGGAGTGCTCAGCGTGACGCTGCCGAAGACGGAGCGCGCCCAGGCCAAGGCCAAGCGTATCGCCATCAACGACGGCAACGGCAAGTCCTGATGGCTCGCATCAGAACGACGACCCTCCCTTCTGCCCTGCCGGTTCCGGCGGGCAGAGGGGGCAACTGTCGATGACCCGTTCTCCCGACGCTCCGGTTCCGCCTGACCAGGCGCAGCAAGCCCTGCAGTGCCTGACGACCGAGCATTTCGTGCTGCAAAATGCTCGCGCCGCGACCATTCAGGAAGCGAACCAGCGAGCCGATCTGTTCCTGACCTCGGTCTCGAGCGCAACCATTGCCTTGTCCTTCGTCGCGCAGGTCACGGAGATGGGCAGGCCGTTCGTGCTGTTCAGCCTGATCTTGCTGCCTTGCCTTTTCTTCATCGGCCTGGTCACCTTCGTGCGCGCGGTGCAGGTTGCCATCGAGGACATGGTGCATGCCCGCGGCATGGCCAGGATCCGCCACTATTTCGTCGAGCTGACGCCCGTCCTGCAAAGATACCTTGTCAATTCCACCCATGACGATCCCTCGGCGGTGCTGGTCGACAAGGGCCTCAGGCCCTCACCGCTGCAATATTTCATGACCACCGCGGGGATGGTGGGCACGATCAATGGCGCCATCGCCGGCGTCTTCACCGGCATCGTTGTAAAGTCCGCGTTTGGCGGGGGCATGACGCTCGGCGTGATTTGCGGGCTGCTGGTCTTCGCCGCATGCATTCTCATCCTGCGGCGTTACCACAGTCGCGCCTGGGCGGCGGCCGAACAAAGCTTGCCCGCACTGTTCCCGGGCGACAATGTCAACAGCGAAAGCTAGCGCCGACACATCCGGATGTCGAAAAGTGGCAGGGCGACGCCCTTGCGTCTTGCGCGCCAATTGACCATCCTCGCCAACATTATTTGCACCGCGGCCGGGGGGTTCGCATATGCCGACGCTTTATGCGCTGAAACCGGCCTTTCAGGCCAGGTTGCGGCCGCTTGCCGACGGACTGGCCAGGGCCGGCGTCACCGCCAACCAGATCACGCTGCTGGCCGCTGCCCTCTCGCTCTTCACCGGCCTTGTGGTGGCAGCCCTTGCCGGCCACCGCATGGTCTTTCTGCTGATGCCGCTCGTGCTGTTTACGCGAATGGCGCTGAATGCCATCGACGGCATGCTGGCAAGGGAACATGGCCAGGCCTCGAAGCTCGGCATGTATCTCAACGAGCTCTGCGATGTTGTCTCCGATCTCGCTTTGATCCTGGCCTTTGCCGTCATTTTTCCTGCCTGGGGCGTCGTTGCATTCGCTATCGCGGCGGTGATTGCGGAATTCGCCGGCGTGCTCGGCATCGCGGCCGGAGCGGGGCGCAACTATGCCGGCCCCTTCGGCAAAAGCGATCGGGCGCTGGCGCTTGGCATCCTCGCGGTGCTTATCGCGTCCGGCCTGTGGGTCCCGGCGCTCACGCCGCTCGTGTTTCCGGCCATGGCTACACTCTCGCTGGTGACCGCCATCAACCGGATACGCGGCGGCCTTAACGGGAACGGCAGCTGAATTCCGGTCTCGCCAGGGAGAACAACATGCTTCACCAACAGACGGTTGCCGCCGTGGCTCCAGCCAACGTCGAGCGGGTGGCGCAGGAGCGCAGCTTCAAGAGCCATGACGGCACCGAGATCTTTTATCGCTATTGGCCGGCGCTGTCGGAACATCGCAAGGGTGCCATCCTGCTGTTCCATCGCGGCCACGAGCATGGCGGCCGCATGGCGCATCTGGTCGACGAGCTCCAGATGCCCGACCACGCCTTCTATGCCTGGGACGCGCGTGGCAATGGCCGCTCCGCCGGCGAGCGCGGCTATGCGCCGTCGTTTGCCGCGCTGGTGCGCGACATCGATTGCTTCGTGCGCGAGATCGGCAGTGACGGCTTTGCCCGGCGCGATATAGCGTTGATCGCGCAATCCTTCGGCGCCGTGCTTGCCGCCGCCTGGGTGCACGACTATGCGCCTGACATTCGCGCCCTGGTGCTGGCCTCGCCGGCCTTCTCGGTCAAGCTCTACGTGCCCTTCGCCAAGCAAGGCATTGCGTTGTGGCAGAAGCTGAAGGGCCGTTTCTTCGTCAATTCCTACGTCAAGGCGAAATTCCTGACGCATGATCCCGAGCGCATCGCCTCCTTCGACGCCGACCCACTGATCACCCGGCCGATCGCCTCCAACATCCTGGTCGAACTCTACGACCACGCAGCGCGCATCGTCGCCGATGCCCGCGCCATTACCGTGCCGACACAGCTTCTGATCTCCGGCAGCGACTGGGTGGTGCGGCATGGACCGCAGCACGAGTTTTTCGTCAATCTGGCGAGCCCGGCCAAGGAGCGGCATGTGCTGCCCGGCTTCTTCCACGACACTTTGGGCGAGCGCGACCGCCACAAGGCACTCGACCTGATCAGGCCTTTCCTCGAAAAGCAGTTCGCGGCGCCGGAAAAGCCGCTCGACCTGACCGGGGCCGACCGCGCCGGTTACACACGCGACGAGGCCGACCGGCTGGCCTCGCCGCTGCCGCTACTGTCACCCAAAGGTCTCTACTGGGCAATGAGCCGCGCCTCGATCCGCATGGGCGCATGGCTGTCGTCCGGCATGAAGACCGGGATTGCCACCGGCTTCGATTCCGGCTCGACGCTCGACTATGTCTACGAGAACGATGCGCGGGGCATCGGCCCCGGCGGCCGCATGATCGACCGCACCTTTCTCGATGCTATTGGCTGGCGCGGCATCCGCCAGCGCAAGCTGCATCTGGAAGAGCTGATCGGCAGTGCCGCTGAGACGCTGAAGGCCGCCGGCCGGCCGGTCCATATCGTCGATATCGCCGCCGGCCATGGCCGCTACGTGCTCGATGCTGTGCAGAAATGCGCCGAGCCGCCGGCCAGCGTGCGGCTGCAGGATTTCTCCGAGCTCAACATCTCGCTCGGCCGCAAGCTGATCGCCGAGCGCAAGCTGCCGGCGAGCGTCTCGTTCCATCAAGGTGACGCCTTCGACGCCACGATGCTGGCCGGCCTCGACCCGGCGCCGGATCTCGCCATCGTCTCGGGGCTCTACGAATTGTTTTCCGACAATGCCATGATCGCCCGCTCGCTCGGTGGACTGGCCGGCGCCATGCAGCCCGGAAGCCTGCTCGTCTACACCAACCAGCCCTGGCATCCGCAGCTCGAGATGATCGCGCGCAGCCTGACCTCGCATCGCGGCGGCCAGGCCTGGGTGATGCGCCGGCGCACGCAGGCCGAGATGGACCAGCTGGTGGCGGGCGCCGGATTCGAGAAGCTCGACCAGCGCATCGACCAGTGGGGCATCTTCACCGTTTCGATCGCCCGGCGCGTCTGAGTATGGACTTGCCTGCCTCTGCCTTGCCTCGCGATGCCCCTGCCCTTCCGGCCTTGCCGCGCGAGCCGTATCCCGGGATAGTCCTGCGCGCCGCGCTGTGGCTGGCATTTCTGGCGCCGTTCTTCTACTCCACCTACGGCTTCGCCAACTGGCTGGCGTCGCGGCGCGACGATGTCGGCAGCATCGTCTTCGGCTGGGAGCATGGCATCCCGTTCCTTGCCTGGACGATCGTGCCCTACTGGTCGATCAATCTATTCTACGGCCTGTCGCTGCTGTTGAACAATTCGAAGAACGCCGTCGACCGCCTCGCCGGCCGCTATCTGACGGCGCAGATCATCGCCGTCGCCTGCTTTATCCTGTTCCCGCTGACGGCGACCTTCGTGCGTCCGCAGACAAGCGGCCTGCCCGGTTTCATGTTCTCCGTGCTCGGCGGCTTCGACAAGCCCTTCAACCAGGCGCCGTCGCTTCACATCGCACTACTGGTCATCATCTGGGACCATTGGCGTCACAGGTTGACCGGCATCGCCGGCGCCGCCTGGCATGTCTGGTGTTTCCTGATCGGCGCCTCGGTGCTGACGACGTGGCAGCACCATTTCATCGACATTCCGACCGGCGCGCTGCTCGGCCTTTTCGCTCTGTGGCTGTTTCCGCGCGACGGCGAGCTGCCATTCGACGGCTTCCGCCTGAGCGTTGACCCGAAAGCGCGGCGGCTGGCGCTGTTCTATGCGCTCGGCGCAAGCCTTGCGCTGGCCAGTGCCGCTGCCGGCGCGTTGGTCTCGGCGCTGTGGCTCATCCTGTTGTGGCCGGCACTGGCGCTGGCCATCGTCGCTTTCGCCTATGCCGGCGCCGGCGCCAAAGTGTTCCAGAAAACAGCTGATGGCCGCGTGTCGCTGGCCAGCCGTCTCCTGCTTTGGCCCTACCGCCTTGTTGCCAGGGTCAATGTGTGGGCGTGGACGCGAAAGCTTCCAGCGCAGATCGTCATCGCCGACGGTGTTTGCCTCGGCCGTTTTCCGACCGCCGCCGAGGCCGACGCCTTCGGCACGGTGGTCGATCTTGCCGGCGAATTGGAAAGGCCGCGTGGCGCCTCGATCCGCTGGGTGAGCCTGCCCATGGTCGACCTTTTGCCGCCGTCTCGCGAGGCGCGTGCGCAAGCGGTGGCGGCGATCGAGACGGCGCGGGGCCAGGGCACGGTGCTGGTCTGCTGTGCGCTTGGCTTCCAGCGCAGCGCCGCCGTCGTCGCCGAATGGCTGGTCGCCAGCGGCCGGGCCGACACGCCGGCTCAGGCGCGAGGCAAGCTCGCCGCCGCGGGCCGGCCGGTGCATCTTGGCGTGGACGCACCGGCATGACCGCCTTTCGAGATAGGGCCGAGACGTTCGCCGCCGGGCTGATGGTGCAGGTGGCATGGCCGCTGCTGCTGGTTGCCGCTGCCTTGCTGGCGGCGCCGGTCGTCGGCCTGGCGGCAGTGCCGCAAACATCGTCGCTGTCGGCGGTAGCCTGGCTGATCGCCGCCGCAAGTGCCATAGCCACAATCATTCTCTCGGCCCTACTTTTGTTCGACGCGCTGCTGTTTCGGTTGATGGCCAGCCACGCCAGCGAGGCAGGCGGCGGCGCGGCGATCGACGACGTGCTGGCGCGCATGCGGCTGAAGTCCACGGCTGCCGGCGGCCGCTCGCTCGAGCAGCGGATGGCCGGCACGCGCCGCCTGCTCGCCAAGCAGCGTATCGCGTTCGGCCTGTTCGCGGCGGCCTCGGTCGTCGCGGCATTCTTTTGAGCCCGTCCATGACAAAGCTTCGCGTCAGCACCTATACCCTGCTGCAGACGGTGACCTCGGTCGGCCTGTCGGCGCTGGCCTGGGCGGTCACCGGCGTGCGGCCGATCTGGAACGGCAGCCAGCCATCGGACCGGCAGCGCATCTACTTCGCCAACCATGCCAGCCACGGCGATTTCATCCTGCTGTCGGCCTGCCTCAGCGAGAAGGAACGCGCCCGTACCCATGCGGTGGCGGCCGCCGATTATTGGGGCAAGACGCGGCTGCGCCGTTTCATAGCCGAGGACATGCTGTCTTCCGTGCTGATCCACCGGCAGTGGACGGATGAAACGCAGCACCCGATCTCGATCATGCTGTCGGTGCTCGACCAGGGCCATTCGCTGATCCTGTTTCCCGAAGGCACGCGCAACATGACCGACGAACCGCTCCTGCCGTTCCGCTCCGGCCTCTACAATCTGTCGATGGCGCGACCCGATGTCGAGCTCATCCCGTGCTGGATCGAGAACATGTCGCGGGTGCTGCCCAAGGGGCAATTCGTGCCGGTGCCGCTGCTCTGCCGCGTCGTCTTCGGCGCGCCGATCGCCATTCAACCTGGTGAGGAACGCCGCGCCTTTCTCGACCGCGCCCGCGAAACGCTGCTGGCGCTAAACCCCCGGCCGGAGCGAGACGATTGAGGACCAAGGCAAAATGCTGCCGATGATGCACGAAACCCTCATTCTGATTGTCGGCCTGCTGGCGGTGCTGATCAGCGCCAGCGTCGTCGCCGGCGCCTTGTCATGGCGCGCGCCAAAGCCGTTGTCGCCGACGCTGGTCAACCTCACCCAGCGCATCAATGCCTGGTGGGTGATGGTGGTAGCGATCACCGTTGCCTTCTTCTTCGGCCGCCCCGGCATGACCATCCTGTTCGCGCTGATTTCGTTCGCCGCGTTGCGCGAATTCGTGACGCTGACCCACAGCCGCCGCAGCGACCACTGGGTGCTGCTCGGCATGTTCGGCATCGTCATCCCGTTCCAGTACTGGCTGGTGTGGACCGCCTGGTATGGCCTGTTCACCATCTTCATCCCGGTCTACTGCTTCCTGCTGATGCCGGCGATCACCGCGCTGCACGGCGACACCGAGCGCTTTCTCGAGCGCGTCTCGGCGCAGCAATGGGCGGTCATGATTTCGGTCTACTGCGTCAGCCACGTGCCGGCGCTGCTGACGCTCGAGGTGCCTGGCTTCGAAGGCCGCAACCTGTTGCTGATCGCTTTCCTGATCATCACCGTGCAAGGCAGCGACGTGCTGCAATATATCTTCGGCAAGCTGTTCGGCCGGCATCTCCTGGCGCCGACGGTCTCGCCGTCGAAGACCTGGGAGGGGCTGGTCGGCGGGCTGGCGGCATCGAGCCTGCTCGGCGCGCTGCTGTCGTTTCTGACGCCGTTTTCGCCGCTGCAGGCAGCCGGCGTCGCCTTCATCGCCTGCCTGATGGGCTTCCTCGGCGGGCTGGTCGCCTCCGCCATCAAGCGCGATCAGGGCGTCAAGGACTGGGGCCACCTGATCGAAGGCCATGGCGGCATGATGGACCGTGCCGATAGCCTGGTCTTCGCCGCCCCGGTGTTCTTTCATACGGTGCGCTATTTCTGGACAGTATGAGGGTTGGCGCCGTTTGCCGCGGCACCGTCCGGACGGTTCAGCGCGACTTTGCGAAGATAACCTGATCCGTTTCGTTATTACCGTTTTCGCGAAAACGGTAATAACCCCACCTGCCGCCGTCGTTCGCCGCGCTTATTTTGCCGCGGCGAGCGGCTCTTTCTTGCGCGCCGGCGCCAGGCGGCGCATGCGGCGTTTGGCGGTGGTCTTCAGCGCCACCGGCGGATTGCTGGACAACGCACCGAGCACCGCACCGACCATTCCGTGTGCGACGAAATCAGCGTTGATCTCATTGGCCAATTTGGCGGCTGCCTCCTGGTTGTCACTGTCGGGTTCCGACCACAACACGATACCCACCCGCAACCTTGGTTTGGCGCGTTTCAGCCGACGGACCAGGAACCGGCCGTGCTTGACGGAATTCCGGTTCAAAAATCCGACGACGGCGGTATCGATAGCGTCGAGCTCAAGGCGGCGAATGCTCCCCGGTTCCATATCGGCGAAGCTCGCTCTCAACACCGTGGCGCCCTGGACTTCGAGCACCTGTGCCAGCATGGCGGCAGCCGCGTCGTCGAGTTCGCCGCGCCCTCCGGCGCACAGCACCGACATGCCCGTGCCATCCGGTAGTTCGGTGTCGTCCCCGCCCTGAACCTCGCCCTGAACCTGCTTGTCCTCGCGTGAGCCGTTGTCCTCGGCCGCGGCCGTATCGTCCGCTTCCGCCTCCTCGTGCGCGCTGTCGTCGAGGTTCGCCACCATCGTCAGCGCACTGCCGGCGACCTGCTGTCTTTGCTCATCGCTCAACACACCACGCACACGGTCCTGCTCGCCGAGCAGAAGTGCGGGAATCGCGACCTTGTCGTAGAACTCGACCAGATAGTTTTCCTCCAGCATCTCCTCGGCATGGTCTGTCGCTTCCTCGGGGTCGCCGGCCAGCAGCCGCTGGTAAAGCCGGGCGTGCGGTTCGAGCACGGGTTCGTTGCCGAACAGAACGTCGAGGAATTCGAACTGCGGCACATGGCGGCCGAGCACGACGAGGCAGACCGTCAGCGGCGTCGACAGAACCAGGCCCAATGGTCCCCAGAGCCAGGTCCAGAAGATCGCCGCAACGATGATGGCCAATGGCGACAGCCCGGTGCGCGAGCCGTAGAGCCAGGGTTCGATCACGTTGCCGGTGATCAGTTCCACGACCACGAAAAGCCCGGCGGTCCATAGCACGAGCGACCAGCCGGGCGCCACGGCCAGCGCCAGGAACAGAGGCAGCAGCGTCGCGATGACCGGGCCGATATAGGGAACGAAGCGCAGCGCCAGCGCCAGCAAACCCCACAGCAATGGATTGGGTATGCCCAGAACCCAAAGCCCGAACGTAATCGGTACTGCATAGACGATGTTCACGACCAATTGCATGAGCAGATATCGGCCGACCCGCTTGCCGGCATCCTGCAGCGCCTCGGTGGTTCGGTGCAGATCGCCGTAGCCGACGAGACGTATGAAACGATCGCGCAGGTCTTCCCGCTCGAGCAGCATGAATATGACGACCACGACGATCAGCCCGGCCGATGCCAGCGGGCTCAGCAGCGGGCCGATCAGATTCTGGAGAACCTCGAGCGGTCGTTCGCGCGCGACGATTTCGACCGGGATCGGCTCCCGCGGAGGCTGATCGGCGGCGGGTTGCGCGGGTTCCGGTCTGTCGAGTTCCTGGCCGACGCGTTCGATCACCCGGCTCAATCTGGAAACGATACCGCCGCCGACGCCGGTGTCCTTGAGAGACCGGACCTTGGTCAGGATATTCGCCTGGTAAAGCGGGATGTTCTGCGCCAGTTCACTAACCTGCGTGGCGACGATGAAGGAGAACAGCGCCAGCACCGTGAATGCGCCGAGCACGCTCGCGATCACGGCAGGAAGACGCGGAATGCCGGCGCGCTTGAGTGCCGACACCATCGGTACAAGCGCAAAGGTAAGCAGCAGGGCGATTGCGATCGGCAGAAAGACCTCGCGCCCGAAATAGAGCGCCGCGACGGCCGTCACGACCGACGCTACGCTGGGCAACGATGTGCGCGGAAGCGCCCTGGCAGCGGCAACAATACCCGCCCGCCGGGGCTCCGCTAGGTGCGCGCCGTTTCGACGATTTGCCGCCACTTTATACCTCCGCCCCGCCGTCGCCATGATCGGGCATATTGAGCCGGCGTGCAACTTCGCAGCGTCTCCCCCAACTGGACACCGATTGCCCTGGACCTTCATTGGCTTTGTCGGGCTTCAGATCGGCAGCGCGGCTATTCAGTCACGGTAGAATTTTTTGCATAAATGGCGTCAAGGGCAATCCTGTTCCATGTCTGCGCCAGAACGCGGAACTTTTGGGTCAAAACACCGTTCCTTCGTAGATCGCTGATGGACAACCTCAAAGCAGCAGCTCAGGAGGAATGATCATGAACATCAAGATGCTTTGCATGGGCGCGATGGCGCTTTCAATGATGACCGGCGCAGCGCTTGCCGCCGGTGCCACTGGCACTTCGGCGCTCGACGATCCGCAGAAAATGTCGCCGTTCTTTACCGATGCCGGCATGAAGACCATGAAGCCGGCAGCCGAATTCAAGACCGCATGGATGGCCATGTCCAAAGAGGACCAGGCGATGATGATGAAGGAATGCGGCGACGAGGCCATTGCCAAGGAGCATGACGATTTCTGCAAGATGACCAAGCAACTCGGCGGCGCCAACTAGGCACGTCGGTTCAGCACAATCGCAGTGGCGGGCAGAGATGCCCGCCATCTTCGTTTTGGGACCCTCGGTTCAGTCGGGCGCAAGCGTCAATCGCACTATTCGGCGTCAGCCGATCCTGACGACAAAGTGCTTGGTCACCGGCTCGATGATCTTCCACGTCCCCTTGAAATCGGCTTCCACCACGAAGGCATCGCCGGGGCCGACTTCGACAGGCGCGCCGCCATCCGGCGTGATGACGATACGGCCGGCTATCATGTGCACGAACTCATAGTCGCTGTAGGTCGCGTGATAGGTGCCCGGGCTCGCCTGCCAGGTTCCCGACATGACCTTGCCGTCCTCGGTAATGTGCTGGACGGCGGTCTTCATGGTCGGCTTGCCTTCGACCACGACCCACCCCGCGAGATCGCCGGTCTCGGCGTTCTCGACGGCGCCGAATTTGAGGATGGTCTTGTCTGTCATGGTCGGCTCCGTCTTGAATTGTGCCGGGATGGCTGCCGGTCAATAGCTGATGCACCTGACCCCGGCAACGCGGCTTGACCCGGCCGCTTGACCTCCCCGCCAACCGTGGGATAGGCCGGGGACTGGCCCAACCACCTCCGCACCGGAGCCCCGCGAAAGACCTGCCATGACGGACACGATCGTAAGAGACAGCAACGGCACGGCGCTGCACGAGGGCGACTCCGTGACCCTGATCAAGGATCTCAAGGTCAAAGGCACCTCGGAGACGATCAAGCGCGGCACGCTGGTGAAGAACATTCGCCTCACCGGCAATCCCGGCGAGATCGAATGCAGCACCAGGCAGGTAAAGGGCCTGGTGCTGAAGACCGAGTTTTTGAAAAAGGCGTGAGTGCCTCGGCACCCTTCGTTTCGCTTCAATATCAATCGCTCTCATGACTGAATCGCTCATGTGAGTGAATCGCCCACGCCAGAAGCTGGAGGAGCCGCGCCCTCCCCCTATGTTGCACTGCGTTAGATTTGTTGCATTGCAATATCGGCGCATCGGGTCGAGCCTCTGCGAGGTGGGCATTCCTTGCATGAGGTGATTGTGTCGGCATCATTTCGGCCTGACATCGAAGGGCTGCGCGCGCTGGCGGTGGCGGGTGTCATTGCCTTTCATTTTGGTCTCTCCGGTCTGCCCGGCGGCTTTGCCGGCGTCGACATCTTCTTCGTCATCTCCGGCTACCTGATTACAAAACACCTGGTTACGGAAATCACCGAAACCGGGCGGCTGAATCTCTGGCGCTTCTACGCCCGGCGCGCCCGGCGCCTGTTGCCGGCGGCACTGTTCGTCATCCTCGCCACGCTGTTCGCGGGTTATTTCATCCTGTCGCCAGAGGAACAGGCGCTCTATTCGAAAGGCGCCATGTTCGCCTCCGCCTACATGATCAACCTCTGGCTGATCCGCTGGTCGTTTGACTATTTCGCCGCCGACGCCACCAACAACCCTTTCATCCACTTCTGGTCGCTCTCGGTCGAGGAACAGTTCTACCTGGC
Source organism: Mesorhizobium sp. M1423 (assembly GCF_040317575.1). Classification (NCBI taxonomy): domain Bacteria; kingdom Pseudomonadati; phylum Pseudomonadota; class Alphaproteobacteria; order Hyphomicrobiales; family Phyllobacteriaceae; genus Mesorhizobium; species Mesorhizobium sp. M1423. The sequence goes on from NZ_JAMYKU010000003.1 coordinate 50,330, forward strand.
ATGGCCGGCGCTGCTTCTTGCCGCCGCATGGCTGCGCCCAGGCAAGCGCACCGCTATAATCGTCATCGGCGTCGCAGGCCTAGCCTCCTTCGCCGCCTGCGCCTGGCTGACCGAAGTGTCGCAGCCTTGGGCCTTTTACTTCTCGCCGCTCAGGGCCTGGGAATTCGCCGCCGGCGGCCTCGCCACCATGGCGCCAGCAAGGATCTGGCGCGACCGGCCGCTGCTGGCCACCCTCCAGGCATGCCTCGGGCTGGCGCTGATCGCGTGGGCCTATCTGATGCTGGACGAAGACTCGCCCTTTCCCGGGGTGAATGCGCTGGCGCCTGTCGCCGGCACCGTGCTGCTGCTGCTCAGCGGCAGCGGCCGCAACCTGCCAAGCGCCGTGCTGGCGCTGGCGCCCCTGCAATGGCTGGGCCGGCTTTCCTATTCGCTCTACCTCTGGCATTGGCCGGTCATCGTCTATGCGGCGATGATGGTTCCCAACCTGTCCACGCTTGACCGGCTTGCCTGCGCGGCGCTGACGCTGGTTCTGTCGATGTTCACCTATCATTTCATCGAGAACCCGATCCGCCGCAACGGCTGGCTGATGGCCGGAGCAGCGCGGGCGCTGGTGCCCGCCGTCGCCCTAACCGGCGCCGGCGTGGTCGCGGCCTACGGCAATGCGCGCTTTGCCGAGCACAATCTCAGCCCCGAACAGCACGTCATCGCCGACAGCGCCGCGCAGCTCTCCACCGTGCGCGCGAGCGACGGCGGCTGCGTGCTCGATTTCGAGACCGTCAAGCCGAAACCCTGCATGTTCGGCCGCAAGGACGCCCAGCGCTCGGTCGTGCTGTTCGGCGACTCGCATGCCGACCATTGGTCGACGCCGCTGATCAAGGCGGCCGAGAAGAACAACTTTCGCGTCGTCACCTTTCTCAAATCCTCCTGCCGGGCTTCGCGGGTGACGACCTGGAATTGGCGGCTGAAGCGCGACTACACCGAGTGCGACCAATGGCGCGAGCAGTCGGTCAAGGACATCATCGCGCTCCACCCGCAACTGGTGGTGATCTCGGAATTCTCGATCGGCAATGTGATCAAGGAATCGCCCGAGGAGTTGAAGCACGCCGATTGGCAAGAGCAGTGGCGGACGGGCCTGACCTGGACGCTTCAAGCGTTCAGCCAGGCCGGCATCAAGGTCGCGGTCATCAGGGACGTGCCCTATAACGCAAGCTACGCCGACAAATGCGTGGCGCGGGCGCTGTGGCGGGGACAGACGCCCGCGACATGCGATACGCCGAGGATCATGGCGGCAAATGACGACATCGCCACGATCGAGCGCGACATCGTGCGCTCGACACCCAACGCCAGCTATATCGACATGACCGACCGCTTCTGCGACCAGACCACCTGCCACGTCTTCATCGACGGCAAACTCGCCTTCCGCGACCGCCACCACCTGGCGACACCTTTTGCGGAGACGCTAGAACCGGCGGTGGAGCGGGCGCTGTTTTCGGATGTGATGGCAGCGGCTGTGAAGTAACGGCGCCGGCAGCCTTTCCCGCCGAAATCCTTCAGGCGGGCTTTGGTGCCACGTTGACCGACACGGCAACCATCCCTGGGTCAGCTAAGGATGAGACCCGCGAGGAAAACGGTAAGGATAAGCGACAGCGGAACTGCAAGAAGGCAGCACAGCTCGAAAGTATTGGCTCGCCAAGAAGTCATTGGTCGCTTTTCCATGTTGGCCTCCTCCCTCAACGGCCAGACCGGGACGGCAGTTCCGCTTAGATAGTGCTCATCCCCACCACTCATCATGCAATTGGCGCAACTCGTTCCGCTTCCTGGTCATCCATCGTGCACGCGCCAGATGTGTCGCCCACGCCCGGAAAGCCCTGTCTGGCTCCTGCTCCGGATCAATGTGCAGAACGATGCGGGCGACCTCGCGCCAATCGGTCCCTTCAGCCGACGCGTCGAGCAGCCGGATATAAGTAAGCATGCGATCTTCGTCATAACCGGTCGGCACTGAAGACGTCGGCGCTGCGTTCGCGATATGAGAGTTTGGCTGCTTTGGCATTGCGACCTACCAGCAATGGCGCACCGTAGCAGCCTATGAAGAAGCCGGCGCCCTTTGATCGGAGGATGCGGATCGAGATTCGCCTTGACGGTCGGCAAATGCGGGCCTCAGGCGGGAGTTCACCGCCCAGGAGGGCCACGCCTCATCACATCGCGATTGGGTCGATGCATTCCATGTATTTTAGTGGAACCTAATTTAGTTGGCGCAATTATGCATGCGTGAAAAAGCGTGAAATCCAGACTGTCACTGAAAGCTGGCTACCGCGAGATCAGTTGGCCGATGATCCAGTGATTGCCGTCGATTTGACCGAACGGATATTACAGGCGGCCGAAAACGACAGGATCGTCTGCGTCGTCGTGGCAACGGAGCAGCTGGAAACCGACAGCATCGCGAAAGCGGAACCTCAGGAGACCAGGATTGCCGCAAGTTTCGTCCGGGACTTTGAGGTGATGCTGCTTGTTCTTTATGCGGCCTACGCCCTCGCTGTGCTGGGCGCGACGGCTTTCGTTTTGCTGGAATTGGGCCATGTTCTGTAGGCAAACGTCGGCAACGCGGCGGGACTGGCGCCCGATTGTCGCTGCTTGACGAGAGGAGCGGTCACTCTGCGCCGGCGATCCCACCCTGGCGCAGCCAGCTGCATTTTCGCGCCAGCAGGCGCTAAACTTCGGGCTCGTTCATTCGTGACATCTTGCCAATCTATGGAACGAGGCTGCCCCTCACGGGTTTTTCTATTAGAGGGACGTTAAAGAAGGAGGTAGCTATGAAGAAGCTCCTGCTTGCCTCGGTGATCGCCATCGCCTCGGCGGCTTCCGTGATCGGCCCGGCGAATGCCGGCGGCAGTGTCACGATCGGCATCGGCAACGGCTATGACGACGATTATTATTATCGCCACCATCGGTATTCCGATTACGACGATGAGTACGTCCCCCGTTACCGCTATGACGTCTATGACGAGGACTACAGGCCACGCTACCGGTATCACCGGCGCTGCCACACGGAAGTCGTCAAGCACTGGCGTCATCACCACCGGGTTATCGAAAGAATCCGTGTCTGCCGTCGTTGACGGATCGATCCGGCCGGCAGTGCCGGCCGGATCGGTGGAGCTCCTCACCGCGGCTTGCGCATCAGCATCATGCCGTAGTGCACGGCCAAAATGTCGAGCCCGATCTTGAGTAGTTTCACCACCACGTCGCGCGGCTCGCCGGCCTGTTCGGCCAGGCTCTTCACCGTTGCGTCGGCACAGCAGACCTTTTGCACGATACCGGCGATCTCCCAATGGGCAAGCGCCCTGGTGGCCTCGGCATGGTCGCGGCCGGCGGACAGGATGTGGTCGGCGACACCGCTGCCGGTGCGGCCGCCGTCGACGCGCTCGGCCCAGGCCATCGGCTTGGCGCTTGCCTCCGACGAGTTGCGGAAATCCTGGCGGTAGCGCATGCCTGCATCGCGCTGCTGGCGCGACAACGAGGTGAGGCCGGTCAGCGGGTCGACATTGCGCACCCGCACGATGCCGCCGGTCGCGGTGTGGCCGTCATTGGAGACCTCATAGAGGCGCGCCGCCTCCTGCGTCCCCTTGGCCAGCCGCTTGCGGCCGAACCGGTCGTCCTGCAGCGCGAAATCATGGCCGATCTCCTTGCGGATGCGCACCTGCTCGGCCTCGCCCTTCGGCAATCGCGGCAGCCTGGCTTTGGTCTTTTGGACGGTTTTGTTGCTCATCGGCTCTGTCCTCCTGGTTTTCTGTCGTCGGGCTCTGGCGAATTTCCGTCATCCAGCGGGGCTCAAATCGCTTTGGCCGGCAGCGTGCGCAGGAAGCGCGCCGCATGATAGGCGCAGTAGCTTTTCGAAGGCCTTGTGCGCAGCCCGCAGCACAGCATGTCCAAACCGGGGCGGCTGCCGGGGGCGTCGTTTCCCGCATCCTCCTGCAGCGTCGTGTCGAGCGGCGCGCGGCAGCGGTCGAACAGGCAATCGATGAAGCGCATGGCGACGAAGTGTGGCTGGCGGCCGCCGGCGGCGATCGGGCGCGGCGCCGGCATTTCGAGCGGCTCGCCATCGGACCCCGTGATCCGAACCGGACCCGGCTGCCAGGCCGGCGGCGCCAGCCTGGCCGACAGCCTTGCCGGGCGGCAGTGGTGCTCGGCCGGTACTGCCCCTGCCTGGCCGGCGGGGTTCGACGGCTCTGGCGCCGATTTTCCATGCCGGCCGCCCGACCGTCCGCTACACCAGCCCTTGGATCTGGCAAGGCCGATGGCGTGCAGACGGGCGGTGCGGTGGACGATGCCGATGATCGCCGCGCGCGAGGCCGGGCGGCCGCGCTGCGCACTCAGCCGGGCGGCGATCTTCGCGGCCGACAGCCCACTCATCAGCCAGTTCTCGATTTGTTCCAATTCGGAGGGGGAATAGCGGGCGGCCATGACGTTTTATTCCCTGCAAAGGTGGTTGTGTGGCGCCGGCTTCGCCGGCCTCAGGCTCGAAAGCCGGTCAGCCCTCGCGTGGCCTGCTGCGATCGAGCTTCATCCCGGCCGCCTGCCTTGTTGCGCCGGAGACTGCCTTGCCCGCCCGCTTGTCGAAGGCGATGACCGTGCCGTCTTCGGTGCGGATGCAGGAAACTGCGGCATCCGCATTGCCCGCCGGCAGGCAATTCGTGGCCGGAGCCGTGAGGGGAACGGCTCCGGCCGTTCCGGCCGCTTGCGCTGCCGGATCCGAGGCGCGAGCCTCGGGCATCGTCCCGGCCGGGGAGGAGGACAGCCAGGACGAAGGCGAAAAGGTTGGCACATGACTGCCGCGGCCGCCTCCTTGGCGCTGAAGGGCGGATTCGAGGACCGAAAGCTGGCGGAGCGACTTGTGCATGGCCGTATAAGAGCATAACTCAATCCGTAATGCAAGTGATTCTTGCATAGACGAAACCGAATCTTGTGCCTCAGATGGAGCCATGGTGAAAACTGCACTGTCGATCAAGGTCGGGGCGGCGATCCGCCGGGCGCGCAAGCAGCGCGGCCTGGTGATGCGCCACATTGCCGAGCACAACGACACCGACGTCGCTGCCGTCGGCAATTGGGAAACCGGGCGCAACCTGCCCAAGACCGAGAACCTTTTGAAGACCGCCGCGTTCCTGCGCGTCGACCCGGTGGCGCTCGGCAAGGGCGAGGTCGTCTTCCTCGAAGATGCCGGGCCGGTTGCCGATGCCGAGATCGTCACCGATCCCGGCCCCCTGCCCGCCGGGCCGATGGACATCCAGCTTCTCGGCACCGCCGTCGGCGGCGACGATGGCGACTTCACCTTCAACGGCCAGCCGGCCGGCTATGTCCAGCGGCCGCCGGGGATCCGGCATCTGCGCAACGTGTTTGCGCTGCACGTGCTGAGCGATTCGATGGTGCCGCGCTACGAGCCCGGCGAGATGATCTATTGCGGCGGCCGCGAGGCCGTGCCCGGCGACCATGTGGTGATCGAGACGCTGCCCGAGGAGAACGAGCAAAACGGCAAGGCCTTCATCAAGAAGCTGGTCAAGCGCACCGCCGCCGAGCTGATCGTCGAGCAATACAATCCGCCGAAGACGCTGACCTTCAACCGCTACGCGATCAAGAACGTCTTCCGCGTCATCCCGCTCAAGGAACTGCTGGGGTATTGAGGCTTGTTGCCTTGTCCCCTTGTGGGAGAAGGTGGATCGGCGCACAGCGCCGAGCCGGATGAGGGGTGCTGGAAGGAACGCGGCGGAGGAAATGTAGACGCGATTTTAAGCACTTACGCCATCAAGGTAGCGATCCGTCCAACACCCCTCATCCGACCGAGCTTCGCTCGGCCACCTTCTCCCACAAGGGGAGAAGGGAAGAGCAGCACGCCCTCCCCCCTCAAGCCCGCCTCGATTGCTCCAACTCTCGACCATTGAGCAGGCGCGCCTCGGCGCGGGCCCGCTGCCGGTCGTCGATGAAGGCGGCCTGGATCGAAACGGCGGCGCCCGGCAGTCCGTCGGCCCGGCAGGCCTTGCAGATCAGGCGCCCCGAAAGTGCTGATAGCGGTGTCTCCGGCATCACCCCATGCCGCTTGAGCTCGGCCGGCTTCCACCACCTGTTGCGGCCGCAATCGATGCACTCGACGGCAATCGAGACGACATCGGCGATCGTCGCTTCCTTGCCCGCTAATGCCATGGCCATCCCCATCGTTGTTCCTGCTTTGTTCACATCATTATCGGTTTTCGAGGCGGAGTCGAGTCGGTTCCGCTTACACCAACGTGAAAGTTTCACTTGTTGACTTATTTGAGTTATGCTTATATTCTATACAAGCTGGAATCGGCGCAGCCGCGGCCGCTCCGTCCACCGAATGCAAGGGAGTGACGATGGACCTCGCCCGGTTCGCCCAGGCCTGCGGTTATGCCGGCGACAGCCCGGCCATGCTTGCCGCCTTCGCGGCCATCCGCCAGGACGGCATCCGCACGGCGCGCCAGGGCCATCGCCAGCGCAAGGCGGCGATCGACCGGATGAAGCCGAGCCGCGCTTTGTTCCTGGCGGCGATCCGCCCGGCGCAGTCGGCCGAGGAGGCGATCGAGGACGCCGCCCGCTTCCTGTCGATGTTCCGCAACATGCCGCACTGGCGACAGGAAAGGCGCAGCGCCGACCTCGCCCGCGCCAGGCAACAGCGCCTCTTCGCCCGCTTCTTCCGCCGCTACGGCCACCGCCTCTGGGCGTTGGAGGCCGCCTGAAGACGCGCGCCCCCCTTGCAGTCAAAACGGATATTGCGATCGCCAACACTGCGCCGTATGTCTCCGCGCGATGAGCGAGATCGAATTCCGTCGTGCCCAGGCGCCCGACCTGCCGGCGATCGTTGCAATGCTTGCCGACGATGCGCTCGGCGCAGACCGGGAAGACCCGTCCACGCCGCTCGCGCCATCCTATCTCGATGCCTTCAGCGCGATCGATGCCGATCCCAACCAGTTGCTGGCCGTGGCCGTCGAGGCCGGGCAATTGGTCGGAACGCTGCAGCTCAGCTTCCTTCCAGGCATTTCGAGGAAAGGCGCCTGGCGCGGCCAGATCGAAGGCGTTCGCGTCGCCCGGCAATGGCGCTCTCGCGGCGTCGGCAAGCTGATGGTCGAATGGGCGATTGAAGCGTGCCGTTCGCGCGGCTGCAGCCTCATTCAGTTCACCACGGACAACGGTCGAGGGGAAGCGCACACCTTCTACGAGCGCCTCGGTTTCACCGCCAGCCATCTCGGCTACAAGATGGCGCTGTAGGTCGCTGCAGCAGGCGCCGTCGGCGAAGCTGCCGATCTCCCCCCTTGCGGGGGAGATGCCCGGCAGGGCAGAGGGGGGTGCTGTCCCTCCGACCTGTCAACCAATCGGAGCCAAACCCTCAGGCTGATTCGAGTTCGCAACAACTGAAGTCGAAGTTGGCGATCCGTCCCACCCCCCTCTGTCCTGCCGGACATCTCCCCCGCAAGGGGGGAGATTGGATGTTGCTTCGACTTTCGCCAACCACCAACGCTGGAACGCAGGCAGACAGAGGGCGCCAAACTGAAACAATTGCCCTTCACCTGCCCTCCGCGCCGCTTGACAATCCGCCCACAATGTTCTCTTTATGTTCTCATTAAAACTCTAGACAAGGCGGCGTTCGAACCGCCGCGGGCGAACGGGCCGGATGGAAGCCAACATCCTCCACGCGGATCTGGATGCCTTCTATGCCTCGGTCGAACAACTGCTCGACCCGGCCTTGCGCGGCAAGCCGATTGCCGTCGGCGGCGGGGTAGTGCTCGCCGCATCCTATGAAGCCAAGGCGTTCGGCGTGCGCGGCGGCATGCCGGGACGGCGGGCGCGGGAACTCTGCCCGCAACTCATTTTCGTCGGCGGTCATTTCAAGGACTATCAGCGGCTGGGCGATGCGGCGATCAAGGTGCTCGGCGATTTCACGCCGGTGGTCGAGCGGATTTCCATCGACGAGGCCTTTGCCGACGTCGCCGGCTGCACCCACCTGTTCGGCTCGCCGGCCGAGATCGCCGGCAAGATCCGCCACCGCGTGTGGGCCGAGCTCGGCCTGCCGATCTCGGTCGGCGTAGCCCGCACCAAGCATCTGGCCAAGATCGCCTCACAGGTCGCAAAACCCGACGGGCTGGTGGTGGTCGATCCGCGCCACGAGCTGGAGTTCCTGCACCACCTGCCGGTCGAGCTGATGTGGGGTGTCGGCCCGGTCACCAGGGAGCGGCTGGCCGGCATCGGCGTCAACACCATCGGCGAGCTGGCGAAGACCAACAATGGCGCGCTGGAGCGCCTGCTCGGGCCGGCGGCGGGAGAGAAACTCAACGCGCTGGCGTGGAACCGCGATCCGCGCAAGCTGGAGACGCAGCGCCGGGCGCGCTCGGCCGGCGCGCAATCGGCGCTCGGCCGAAAACCGGCCGAGGAGCAGGTCTTCGTGCCTGCGCTGCTGCATCTGGCCGATAGGGTCGCCACAAGATTGCGGGCGAAATCCCGGCCCGGCCGCACGGTGACGGTTCGTGTCCGCTTTGCCGACCTGCGCTCGGTGACGCGCTCGATCACGCTCGACCAGCCGATTTCGGCAACCGCCATGCTGGCCGAGATCGCCGAGGCGCTGGTGCGCAAGGTGCTCATCGACCATCCGCACGAAAAAACCATCTCGCTGCTGGCGATCGCCGTCTCGCATCTGGAGCAGCATGCCGGCCTGCAACTGGAACTGCCGCTTGGGCTCGACGACGACCGCCGCCGCCCCGGCACCAGGAGGGGCGCGGCGCGCTGGACCGCAGATCGCGCCGTCGACAAGATCCGCGATCGTTTCGGCTGGGAGGCGGTCGGCTACGCCTCGGTCGCGCTCGGACTGTCGCGGTCCGTTCCCGACGCGTTTCGCGAGCTCGCCGAAAAGGAGCTGTGAGCTGCGCGGCCGGGGCGAAAAAAGATTATCCGACAGGAGCCAGGGGCGATACTGCCGGCCCGTTCAAGGCCGTGCCATCGACGGCAAAATGCGAGCCGTGGCAGGGGCAGCCCCAGCAGCGTTCCAGCGAGTTCCAATGAACGTGGCAGCCGACATGGGTACATGCGGCCGAGCGTTTGTAGAGCGTGCCGTCCTCGTCGCGAAAAGCCGCGACTTTGGTAAGACCTTCGCGCACGATAGCGCCCTGCCCCGGCCGCAGCTTGTCGGCGGAATCGATTTCACCAGGCGCGACATACTCGGCAAAACTCCTGATCGCTGTCGCATTCTCCGCTAGATAATCGCCGATCGCCCGTACCGTCTTGCGGGAGGGTTCGTAAAGTTCCCGCCAGGGGCTTTCCCGCTTCAGGATCAGGTCCGAAATCAACAGGCCGGCCACGACCCCATGGGTGATGCCCTGGCCGGAATCGCCGGTAGCAACGAAGACTCGCCGATCACCGGGATTACGACCGATGAATCCGGCATAATCGACCGTCTCCATCACCTGCCCGGACCATCGATTGGCTTCCGCGCCGATATCGGGCACCAATTTTTTGATCCAGGCCGCCAGGGCCGTGAAGCGGTGGTCGGCGTCGTCGGCCTGCCCTGTTTTATGGTCTTCACCACCGACGATCAGAAAGTCGGTCTTGCCTTCGCCAGGCTGCAGACGGACGTAGTGATAGGGGTCTAGCGTGTCCCAATAGAGTGCATCCGGCAAAACGTCGCGCGCGATCTCGAACGACATCGCGTAGGTCCGGTAGGGCGCTTGCTTGGTATGGAGCGCGACCCGATCGTTGATCGGCGAGTTGGTGGCGACAACGGCCGATTTAGCAGACACGGCAAAGCCCGAGACCGTGCTTACGCGCACGCCGCTGTCGGTCTCCTCAACCTTGTCGACGATGGTCTCCGCATAAAGCGCGCCGCCGTGCGCGCGGATGCCGGTAGCCAGCCCGCGGAGGTATTTGAGCGGGTGGAATGTCGCCTGATTGGCGTAGCGAAGGATCGGTGCATCCGAAAAGCCTGCAAACGGCACGCCCACGGTTTTCTCGACGTCGACACCGATTTTCAGAGCGGCGTCCAGTTCGCGCTCGATGACGGATTCCTTTCTGCCTGACGCCGGAAACAGAAAGCCTTCGAGGCGGCGGAAATCACACGCGATACCCTCCGCCTCCAGGATCGATTGGATACGGTCAATAGCGGCCGACTGGCTTTGATAGTAAATCCGCGCCAGTTCCTCGCCGCGCAATTTGATCAGTTCCGAAAAGTAGTCGTCGCAGATCGATGACAGGTGCGCGGTGGTGCGGGCCGTCATGCCGCTTCCGATCCGGCCGCGATCGAGCACCGCCACCTTTTGCCCGGCGATGGCCAGTTCGTAGGCGACCGACAGTCCGACAATGCCAGATCCGACGACCACGACATCGACCTGTTCACTCCGCTCGAGCGGAACCGCATCAGACGCTACTTCGGTTCTCGCCCAAACGGATACAGTCCTTTCGTCGCCGACATTCATGGCGGAGCCCTTCATACTCGACATTCGGATAAACGGACGCCAGGATTCAAAGTTCCTCGACGCCTGAATGCCTGCGTAAGCTTGACGTCACCGCCGGTCCGCCCCGACGCGTTGTGAGCCGGCCTGGCTGGGGCGGTGCACTTGGCGCCAGGAGCGATCGTTTCCTGCAAATGCGACATTCGAGGCGGCCCTGGTCGTCAGACCAAAAGCGTTGCGCTGCCCCAGGCGATCAGGGCGATGCCGGCCGCCCGGCCAACCCACTGGCCGACAGGAAACACCTTTTCAACCAGCACCAGAATAGCGAGCCCGGCAACCCACACCAGATTCATTATGCCACCCACGAACAACAACGCCATCAGCATCCAGCAGCATCCGACACAAAACGCCCCGTGCAGTGCGCCCAAACGCAGCGCGCCAAGCGCGTGGGGACGCCAGTGTCGGGAAAGGAATGCTGTTGGTGCCCTGCAATGCGACAGGCAGGCGTTCTTGAGCGGCGAGAGCTGATACAGGCCCGCGGCGATCAGGACGATGCCCGAAAGCCAGCGGCTCTGCGAACTCATCGTCGCCGCGGTAACGACCGCCTCGCGTTCGAGCAGCCAATGCAACGCAGCTGCCGCGACGGAGAACCCCAGCCAGACCAGGAGGTAGCCTGCCATAAATACGCCGGTGGGCGCGAGCTTGTCCTGGATCTGCCCTTGTGCGAGCGCATGGCGATGCACGCGCGCATAGAGCAGGACAGTCGGCGCCGCACTCGGGGACATCATCGCAACCATCATGACCCACCACATCGCAATCATCAGCGCCCAGATCGCGGCCCCCCAAACCCGCGGTTCGGTCGCCATGGCCATCGCGCTCATGTCCATCCCGCTCATGTCCATGCCAGACATATCCATGCCAGACATATCGGAGGTCATGTCGGCGGTTTGCTGGTGGGGGAATAGCGCGACCCTCGTCATCTCCCACGCATTCATGCCGAGCCCTGCACCGGCGACGATATAAAGCCAGCCCAGCAGGCACAGCGCCGCCACGCCCGCAATCGTGATGACGCGGTCGCGTCTGAGCAGCCGTTCCAGTGGCGACCCACCGTCCATGCGGCGCGTCAGGCTCGCACCACCCCGTGATTGTTGAGATGCAGCCGGGCGAACTGGCCGTAACTGTCCTTCATATTCACCTGAACCGGCCCGCTGGTTGTGCTTGAAGCGCTGCCGATCTCGGCGACCGCATATTCGAAGCCGTTCGGCAACACGATCTGAGCGCGCGAGTCCGCGCCCGTCACCTTGTTGCGAATCGGTTCGCCGACCGTTTCGATGTAGTCCTTGACGAAGATGCGGCCCCTGCGGCCGTCGATATCGAGGTCGAGATCGATCTTGGTGAAAACCGGATCATTCATTTTTGTCACGGTTGAGGCGTAAACGGCGAACATCGTTGCGAACGGGTCGGTGTCCTGGCCGGTCATGATGCGCAGCAGCGCGTCACGCTGCCGGTCGGTTGCGCTCTCGTCGACGAAAGCGATGGCTTCACCGTGGCCTTCGTGGATGGCGCCAGGCCATTTGAAGATCGCCGCGATCCGGAGGCCGTCGAGGGCGGTCTCGCCATGATGACCTTCATCGATCTGGATGCCCGCCACCGCATGGCAGTGGCCCTTGTCGGGCAGCGCATTGAATTGACAGTTGCAGCCATATTCGCAGGTGCAATTGACGAGTTCCCGTCCCTTGATTTCCCAAGACGTCATGCTGTCCTCCCTGATGCGAAGTATTAGACCATCATCATACACCTGCGCCGGCCGTGCCGCCATCCTGTGGCGCCAAGAGTGATCGCGACAAGAGGCGGCAGGCCAATGCGGTTTCTTGTCGAATTTGGGTGAACATACCCCCCGGAGATGGCGGGGCGATATCGGAACGGCAGACGTGGGTCGAAACAAGCGTTTCCGAGCGCAACCCGCCAAGGTCCGGAAATGACCCCAGAAGGGGCGTTCGGCAGCGATCCGAGCAGAAGGATTTGGCAGGACCGGAAATCGGCATGGAATGCCGCAATCATCATCATGTCCCGTCCAAGTTGTGGACACTTCCTTCTCAAAGGCGCACTCTTGGCATGCGAAACGCGAGCCAGAGTTTCGTCCAACGCTTCACATGCCTGACTTGCGTCGGTGATTGTCTGACCTATCCGGATACTTCCGGATGGGCAGACCTCACATTGTGTCGCCTATCCGTGATCAGGCTACGGCCTAAGGCACGTTGCAGCCCGTTCCGGATCAACTGGGAGGTAAACAACATGCCTGATTTTCAGCGCAGAGAACTTCTTGTTCAAGGAAGCGCGGCTCTTGCCGCAATTGCTGCTCTCTATACCTCGCGTCGGGCTTACGCTTTTCCAACACGGCCGAGCGAGGAAGTTATTCGGTGGCTGGATCAGCCGGCCGAAAATCCCGATCCGGTAGGTATCCAGAAGCAGCTTGTCTGGGAGGATTTGGACAGCTGGATAACGCCAAACGACAAGTTCTTCAGCATCTCGCATTTCAACCGACCAACGATCGACGAGAAGACATGGTCGATGGAGATCGGAGGCCTGGTCAAGAAGCCCTTGGAGTTAACGCTCGCCGACATCAGGGCGCGACCGCGGCAGGAGGTCGTTTTCACAGTGGAGTGCTCGGGCAATCACGGGTTTCCCTTTTTCACCGGCGGCATCGGCAATGCCCGTTGGGCAGGGACGCCGCTCGCCCCGATCCTCGAGGAAGCCGGTGTTCTGGAGAAGGGCATCGAGGTCGTCTTTTTCGGTACCGACACAGGCGAGATCCCGATACGCGACGTAAAAATGAAGCAGAACTTCGCTCGTAGCATGTCGCTCGCCGACGCGATGAACCCCGACAATCTCCTCTGCTATGAAATGAATGGAGCCGCCTTGCCGGCGGCCAATGGCTTCCCGGTACGGCTCATTGCTCCAGGCTGGTACGGGATCGCCAACGTCAAGTGGCTAAAACGCATCGAGGTTCGCGATACGCGGTTCATGAGCCTTCTGATGGCCCGTGACTATGTCACCATCCGGGAAGAGGACCACAACGGCGAGACCGTATGGGCCGAGACTTCAGTTGGGCGAGCGCTGATAAAGTCCGCGCCTGCGAAGGTTACCCGGAAAGACTCGGATTACCGCATCGTTGGGGCAGCCTGGGGGGCGCCGATCGACCGGGTCGAAGTGCAAATCGATCAGGGGCCTTGGGCACCAGCGACCATTGACCACAGTGAGGAGGCAGAACACGCCTGGAAAATTTGGTCCCTGGATTGGGCAAATCCCTCTTCTGGAGAACACACGGTGACCTCGCGCGCGGTCAGCACCACGGGACAAATTCAACCGGCGATGGACGATCCCTTGATTGCCAAGAAACACACATACTGGGAAAGCAATGGCCAGGTGACGCGCCGCGTGCGTATCGGCTAGCGAATTTTGCAGCCAAATAGATGCGGCAAAACAGATAGTTAGAGCGAGTTACCGGCTCCAGGAGAACCGGAACCGCTCTAAGAACTTGCTGCCATGTGGCAATTGCGTTTGGGTCACCCAGGAGGAGGCTGCCTGATCCGAAAGCTGGCGCCGCTCTGTATCGAGCATGACGGGTGTGGGCCGTAGATCCTCTTCGCGACGATACCGCTCCCGAAATCGGAAGCGAGCCCCTCAGCTTAGTGATCGAGGCGATGGCAGACTTGTCCGGTGGCGCAACCTTGGCCCTGTCGCCTCCGCGCGCCATTTCCGCACCATTTCCAGCGCTCGCCTCACCTCTCCACGGCCCTGATTTCCGCATCGACCAGGCACCACGGTGCATAGCGGAAGTCGCGGATCTGGATGATTTCATCGCCCGCCCATTCAACCAGCACGAAGCCGCGCACGGTGCCGTCGGCCGCCTGCGGGTCGCGGATAAGGATCGCCGGCCTGCCGTCGACGAAGCCGAGTGACAATGCCCAGTCGCTGATACGGTCGTAATTGCCGAAATAGGTCGACGCCTGGGCCTTGCCGCGCAGGCGGACGCGGTTGACGACTTCGAGCCGGACGTCCTCTGCGATCAGTGCCTTGACCGCGTCGAAGTCGCGCGCGTTGAACAGGTCGACATAGCGCCGCAGCCGGCGCTCGTCATCGGCGTCGAGCCTCGGCGCGAGCGCCTGCTCGGGCTGCAGCGCCAGCAGCTTGAGCTGCGCCCGCCCGCGATGCAGCGCGGCCTTGGTGGCGGCGAGCGTCGCGCCGGTCACTTCGCAGGTCTCGTGCAGGCTGAGGCCGAGCACGTCGACCAGGATCACGGCACTGCGCTGCGGCACCGAAAGCTGCATGAAGGCGCGCAGGCCGGTCTGGGCGGCGAGCCGGCTGTCGGCGCTGCCGGAGGGATCCTCGATGACGCTCATGTCGGCCTCGGTCATGCGCGACCTTTCCCGATTGCGCCGCCGCAGATGATCCTGCGCGGCATTGTGGGCGATGCGAAACAGCCATTGCTCCGGCCGCTCGACCATCGCACCGCCGTCGATCGCCTGCAGCGCGTTGATCAGCACCTCCTGAACGATGTCCTCGCCGTCGATCACCGAGCCGGCCATGCGCGCGCAGTAGCGATGCAGCCTTGGCCGCAACCCGACGAGCATCGCCTCCAAAGTCGCCCTGTTCATTTTCGGCGTAGCATCCTGTTTCTGCGCGAGCGGCATGGCAGGCGCTATCCCGCCTTCTGACCCGCCAGCATACGGTAGTTGCCGATGACTTTGACAGGCGATCGCATTGCCGGGGTCGAACGGCGTTCGGCGTGGTTTTCCGCAAATGCCTTGAAGGCGGCAAGCCCGGTCAGCGCCGACGAATCGCCGTCCTGACCGACGATGTGGACGAACGAGCCGTCGTCCAGCTCGAGCACGAGATAGCGCACCGTCGGCGGTGCCGCCTCGCCCAGCGCTTCGAACACTTTTTCGACCAGCGCGCGGTTATCTTCCAGGTCGGCTTGGTTCACACCGTATCGAATGAGCGCGTAGTCCATCGTCGTCTCCTGACTGGTTGGTATGAACGAAGGACGACCGGCTGCGCTGAAAAGATTCTCCTTGTGGAAGAATCTTTTCGGTTGCCCGCATCGTCTTTCCCGCGTGGGCGGCTGCGCGGCAGCCATCAAGCAGGAGAGACGACCATGCATATCCAGTTTGCCGAGCTTCCGGTGTTCGACCAGGACCGCGCCAAGGCGTTCTACACCAGGCATCTCGCCTGTCAGGTGCTGGCCGACCAGAAGATGGGCGACGGCGGCTGGCGCTGGATCGAGCTGGCATTTCCGCATGCCGTGACGAACCTGCATTTCATCAGGCGCGCCGACGACGCCCCCGGCGCGGAGCCCGTATTGGTGCTGGTCGACGAAAATGTCGGAGCAATGAGCGCGGCGTTGAAGGCGGGCGGCGTCGAAATCATCACCGAACCGCATGATGCGCCGTGGCAGCCGGGGCGCACGGTGGCGGAGTTTCGCGACAGCGAAGGCAACCGCATGGTCCTCGCCAGCCGATAAGCCACCGGAGCCCTCTGTCCGGCGGGGCATCGTACCTAAGTCCTACCTTCGGCCCGACCATCGGCCGTGCTTCCTTCGTATTATTATTTCGTGACCGCTGCGCGCCGGAACCTTCCCTTGCATCGGGCGTTCGGGCGCTGTATTCGCGATGCCTCATATTTAGGCAGGCGGAGGAAATGCGAATAAGGGCGGGTGGCAAAACAAACATGGGCCGGGGAGGAGCATCTTACCATGTCGAACCGTAAAATCGGAATGTCCCCCAGTTTGGGGCTGCGCGTCGCTGACCTCAAATCCAGAATGCAAAGTGCCCAGATTACCGAGCACGAAATCAAGACGTTTCAAAAGGTTGCCGCCATTATGGGCGGCGCCAAAGGCTCACTGCGCCTCGATGCGGACGATCTGATTGCCGCATCCTTCCTTGTCGATCCCGTGGAAGATCTCCCGCTCTCCAGTTGACGGCGCTGAACGCGGGTCGAAATCCTATCGGGTTTGAACCTGCGATTGCCGCCAGCGGAGCATCCGCCAGCCCAGGCCGCATGCGAGGATGACGTTGGCCAGCGCCAGGCCGGAAAGCGCGGCCAACGTCCCATGCGGGCCGAAGCGCTCCAGC
Source organism: Mesorhizobium sp. M1423 (assembly GCF_040317575.1). Taxonomy (NCBI): domain Bacteria; kingdom Pseudomonadati; phylum Pseudomonadota; class Alphaproteobacteria; order Hyphomicrobiales; family Phyllobacteriaceae; genus Mesorhizobium; species Mesorhizobium sp. M1423. The sequence goes on from NZ_JAMYKU010000003.1 coordinate 66,900, forward strand.
AGCAATGCGCCGGCCGAGGGTGCCGCCGCCTGGGCGATCAGGCTCGGCATGGCGAGGCGGCCCATCAGCTTCGCGTAGCCGTTCGAGCCGAACAACGCGAGCGGCAACGTCCCTCGCGCGATGGATTCCAGGCCGATGCCCGCGCCATAGAAGCCGAGCGCCAGCGGGATGATTGGCATGCCGGCCCAGAGCGCCGAAACGCCGATCGCCACAAACGTAACCGAGGCGAACTTGGTCAGGATCGGATGGTGGTAGCGCGCGATGGTCATCTCGATCGCGCGCGCCGCCACCTGGGACGGGCCGACCAGCGCGCCGAGCCCGACGGCCGCGGCCAGCGCCATGCCGCTGCCTTGCAGGATGGTGAGCAGATGCACCGACACCGTCGAGGAGATCACCGCCGCAAGCGTAAGGGTGGCGGCCAACACGATCATGATCGACGGATCGGGATTGCCTTCGCCGGCCGGCGTCGCCTGGTTCAATCCTGGCCCGACCGGCAATCCTGGCCCGACTGCCGGCTGCGGCGCCTCACGAGGCAGGATCACGAGATAGAGCGGAAGCGCAATCACCAGCTGAAAGACAGCGTAGGCCAGGCAGGTGCCGCGCCAGCCGACCTCCCCAAGAAGCCAGGCCGAAATCGGCCAGCAGATCGTACTGGCAAAACCGCCGAACAGCGTCAGCATGGTAATGGCGGAGCGCGCGCCATGGCCGTAGTGGCGCCCAAGCGTCGCGAAAGCGGCATCGTAGAGCCCAGCCCCCATGCCCAGTCCGATGACCAGCCAGGCTGCGATATAGGCCGCAAGATTAGGGGCGAGAGCCAGCCCGATCTGGCCGAGCCCGATGCATCCGGCGCTGAACGCCAGGACGTTGCGGCCGCCATGCCGCTCGATCGACGACCCGACGCGCGGCGAGATCAATCCTGCCGTGAGCAAGCCGAGAGACAGGCCGCCGACAACCCATGCCAGCGGCCAGCCGGTATCGGAGGAGACCGCCGGCGCAATGACCGCTGGAAGATAGTAGGAAGATCCCCACGCCATGATCTGCGTCAGGCCAAGCGCGATGATGATTGCGCCGCGGCTGCGCAGGATGGTGGGCGAAGGCGCCAGAAGGCTCATGCCGCGACGCCGCAGCCACAGCCGCTTTTGCCGATCGCCTTTGCTTCGGCATCGGCGACACAGCAGGCATCCACCGCTACCGGCGCCGGACCGCCGCAGCAGCCCGTGTCGGCAATGCCGATCCGCGGCACGGTGCAGACGCCGGTCTCCGGCAGCACGAGCTGGACATTGTCGGCGGCCACCATGTCGCCGGCGATCGCCGCGGCGACGGAGCGGACCTGCTCATACCCGGTCAGCAGCAGGAAGGTCGGCGCACGGCCATAGCTCTTGATGCCGACCGTATAGAACCCATGCTCGGGATGGCTGAGCTCGCGGTGACCGTGCGGCGGCACGTCGCCGCAGGAATGTTCGTTGGGATCGATCAGCGGTCCCAGTGCCCTGACACTTTCCAGCCACGGATCGAGCTCGAGCCGAAGCTCGCGCGTCAGCGACAGATCGGGGCGCTGTCCGGTCGCGGCGATGATGCGGTCGACCGGGCCAATCCGCTGCAAGCCGTCCTTGGTCTGGCCTTCGACGACCAGCCGGCCGTCGGCATCGCGGATCGAAACGGCTGCAAAGCCCGTCACCAGTCTGACGCCGCCGCTCTCGGCGAGTTCGCGCACTTCGGCGCCGAGTTCGCCGCGTGCCGGCAATTGGTCGGCATCGCCGCCGCCATAGATGCGCACCAGGTCGGTGCCGCGCGTTGTCCAGATGAAGGCCGTGCCGGGCTCCATATCCGCCAGCCTGGCGAGATCTAGCAAGGCATTAGCGGCTGAATGGCCGGAGCCGGCGACCAGCGTCGTCTTGCCGGCATAAAGGCGGCGGTCGCGGCCGAGGATGTCGGGGATGCCGTAGGCGATGCGATCGGCAAATTGCGCTTCGCCTACGGCATGAATTCCGCCGGCGCCGAGCGGGTTCGGCATCTGCCAGGTTCCCGAAGCATCGATGACGGCGCGGGCGCTGTCGCGCCGCGTGCCACTGGCGGTTTCGATCACCAGCATGAACGGCCGGTTTTCGCGTTCCTTGCTCAGCACCTTGTCGGCGCCCCAGCGCGAGATGCCGACGACCCGGGCACCGGTTTCGATCGACGGCGACAATTGCGGAAGCTTTGCAAGCGGCTCGAGGTAATCCGCGACGAGGTCGTTCGCGGTCGGGAATGCCTCAGGCTCCGGCATCCGCCAGCCACGCGCCTCGAGCAGGCTTCTAGACGCCTGATCGACGCAATAGCGCCAAGGCGTGAACACCCGGACATGGCCCCAATCCCTGAGGTTGGATGCAACCCTATTGCCGGCTTCGTAGACTTTGACAGGAATACCTTGCGCGATGAGGTGGACCGCTGCCGCCAGGCCGACCGGCCCGGCGCCGATCACCGCGACGGGAAGCCTTTCGATCATCTCCATATCTTCCGTCCTTCCGGTAGTTTCGAATTACAATGCCAAAAAATTACGCCGCCGTCTTGGCCGTCGCTTCCACCGAAGCCGGCGCACAGGTGGCGTCGGCGCAGCATTCGTCCGCGAGGTATCCGATGAGCCCGTTCATGGCGGGATAGTTGGCCCGGCAGATCAGCGTCGTCGCCTGCCGCTCCTGTGTCACCAGGCCGGTGTCGACCAGCCGCTTGAGGTGATGCGACAGCGTCGAGGCAGCGATGCCGAGCCTGTCCTGGATGCGCCCGACCGGCAGGCCTTCATCGCCCGCCCGCACAAGCGTCCGATAGAGCTGCAACCGCGTCGGGCTGCCGAGGGCTTCCAGTTGCGAGGCTGCTTTTTCGAGTTTCATGGAAACACCTTAGCTCCGAGAGCCCACGACGTCAACGCTTATTTCGAACATTCTCGAATAACCGGACAATCGCCGTCTCGTTTGCGCCAACCGCCCGCCTCAAATCGACCGCTGATTTACCCGTCTGGCAAGCTCTTCCGCGCTTTCGACGCGTTCGGAATATCGGTTGGTGAGATAGGCCGACCGGTCGCGCAGAAGAAGCGTGAATTTCATCAGCTCCTCCATCACGTCGACGATGCGGTTGTAGTAGGGCGAGGGCTTCATGCGCCCGGCCGCATCGAATTCGTTGAATGCCTTTGCCACCGACGATTGGTTGGGGATCGTAAACATGCGCATCCAGCGGCCCAGGATACGCAGTTGGTTGATGGCATTGAAGCTTTGTGAGCCGCCGGAAACCTGCATGACGGCAAGCGTCCGGCCCTGGGTGGGACGCACCGAGCCCAACGACAATGGCAGCCAGTCGATCTGCGATTTCATGATACCGGTCATTGAACCGTGACGTTCGGGCGAACACCAGACCTGACCTTCGGACCAGAGCGAGAGCTCACGCAGCTCTCTCACCTTGGGGTGATCGGCGGGCGCCGAATCCGGCAGCGGCAGACCGGCAGGGTTGAAGATACGGACTTCAGCGCCAAGCCAGGTCAAGATACGTGCCGCTTCCTCAGTGGCCATGCGGGAATAGGAACGCTCCCGCAAGGAGCCGTAGAGCATCAAGATCCGAGGCTTGTGGGCCGAGGCGGCCACATCGAACAGCGCAGATGCATCGATTGCCGGGAGTTGCTCCATATCTATGTTTGGCAGGGACCCTGCGTGATCGACTGGTTTCATGGCTTCAAAGCTTTCTTATTTCGAGTTTCATCGAAATAGATAGGCGTGATACGTCGTGGCGTCAAAGCAAATTTCGAGAAATGTCGAAATACTCTAGGCGACGCGCTTGCCGCTGGCGTCGACGACGACCTCGCCGTCCTCCTTGGTGAAGGGGCCGATATCCGGATTGGGCAGGATATCGAGCACCGCTTCGGAGGGTCGGGCGAGCATGGTGCCGAGCGGCGTCACCACGATCGGCCGGTTGATCAGGATCGGATGCGCCAGCATGAAATCGAGGATCTCGTCGTCGCTCCACTTCGGGTCGCCCAGGCCAAGCTCGGCATAAGGCGTGCCCATTTCGCGCAGCAATTGGCGCGGCGTCATGCCCATCGCTGCGATCAGTTCGACGAGCTTTTCGCGCGACGGCGGGGTTTTCAGATATTCGATCACCTCCGGCTCCTCGCCGGACTGCCTGATCATGGCCAGCGTGTTGCGCGAGGTGCCGCAATCGGGGTTGTGGTAGATGGTGACGGTCATTGCGCAGCTTTCATCTGTCCGACTGGTTTCGGTTGGGCGAGCAGCCACCCTGCCAATGCCACGGCGAGCAACGCGCCCAAAAGCTCGGCGGCGATGAAGCCCGGCAGATCGGTGGGGCGGATCCCGGCAAAAGTGTTGGAGAACGCACGGGCGATGGCGACGGCCGGATTGGCAAAGGATGTCGACGCGGTGAACCAATAGGCGGCGGTGATATAGAGCCCAACCAGCCAAGGGATAGAATCCGGGCGGGAACGCAGGCCGGCAAGAATGGTGAAGACCAGCCCGAAGGCGGCGACCAGCTCCGCAATCCATTGGCCGCCTCCGGTCCGCACCGTCGCCGACACTTCCAGGATCGGCAATTCGAACATTGCATGCGCCAGGAACGTTCCAGCGATGCCGCCGGCAATCTGGGCGGCGACGTAGGCCAGCGCTGCGTTCGTTTCGATTTCACGCCGAAGCGCGAACACCAGCGTCACCGCCGGGTTGAAGTGCGCTCCGGAGATCGGCCCGAATATGGTGATGAGCACGACCAGGATCGCCCCGGTCGGCAAGGTGTTGCCGAGCAGCGAGACGGCGACATCGTTGCTCAGCCTGTCAGCCATGATGCCGGAACCGACCACGGTGGCGACCAGCAGAGCCGTGCCGAGGGCCTCGGCAACAAGGCGCCGGGAAAGCTGAACCACCTCAGCCGGCCTTCGGCAGATTGCGGCCGATCTCGTCGAGGCGCTTCTGCAGCGCAAGTCTGTCGACCGCATTGATCGGCAGGCTGACAAAGATCGAAATTCGGTTGTTGAGCATGCGGTAGGCTTCGGCGAAGGCGAGATGCTTTTCCGCCTCGGTGCCTTCGACGGCTGCAGGATCAGGTACGCCCCAATGCGCCGTCATCGGTTGCCCGGGCCAGACCGGACATGATTCGTTGGCGGCATTGTCGCAGACCGTGAAGACGAAATTCATCTCTGAGGCACCCCGCTCCGCAAACTCTTGCCAGTCTTTCGAACGGGCGAACGACGTGTCGTAGTTGAGGCTTTTCAAAAGCTGAAGGGCATAGGGATGAACCTCTCCCTTCGGATGCGATCCAGCCGAATAGGCCTTGAACTTGCCTGCGCCGACGCGGTTCAGGATCGCCTCGGCGAGAATCGACCTTGCCGAATTGCCGGTGCAGAGAAAAAGAACATTGTATGGCTCGCTCATCGCGCACCTCCCTTCTAGCAGTTGCAGGTCACAGCCTGGATCACAGGCTGGCAAAGTTCCGGCGCGCCATTGCAGCAGTCCTCCATCAGGTAGGCCAGCAGATCGCGAAAGCCGGCCATATCGGCGAAATAGCGCACGCTGCGGCCCTCCCGTTCGGTCCGCACCAGGCCGGCATGCGACAGGATCTTGAGATGGGCCGACATCGTATTCGGGAACGCGGCGAGCCGCGAAGCGATCTCGCCCGCCGGCACGCCGTCGGCTCCAGCCCGCACCAAAAGGCGAAAAACGTCCAGCCGGGTTTCCTGGCCGAGCGCGGCAAGCGCCGAAAGGGCGAGTGTCTTGTGCATAATTCCAGGATTCCAGAAATGGCGAAGAGAGTCAACGCGCCTCTGCCAGCGACCCAAGGCAATCTCTCAGTTTTGAATTCGCCCTCTAAGCGTTTGCGTTGCCCCTCACCTGCCTGCCGGCATCCTCTCCCCGTATAGTGTCGGGGAGAGGGGCCTCGTCATCGGTGATTTCGCCAAACATCGGCGGTGCAGAAACGACGCCAACGCTGCGGCCAGCCCCTTCTCCCCGTCACTATACGGGGAGAAGTGCCCGGCAGGGCGATGAGGGGCGGCGCCGACTTGTACAACTGATCGTATCCGACACATCGAAGCGATGCCCGCTGCCCTCGGCGGCTCGCTCGACCAAATCAGCCAGGCACCGTGGCGGCAATGGCATCAGCGCGGCCAAGACCGGCAACCGCTTTCCTGACCCGCTGCAGATGCGCCTGGCGTCCGGCGGCCGAGACGCTGTCCATCCGGTAGAGCGCCAGGAATTTGGTCCGGCACAGCGGATGGCAGACGGAGCGGAAGCCGCGCAGCAGGGTTCGCCGGCCGGGCTGTCCCATGATCCACGACATCAGCGGCGTGGCACCGCATGTGGTCATCGCCACCACCCGGCGTATGTGCCGCAATTTGGGCCGCGGACCGCGTCGTGCGGTCGGCATCTCGAAAGCGAAGCCCGGCACCAGCACACGCTCCAGCCAGCCTTTCAGCATCGCCGGCACGCCATACCACCAGGTCGGGTAAATGAAGACGACCGCCTCGGCCCAGATCAGCTCCTGCGCATGTTCGTGCACCGGTTGCAGGTTCGCCGCCTTGTCGTGGTAACCGCGCCATTCCTGCGTGCGCATGACTGGATCGAAGCCGGTCGCATGGAGATCGAGCAGGTGGACCTGATGCCCCCTTTCGGCAAGCGTCTCCAGCACCGTATCGCGCACGGCGCCGTTGAAGCTGTCGGTGCAGGGATGGCAATAGACGACGAGGACCTTCATCTTGCGCTCAGCCCGGTCGGTCGCCAGAGGATCGCGGTGCTGCATGCAAGCGCGTCGCATGCAAACAAGCCACCCGCAGACATAGTCGATCAGCTGTTTTCATGCGAAGCCCCGCAGCCCCATATCAAGACGCAACACCTCCAGTCGCGTCAAGCCCCGCTCGTTCGCTCAAGGAAAATTGCGCAGACATGGGCTTGCTGGAGGGCGCTGTCCCGCATGCCTTGAGCTACTCCGCGGATGCGGCGCTGCGGCGTATCATGCCCAAGAACTCCCAGCATTGTTCCCAGAATGTCTGCGCCCTAGCTTCAGGGCGTGTTCAAAGCGTCAGGAGAAAACGATGCAGACAGGAAAACTGAGCGGCAAGATCGCCTTGGTGACGGGCGCCTCCTCCGGCATCGGCGAGGCCACCGCCTTGGCGCTGGCGGCCGAGGGCGCCACGCTGGCGATTGCCGCGCGGCGCACTGAGCGCCTGGACGATCTGGCGAGGCGGATCCGTGAGACCGGCAGCACCGCGCTGCCGATTGCCGCCGACGTCACCGACGAAGCGCAAGCCACGGCGATGGTCGAACGGGTCCTGCAGGAGTACGGCCGGCTCGACATTCTGCTTGCGGTTGCCGGCGTCGGCGTCGCCGCGCCGTTCCGCAATACGACGCCGGAAGAATACCGCCGGATGGTCGACGTCAACATTCTGGGCCTGCTTTATCCGATCCATGCGGCGCTGCCGTCGATGCAACGGCAAGGCGCCGGCCACATCGTCGTCGTTTCTTCCGGCACCGGCCGTTATATCCACCCTTCGGTGGTCTATTCCGGCACCAAGCACGCGGTAAGCGCGATGGCGGAATCGCTTCGCCGCGAGATCGGCAAGGACGGCATCCGCGTGACCTGCATCGAGCCTGGCGCCGTCAAGACCGAGTTCACCCAGAATATGCGCGCCGATGTGCGCCAGGCGGTCGAGCTAAGGCTTGGCGACATGGAGCAGCTGGAAAGCGAGGACATCGCCGCCGCCATCCAGTATGCGGTGACGCAGCCGCCACGGGTCAACGTCAACATCCTGACGCTCTATCCGACCGAGCAGGCATGAGCTTGGCCGACAGATATGGTGCCCTGCGCCGCCCCGCAGCATCATCCCCCGGTCATCAGCGTGAACACAAGCTGCCGCAGCTTGCCGCCCGGGCCGAATTCGACCCGGTCGAAATCGCGGCTCGCCTGCCGCTGTGCCTGCGAAATTCCGGCGAGCCGTCTCGTCACTTCCGTCCTGATCTTGCTGCAGCCGCGGTCGTCGGGGACGGTCAGGCCGATCGTGGCCGCCTCGATCTTGTGCACCATGTCGATGATGCTGGCGCCGTGCACCTTCTCGTGGGCGGCGAGGCCGGTTGCGAAAACCTCCCAGTTCTTCTGGATGGCGCCCGGCATCCGCGCGGCCGGCTTCGGCAAGGTGTAGGTGATGATCAGCTTCGGCCGCGCCGACACCAGCACGCAGGCGTCGCCTTGCGGCTGGTAGTCCCTCACCCAGGTCAGCTTGAAATTGGTATGCGCGATGACGCGGCGCTCGCCGAGCAGCGGCCCGCGCCCGCCGATCGAGGCATAGAGCTCCGGCCCGGATTGCCCTGAGACGGCATAGGTCTCGACCTTCTCGACTGCCTGCCAGCCGGCATGCGCCGGCGATGCCGGCAGAGAGGCGAGCAGCAGGCAAAGGAGAATGGCTGTTTTCATACAAGTCCTCGCAGCCGCTGCGCACGATGCAAAAGACATGCAGTTCCCTTCCGTGGACATAGCCGGCGGCCGGCTATAGTGGGATGCTCGTATACAAGAATCCACAGGCAACGCCATGTCGCCGCGACCGAACATTGCCCGGCAACGCCCTGCCCCCGGGACCCAGCCTCCCGGCGTCAGCCTGTGCCGCGCCCTGTCGAAGCTTGGCCTGTGCTCGCGTAAGCAGGCCGAGCTTCTGGTTGCCGAGGGGCGCGTGCGGGTTGCCGGCAAGATCGTGCGCAACGGCTCGATGCGCGTCGATCCCGGCCGCGACCGCATCGAGGTCGACGGCCACCGCGTCGCTGCCGAGCGCAAGGTCTATCTGATGCTCAACAAGCCGCGCGGGCTGGTCACCACCCGCGACGACCCGCAGGACCGCGGCACCGTCTATGATTGCCTGGCAGGGCTCGACCTGCCCTTCGTCTCGCCGGTCGGCCGCCTCGACAAGGCGAGCGAGGGCCTGCTCGTGATGACCAACGACACGCGCTTCGCGCAGCGCCTGCTCGACCCCGCCTCGCATGTCGCCAAGACCTATCACGTGCAGATCGGCGCCCTGCCCGACGAGGCCATGTTGGCGCGGCTGCGCGCCGGCGCCACGGTCGATGGCGAATTGCTGACGGCCCGGTCGATCGAGCTGCTGCGCGGCGGCACCAGCACCGCTTGGCTGGAGATCGTACTCGACGAGGGCCGCAACCGCCATATCCGAAGGCTGCTCGGCGCCCACGATATCGAGGTGCTGCGCCTGGTGCGCATTGCGATCGGCCCATTGCAGCTCGGCGACCTCGCCAAGGGCAAGACACGCCATCTGACCGCCGAAGAGCTGGCGCTGCTTCAGGCCTGAAGGACAGAGCGAAGCATCACCCCGCACCCAGGCCGGTTTGATGAGCGTTCTCATGGATTTCGGCAAAATCCAGCCCATATCCTAGATATGGAGCTTTGAGCGTGAAACTCGCGCGTGCGGTCCTGCTTGCCGCGGCTTTCGTGGCTGCTGCGGCCGTTTGTCCCTCTTCCGCAACCGGAGAGGCGAACGGCCGGGAGAAAATTGTGTTGCGCGTCGAGATCGACGGCGCCATCGGTCCGGCGAGTGCCAGGCAGCTCGAGGAAGCGCTGGCGGTGGCCGCGGACCGAAACGCCCAGGCTCTCATCCTGCAGATGGACACGCCCGGCGGGCTGGTTACCAGCATGCGCGAGATGATCGCCGCCATTCTCGCCTCGCCGGTTCCCGTCATCGGCTATGTCGCACCCGCCGGCGGGCATGCGGCGAGCGCCGGAACCTACATCCTCTACGCCACCCATGTGGCGGCGATGGCGCCCGGCACCAATCTGGGCGCGGCAACGCCGATCGAGATGGGTGGGCCGCTGCCATCGTTTCCCGGCGGCAAGAACGATGGCCCGGAGGCGGATAAGGACAACGCGCCGGCGGGCGATGCGATGATTGCCAAGGCGACGAACGATGCCGTTGCCCTGATCCGCAGCCTGGCTGAACTGCGCGGGCGCAATGCCGAATGGGGAGAAAAAGCCGTGCGCGAGGCGGCCAGCCTGTCGGCCGGCGCGGCGCTGCAGGAGCATGTCATCGACTTCGTCGCCCGCGACACCACCGAACTGCTTCAACTGGCCGACGGCCGGACCGTCGAGATCGCCGGCAAGAAAGAGGCATTGGCGACGAACGGGCTGCCCGTTGAAACGCTCGAACCGGGCTGGCTCATCCGGCTTCTCGCCGTCATCACGGACCCGAACATCGCCGTCATCCTGATGTTGGTCGGCGTCTATGGCCTCGTCTTCGAATTCACGAGCCCGGGCGCGGTCGCGCCCGGCGTGATCGGCACGATTTGCCTTCTGCTCGGCCTCTATGCGCTCAATCTCCTGCCGATCAGCTATGCCGGCCTTGCCTTGATGCTGCTTGGCATCATCTTTCTCGTCGTCGAAGCCTTGAACCCGACAGTGGTCCTTGGGTTGGGAGGCGTGGCTGCATTTCTGCTGGGCGCTGCCATGCTGCTCAGGATCGAGGGGCCCGGCTTCGAGATGTCGTGGGCCGTCATCGGCACCGCCGCCGCCCTGACGCTCGGCCTGGCGCTGTTGACCGGCAGCTATTTGTGGGCGGCCCGCAAGAACGTTCCGCGTGTTGGCGCACAGGCCATGCAGGGGCTGCCGGCGGAGGTCCTCGACTGGCAGGGCAGCGAGGGCCACGTGCTCGCCCGGGGCGAGCGCTGGCGGGCAAAAGCCGACGAACCGCTTGCGGTGGGCGACAGCGTCGAGGTGGCTGATGTCAAAGGTCTTGTGCTGACGATACGCCGCCGCAATGTGGGAAGCGATGGAGCAAGGCAATGATCATCGGTTATGTGGCCTATCTGGCAGCAGCGCTCGTCGTGGTCATGTTCCTATCCGCGGCCATTCGCATCCTGCGGGAATATCAGCGGGGCGTGGTCTTCACGCTCGGCCGCTTCACCGGGGTCAAGGGCCCCGGCCTTATCATCCTCATCCCCTTCGTGCAGCAGATGGTGAAGGTCGACCTGCGAGTGGTGGTCCAGGACGTGCCGCCGCAGGACGTGATCTCGCGCGACAACGTCTCGGTGAAGGTCAACGCGGTGCTGTATTTTCGTATCGTCGACGCCGAGCGGGCGGTGATCCAGGTCGAAGACTTCATGACCGCCACCAACCAGCTGGCACAGACCACGCTGCGCTCGGTGCTCGGCAAGCATGAGCTCGATGAAATGCTGGCCGAACGTGACAAGCTCAACAGCGATATCCAGGAGATTCTCGACCAGCGCACCGATGCCTGGGGCATCAAGGTCTCCGATGTCGAGATCAAGCATGTCGACCTCAACGAGAACATGGTCCGCGCCATCGCCAAGCAGGCCGAGGCGGAACGGCTGCGGCGTGCGAAAGTGATCAATGCCGACGGCGAACAACAGGCGGCGGCAAAGCTCGTCGAGGCTGGCAAGATGCTGGCCGAAGCACCGCAAGCCATGCAGCTACGCTATTTCGAGGCTCTCCATGACATCGCCGGCGAGCGCTCGTCGACGGTCGTGTTTCCGGTGCCAATGGATCTGCTCGGTCATTTCATCAAGCAGGGCGGGAAGTGAGGGAGGAGCGCATAATCTCCCTCGTGGGGAGATCAGCACCCTCACCTCTGCCACGGCGGGACCGGCGCAAAGCGTTTGCCGATCCAGTCGGCGAAGGCACGTGTCTTGGCGGCTTGCCCCTTGGCCGAAGGCATGACGACATAGACGGCCCCTTCGTCGGCAAGCGTCCAGTCCTCCAGCACTGGCACCAGCCGGCCGTCGGCGAGCTCGCGTCCGACCAGCCAATCCGTGCTCATCATCAGCCCGACGCCTTGCACGGCGGCTTCGACCAGGACCTCGGCGTCGTCGGTGACCAGCGGGCCGGAGACCTCGATACTGACGCGGCGGCCCGTGGTGTCGGTCATCTCCCAGGCCGGAAAGGTCTGGAAGCCTGAGAAGCCGAGACAGCTGTGTTCCAGCAGCGCTTCCGGCGCAGCCGGCGTGCCCCGGCGGGCGAGGTAGGACGGCGCGGCGCACAGCAGCCGCCGCCGTGTCGCGACCTTGCGCGCCACCAGCCGCGAATCCTCCAGCGCGCCGAGACGAACGGCAACATCGAAATTCTCGGCGACGAGATCGACGAAGCGGTTGGAGAACTCGGCCTCGATACGGACGTCGGGAAATTCGGTGAGAAACTGCGGCAGCAGCGGGCCGATCCACATGCGCCCGAACGAGCCGGGCAGCGCCAGCCGTAGCACGCCGCGCGGCCCGCCGCCGGCATGCGCCGACGCTGCGGCCTCGGCCTCGTCGACCGCGGCCAGGATAGCGCGGATGCGGACGAGGAACTCCGAACCCGCCTCGGTCAGCGACACGCTTCGCGTCGTCCGGTGCAGCAGGCGCACGCCCAACCGCTCCTCCAGCGAGGCAAGGCGCCGCGACAGGATCGTTGCGTCGCGGCCGATGCGAGCCGCCGCCTTGGTGAAGGAGCGTGCTTCGGCGATTGCCGCGAAGGCGGCCATTTCGGCCAATGCTGCCGGTTCGTGCGATTGCTGCATCTGGCGCAGAGCTCAAATGTAAAAGCCAAGGATTATATACCAATAGCGCAGCAGCTAGTTTCACTCAATCCCGGCCCGTCAATCGGCCCATCAACCGGAGTGAGACATGAAAGCGATCGAACTGACTGCCCCGAGACTGGACGCGTTTCGCGCGGCCACCGTTCCCACGCCTGAACCGCAGCGCGGCGAAGTGCTGATCCGCCTGCGCGCCGCAAGCCTCAACTTTGTCGACGTCGCGATCGCGAGCGGCAACTACCCAGGTCCGAGCTTTCCGCTCATTCCCGTCGTCGACGGCGCCGGTGAGATCGTCGGCATCGGCGAGGGTGTGTCGAGGCTCGCCGTCAACGAACGCGTCATCGCCCATGCAAAACCGCGTTGGATCGGCGGCCGTCCGCGGCCTTATGAGACCAGAGAGATGCGCGGCCTGACGCTGCCCGGCTCGCTCGCCGAGTATGTCGCGCTGCCGGCCAATGCCGTCGTGCCGATGCCGGCGCATCTGTCCTTCGAAGCAGCGGCGACGCTGCCGATCGCTGGCACCACCGCCTGGAACGCGATCCGCGCCGCCGATGCCGGGCCCGGATCAGTCGTCGTCCTGCTCGGTACCGGCGGTGTCTCGATCTTGACCCTGCAACTGGCCAAGGCAGCCGGCGCCACGGTCATCATCACCTCGTCGTCTGACGAAAAGCTGGCCCGCGCCAAGGCCTTGGGTGCGGATCATCTCATCAATTATCGTGAGACACCGGACTGGGACGCCAAGGTGCTCGAGCTGACCGACGGCCTCGGCGCCGACCTGATCGTCGAAACCGGCGGCTCGGCTACCTTCGCCCGCTCAATCAATGCCGCGGCGCCCGGCGGCACGGTGTTCGCCATCGGCTTCGTCACCGGCGCCGAGGCCACCACGAACCTGCTGCCGATCATCATCAAGGCGCTCAAGATAGTGGGCAACAACACCGGTTCGGTATCCGACCTGCGCGACGCCGCGCGCGCCATCGGCGCCGCCCGTATCGATCCGGTCATCGACACAATCTACAGCCAGCACCAGGCGACCGAGGCCTACGCCCACATGGCGGCCGGCGGCCGGCATTTCGGCAAGCTCGCGTTCAGTCTGTCGTGGTGAGCCTGAAAAGGCAGAGCGTTCAAGCTGCCGATCTCCCCCCTCGTGGGGGAGATGTCCGGCAGGACAGAGAGGGGCACTGTCCCTCCAGCCTATCAGGCAATAGCAGTTCGCGCACGTACGTAAGGTTCTCAGCTCATCAAAGTTGAACTGAACGCTGGCGATCCTTCACGCCCCCCTCTGCCCTGCCGGGCATCTCCCCCACGAGGGGGGAGATTGGCAGTTCCACCGCGTCCGCCTAAATCAACTTCTCCAGCGTGATCGGCAGATCCCGCACCCGTTTCCCGGTGGCGTGGAATACCGCGTTGGCGATCGCCGGCGCCACGCCGACGATGCCTAGCTCGCCGACCCCCTTGCCGCCAAGCACCGAGGAATGCGGGTCGGGAATACCGACCGAGATCACCTCGATGTCGGGAATGTCGGCATTGGTGGCGATGAGATAGTCGGCGAGGTTGTTGTTGACGATGCGGCCGTGGCGGCGGTCGACGATGCCTTCCTCGAGCAGCGCCTGGCCGATGCCCATGATGATGCCGCCCTTCCACTGGCTTTCGGCGAGCTTGGGGTTATAGAGCCGGCCCGAATCCAGCGCCGATACCACGCGCGACACACGAACCGTGCCAAAGTCCTCGTCGACGCGCACTTCGATGAAATGCGCGCACCAGCTGTGGCGGGAATAGTCGCCCTCGGTGTGCGGCAGCGCCATGGCTATGGTGGTGTAGTTCTTGTAGCGGTCCTCGACCGTCGAATTGGCCGGCATCGTGTCGCCCTTGGCCTCGATATGCTGGCGCCCGACGCTGCTGAGCAGTTCGGCGATGGCAACTTCGGGGCCGTCGCCGCGCGGCGACGAAATGCGGCCATTGACGACGACAAGCGTGTTGGCCTGCAGCGCATGGAAAGGCGAATTTGGATCGCTGATGGCGAGCCCGACCAGCTGGTCGAGCGCGGCACTCGCCGCCTTGTGCACGGCGCCCGTCATCACCCCGGCCAGCCGCGAGCCGCCGGTGACGCCGGCGCGGGCATAGCGGGAGTCACCCAGCTTGACGACGACGTTTTCCGCCGGCACGCCCAGCACTTCGGCGGCCGTCTGCGCCAGGATCGTGTAGGTGCCCTGCCCCATATCGATCGACGAGCTTTCGACCTCGACCGAGCCGTCGGCGAGAATGCGCACGACCGCCTCGCCATAGGCGCGCCGCACCGGGTAGGTCCCGGCGGCGACACCCCAGCCGATCAGCTGGTTGCCGTCGCGCATCGAGCGCGGCCGGGGGCTGCGCTTCGACCAGCCAAAGGCTGCCGCGCCGGCCGCGAACGCCTCGCGCAGCTGCCGCGTCGACCACGGCTTCTTCGCATGCGGATCCTGCTCGGCATAGTTCCTGAGACGGATTTCCAGCGGGTCGATACCGACCTCATAGGCGAGCTCGTCGATCGCGCTTTCGATGCCGAAGGCGCTCGGGTTCTCGCCCGGCGCGCGCAAGGCCCCCGGCACCACCGTGTTGACCCGCACGACGTTCTGCCGCGACGAGAAATTCGGCGTCGCGTACATGACCGAGGTGACCGAGCCGAGCGGCTCGACCCACATGCCGTCGACCGAGGTCTCGTTGACGCCGCGATGCACGATCGACTGGATCTGACCCTCTGCGTTGGCGCCGAGCGCCACGGTCTGGCGCGTCGCCGCCCGTCCGCCATAGGCGGTGAAGGTCTGCGGCCTGCTGACCGCCAGCTTCACCGGCCGTCCCAGCATTTTCGCGGCCACCGCCGCCACCGCGCCGTAGCCGTAGGCGAACGCCTTGGAGCCGAAGCCGCCGCCAATATAGGGCGAAACCAGGCGCACATTCTCGAACGGCACGCCAAACCATTCGGCATAGGTCCGCGCCATGCCGTCGAGCCATTGGCTGGGCTCCCAGACCGTGAGTTGGTCGTCCTGCCACTTTGCGATCAGGCCATGCGGCTCCATCGGCGCCTGGTATTCGCGCGGCGTGTTGTAGGCGTTGCAGATCCTGACCGGAGCCGAGGCGAACGCGGTCTCCGCCTCACCCCACTCCTTGGTCATCGCATCGACCGCAATGCCGTCGCCGGCTTTCGGATCGCTGAGGTCGACGATCGCCGGCGCCTCGTCATAGGCGATCTTGACCAGCGCCGCGGCTGCGACCGCCTGTTCGAAGCTCTCGGCCACCACCGCCGCGATATGCTGGCCGCTGAAGGTGATGCTGCGCGCCAGCGGGCAATAGGCAACAGCCGGCGGCGGCGTGCCCAGCCAGTCCGTGGCGGTTCTCAGCGGCAGGAAATTGTCGGGCGTCAGCACCAGCAGCACGCCCGGCGCGGCTTCGGCCGCTGCCGTGTCGATCGACTGCACCCGGCCGGCGGCAATGGTACTCTCGACCAGCACCGCATAGGTGAGCCCCTCGAGCTGCTGCTCGACGGCGTATTTGGCGGCACCGGTGATCTTGGCCGGTCCGTCGACGCGCGACAGCCGGCCGCCGACCTGATCCGCGAGGACGGCGCCGTCCGAAGCGTCGCCGCGTTTGGCATCGCCAGGTCTTGTTCTCAACTCGTGAACGGTCATGCCGTTTCTCCCATTTTGAGGATGGCGCGGGCGACGACGCGCGGCGCCAGTTCGATCTTGTAGTGGTTGGCGCCATGGTCGACGGCGCCCTCGACGGCGAGCAGGCTGGCTTGCCTGACGACCTCCGGCTTGAGCACCTTGCCTTTCAGCGCCTCTTCGACGGCGCGGGCGCGCCATGGCTTGGTGGCGACGCCGCCAAGCGCGACGCGCAGATCGCGGATCGTCCTTCCGTCGGCCTCGAACTCGATACCGACCGCGGCACTTGCCGCGGCGAATTCATAGGACTGGCGGTCGCGGACCTTGAGATAGGTCGAGCGGCGGGCGGCGGCCGAAGCGGGAATGCCGATCGCGGTGATCATCTCGCCGGGTTCGATCGCATGTTCCCGTTCGGGCGTGCTGCCCGGCGGCAGGAAAAAATCATCGACGGCGACCTGACGGTCGCCGAGATGGACGATCGCGTCGAAGGCGACGAGCGCAACCGCCAGGTCGCCGGGATAGGTGGCGATGCAGGCTTCGCTGGTGCCGAGCACGGCATGACCACGGGTGACGCCGCCGATCGCCGAGCAGCCGCTGCCGGGCGAGCGCTTGTTGCAAGCGGGGAAATTCGCCGGATCGCGGAAATAGGGGCAGCGCGTACGCTGCATCAAATTGCCGCCGATCGTCGCCATGTTGCGCAACTGCGCCGATGCGGCCTGCCACAATGCTTCCGAGACGGCGGGGAACCGGCTGTTGATATCGGCGTGGTCGGCGACTTGGCTCATCCTGGCCAGCGCGCCGATCGTGGCGCCCCGGTCATCGACGGCAATCGTATCCAGTCCCCTGAGATGGGTGATGTCGACCACGGTCTCGGGTTCGGCAACGCCGCATTTGGCGAGATCGACAAGCGTCGTGCCGCCGGCCAAAAGCATGGCGCCCGGTAGCGCCGCTGCCTGGCGGGCTGCATCGACGGAGCCGGCGCGGAGATACGAAAAGTCCCTCATGATGCGGCCTCCATTGCCGCCTGGCGCACGGCGGCGACGATATGCGGATAGGCGCCGCAGCGGCAGAGATTGCCGGCCATGTATTCGCGGATCTCCTCGTCGGAACCGGCATGGCCCTCGCGAATGCAGGCGACCGCCGACATGATCTGGCCCGGCGTGCAATAGCCGCACTGGAAGGCGTCCTGTTCGAGGAAGGCGGCCTGCACCGCATGCAGCGTGCCATCCTCCCCGGCAAGCCCTTCGATGGTGGTGATGTCCCTGCCTTCAGCCTGAGTGGCAAGCGTCAGGCAGGCCAGCACGCGCTGGCCGTCGATATGGACCGTGCAGGCGCCACACTGGCCCTGGTCACATCCCTTCTTGGTCCCGGTCAGGCTCAGATGGTCGCGCAAGACGTCGAGCAGCGTAACGCGCGGCTCGACCTCCAGTTCACGTCGATGTCCATTGATTTGAAGTTGGATTGGAGTTCGGGTTATGCTTGTCATGGGGCGTCTGGCTCCAGTTGCTTGACGCGGGAGGGGATGATCTGGTGCCCGGCCGGCGAGCGGCAAGGTCAGCTTATGGCTAGGTGAAGGCTAATCTCCCCCTTGCGGGGCAGATGCCCGGCAGGGCGGAAGGGCTCGGTTCGACTTGGCGCGACCTCTGGGAAGGCTGCAGCTTGCGAGGTCGAAAGACGTGACATACCCGATCCCGTGATTACATGATAAAGGCGCTCCACAAATCGGAGGCGCCTCCGTTTACTACGTAGGGACCTGCTCTGCCCTGTTCAAGCCCCGGATCGAAATCGATCGAAATTGAAAAAATTGGCAGGGCAGCAGCCGTCATGCCAAGCCTGAAGCCGCCGCGGCAACCGCTCGCGCGCCGACAATCGCTCGGATTCAGCCGCAACACTCGAAACAGAGCAACGAGCGGACCATTGGGGCGCCGAAGGAGGGTGGTAAAAAAGCACCACCGGCCCAAGCCGGTGGTGCTCTCTGGACTGTCTCTAGGGGCAGGACAGTCCAATGATCCTGAGGGGATCGTGCTCAATGTCGGCTCATTTTTGCCTCAGGGCATCGGCCGAACAGATGAGGAGTGCCGGCCGCGCCAGGAAATATCCTCCGTCGTCATCCACCGGGACAGGCAAGATGCGGAACGCCGGCCCAGACTCGATCCTGTGATTGTATTTACTTGCGATTATATTTGTCGGAGGCGTAACGAAGTTGGAGGCGTCTCCGTTGTTGAAACGGGCCTGCCCTATTCGGATCAACACTGGAGAAAAAATTGGCCGCAGAGCCGCCCGTCATATCTGGAGACAAGGCCGAAGCCGCCGCTGCAAAACCGCTGCGCGCCGACGCGCAGCGCAACCGCGACGCACTGGTCGAGGTCGCGGCGAAAGCCTTTGCCGCGCATGGCGTCGATGCCTCGCTGGAGGAGATTGCGCGTCAGGCCGGCGTCGGCATCGGCACGCTCTACCGGCATTTCCCAACGCGCGAGCATCTGGTCGAGGTGGTTTATCGGCGCGAAGTGGAAGGACTGTGCCAGGCGGCCGACGAACTCGCCCACGATCATGTGCCCGACGTCGCGCTCGAACAATGGATGCAGCGCTTCGTCGACTACATCGCCACCAAGCGCGGGCTGTCGACAAGCCTGCGCATCCTGCTCACAACCAACTCCACCCTGTTCTCCGACGTTTCGGGCAGGGTGACGCTGGCTTTGCGGCGGCTGATCGATGCCGCGGTCGCCAACGGCTCGATCCGCAGCGACGTCGATGCCTCCGACGTGCTGCATGCGCTGGGCGGCATCTATTCGGCCCCGGACACCAAGGACTGGCGCGACCGCTCGCGCCGATTGGTGTCGCTGCTGATGGATGGGCTGCGGTTTGGAGCGGCCAAATCCGGCCCATCCAGGGAATGACGAATGCAATGACTGTCCTTATTTCAGCGAGATGCTCATACCGCTGAGATCGGCGTTGACTTGCAGACCTACCTGCCTGCCTGTGAGTTCGAGTTGGGCACCCTTGTCATTGGTCATGACGATCACCTGGGCTCCTTTGCCAAGCGCGCCGCCACCGCCCGCTGCACCGTACACCCCCGTCACATCCCGGGCGCGGCGTATGTGGCGCACGGTACCTTTGAAATAGGTCTTGGAGGCGCCGAAGGCGAGGCCGCCCGAGATGCCGCCGACCGAGATGGGATATCGGCGACCATGGAAGGTCAGTGTGCCCTCGCCTCCGGAGCCGCCGATGAAAAAGGCCGCCTTGTAGATGGCGAAGCGGATCGTACCGCTGTCGGCATGCGCGACGCTGGCAAAGCTAACTGCCGCGGCGGCGATGACGGCAACCGCGACTGAACGAAATCTGGACGAAATCTTCATGATGAGAACTCCTCAAGATCGCCGCATGCCCAGCCGGCCGGGCACATCGGCGTCGTATCAAAGTCATAGCTGAACAGTCTCGCCCGTCATTGGTTCCAAGCACGCGGCCTGAATTCGGCTGCGAGAAGACCGCTACGAAACGAGGCGGACGGCGAGCATAGACCTGGCTGTAAGAACAGCGGCCGAATGGTGGGAATCCTTCGCCGGCGCTCCTATGAAAACGTAGGTGTTGAAGCCGAACGGTATTAGTCTGCGCTGTCTGGGGTTTCGGGAGCGCGGCAAAGAATGGATTTGAACTCTGGCTACGGCTACCTGCTGATCGGCGGCCTGATCCTGGTCGGTGCCGGACTCCTGGTCGTTTCGCTGATCGTCAATCTCCGTGTGGCGCACAGTGTGCGTGACGACGTACGCCATCGTGAAAAGCTGCTGGAATATTATCGCAACATCTTTTCGCAGCTGGGTGTGATCCTGATCGGCATTGGCGTGTCCCTGTTCATCTTCTTTTTCCAGCAGAACTATCAGGACCAGCGTAAACGCGAAACGGAGCTCCAGCAGGTTCTCGCCAAACTGGCGGCGCGTATTGCCCGCGGCGGCGCCGTCGTGGAGGCCCTTGGCGAATTCGATGCGCTGCTGGATGATGGCGGCGCCTATGTCAGTCCGGAACTCGGCGGCAACAATGCCGCGGTCAGCGCCCACGGGACGGCGCTCGCCAAGCAGGTTTCGCAGATCCTTCTGGTCGAACGCGACGTCGATGTTCAGGGGTTCGATACCCTGAATTTATCACGCGATTTCGAAGCATCGTTCGTCGTCAACGAGCTCAACCCAACGCTATGGTTCAACATCGTCCGGGACGAGAGCGACATCAAATATGCCACCACTCAGATCGCCCTGGATTACAAGGACCTGCAGGATGCGATCGGCGGCGAGGCGATCGAGGTTGCGATCGCCAATCCCGAAAAGGAGCGGAAGATCAAGCAGGAGGTGCTCGACATTTTTTATGATGCCGACCTCCTGCGCCAGCGCAGCAGGCGGTTTCTCGGCCGCGCATGCTGGCTGTTCAGCAAGGGGCGCGGTTTCGTCAAGCTTGCACCGGCCAATGAGATCGAAGCCGATGCCAGGTCGCACCAAGAATGGATCGACCGGTCGAAACCCTTCCTGACGCAAGCGACGCCGGGCAGCGGCGATTGCTTCAAATTGCTCCAGTTCGGCCCGGCATCCTGAACCGGCAAAGGCTCGCCCGCCCCCGCGACGGCTAATCACCCTCGCGCTGCAGCGTGCCGAGATGATTGTCGTTGAGAAACTCGATGGTCACGGCCGACGCCTTGCCGTCGGGGTCGATGACAAAGCTGACGGCCGAGGGCCTGTCCGGCATCTCGGCATCGGGGAAGGTCACGAAGAGGTCGCGGTCGAAATGCTTCAGTGGATAGGACCGCGCACCGGCGGGCCCGACCTTGAGGACAAGAGCCTCTCCTTCGCCCGACACAATAGCATCGCCGATGAAGTCGTTGAAGTAACGGCCGGCATAGGCACTGGCTGGCCCGGCCGGACTTGCCGGAGAGGGCGGCACGGCATAGGTGGCCTTGGCCGCCGCAATCACCGGCCCGAACATGCCTGCATAGATATCATTCCATGCCTTTACCTTATCTTTCCCCAGCGTTCCGTCGAAGACGAGATCGGCGAAGCTGTCGGACAGTCCCTCCGGCACGCCTGTCGGAAAGGCGTTGGCGATGACGACGATGCCAAGCTTCTCCTCGGGGAAGAGCATCACCAGACTGCGTGCGCCGGTGCTGAAGGCGCCCGCATGACCCCAGACCAGCCCGTGCCGGCCGAATTCGACATTCCAGCCGAGGCCGTAGAAGGCCTCGCCTCCGGAGACGGGGTTCTTGCCGCGAACCATCAAGGGAATATGTGTCTGGTCCAGCGCATCGGCGGCAATGAGTCTCTTGCCGGCGTAGGCCCCGTTGCCGAGCACAAGGCGCATCCATTGAGAGAGATCGCGTGCGGTGGAACTGACGCCGCCTGCTGGCGCCTGCGCATCCGGATAGCGCTGGACCTTCGCGGCCCAGGCGCCATCGATCTTGGCGTGGAGTTCGGCGCGGTTGGCGTGCTTGATGAAGTCCGAATGACGCGAACTGGTCGAGGCCATTCCAAGCGGACGATAGAGCTTCTCTTCGGCGACCTCTTCCCAGGGCTTGCCCGTCGGCTTCGCGGCGGCGACGGCACCCTCGGTCAGTCCGAAATTACTGTAGGAATAGCCGGCACGAAAGCTCGACGACGGCGACACGAACCGCAGGCGGCGCAGGATCTCCCCGCGGTCATAGCCAATGTCCTCGAGGTCGTCGCCCGCCGTGCCGGGAAGCCCGCTGCGGTGCGCAAACAGGTCGCGGACCGTGAGTTCGCTGGTCGGATAGGGCTCGGCGAGCCGGAAAGCCGGATCGAGGTCGGCGATCTTCGAATCCCACGAAGCAATCCCGTCGCTGACCAGCGCCGCCACGACGGTGGCTGAGACCGGTTTGGAGAGCGAGGCGATCTGGAAGACCGTATCGGCGTCGACGGCCTCCGGCTTGCCGGTCTCGCGATGCCCGAACCCCTTGAGGAAGATCACCTCGTCGCCATGCACGACGCCGATGGCCAGACCGGGCACGCTACCATCCGCGACGACGCCTTCGGCGAGTAATTCGAGCTTCGCAAGGGCCGCGGCGATCCTGTCGGGTGGGATGGTATCGGCCGACGCCGCTTTCGGCAAAAGCACCATGATAGCGATGAAGGCCAACATCCTCCAACGGAGGTGGTTCCGCTTTATGAATAGCCGCATGCTCAGCCCCCTCCGCTTCACCGGCGTGCACTATTGCAGGCCGACGCAGGGAAGGCCAGCCTCACGCTCGACCCGCCATCCATTGACGGATGTCGGTTTCGCACCAGTCGAAATTCAGACAGCCGCGCCTGAGCTAGGATGCCGCGCGCAGGCGAAGGCGCCGCCTGCTGGCGCGGGCCTTCTCCGCCACCGCAGCGGTGATCTCGACCACGCCGTCTTCACGCGGTCTGGCGTTGGTGACCTTGTGGAGCCGCTCATAGGGCAACAGTTCCTTGACCCGGGCTTGAAGCGACGCGACTTCGGCACGCAGATCCTCGCATTCCTGCCGCTG
This sequence comes from Mesorhizobium sp. M1423, assembly GCF_040317575.1. Lineage (NCBI taxonomy): Bacteria > Pseudomonadati > Pseudomonadota > Alphaproteobacteria > Hyphomicrobiales > Phyllobacteriaceae > Mesorhizobium > Mesorhizobium sp. M1423. The sequence continues at coordinate 89,578 of NZ_JAMYKU010000003.1, forward strand.
GACGTCGAACTGTATCTGTTCGGATGCCTGCTGCAGGGAAAGCTGCGAAAAATTCGCGCTGACCGCGGAAAGGTTCATCTTGTCGCTTTCGCTCTCCTTCATGAGAGCAGACAATTTTTCCTCGGCGATTTGCTTTTCGGCCACCGCGTCGCTCGCTTGAGCCTTGAGCCTGGCGATCTCGCTGACGGCTTCGCTGTTGTGGTTCGAGGCGGCTTCCAGTCGCGATCGGAGATCCTCGATCTCAGAACGCAAGCCGGTCATCTCCGCGACACCGCGTGCAAGTTCGGCTTCCCTGTCCCCGTCCCTGATGCGGGCCGCTTCCGTCATTTCCGACAGCTTGGCCTGCGCCATGTCGAGCGATTTCTGCAGCCGCATTTCCTCTTTCTCGCTCTTGCCAAGCGCGGCCAGCAGTTCCGAAACCTGTGCGGCGTCATTGGCGTGGACAGTCGAGAGTTCGTCCAGCCTGTGCCGGGCCTCGGCCTCCCGTTTCAGCGCCTTGTCGAGGTCGATCGACAGGCTGACATGTTTCTCCCGCAGCATCTCGTTCTCGCGCGAGCGTCTGTTGGCCTCGACCGCTCTGGCCGAGAGCGTTTTGACAAGCTCGCCGAACTCGGCCTCGCGTTTTGCGCTCGCATTGCCTGCCACGACGAGTTCCAGCCTTGCTGCAGCCAGCGCGCCGCGAAGTGCTTCCTTGTCCTCGACCAGGCTCGCCTCATGCTGCTGCAGCGCCTCTATAGCGCTGTCGCGCTCGCGCTGCTTTCTGGTTGCATCGTGGAGCTGTTCGGATAGTGCTCTTTGTTGCGCGGTCAAGCTGGTATTTGCCAGCTCCAATTCGTTGGCGCGAAGAATGTCGCCGTGGAGGAGTTTCAGGAATTCGCCTGTCAGATGATGCGAGGTCGCGATCTCCGACAGTTTCGCATGGATCTCCCCAAGATACTCCTGCGCGTCGTGAAAGAGCCCATCGACCGCACTTAAGGCAGCGAGCCGGGTTTGCGTATGGGGCGTCAGCCGTCGCGCGGTCTCGAAAGCGTCCGCATTGTCCTCGATCTGCGAGCTGTCATCCGTTGCTGCGAGATTCTCGTCCGACACGGTGAGGTCGTTCAACGGCGACTGATCGTCCACGTTGAGACATTCGCTGAACGCATCCGCCAAATCGGTTTCGAGCTCCTTGAACGCTTTCTCCACAGTCTCGGCACGCTTGATCAAACCTTTGAAATTCATGACCGGATATCCCTCTCGTGCAGCGCCGGTAAGGAGCGGACTTTCAACACTTGATCCTCGCCTCCCCCGGATGCGGGTTCATCTCCTGACATGCGCTCTGGCCGACGCACGCTAGGGACAGGCTTGGCCACTGTCCTCGTGTGTTTGAATGACGTGTTCTGCCGCGCTCCATACCCGAGGCGTTGGCACCGCTCGCAAAATGCCCACTCATTTCACCTGAAACGGATATGAAGCGGCGCAAGCCTGAGGATCGCCTGGTGATTGTCTTAAGGACCGGCCGAGCGCCTCGCTGTTCTGCAGCAGCTACAAGGTCGCGGTCTAAGACGACGCGTGTCACTGTCGGGAGGCCTGACCTGATAAATGCCGGACCTAATAAATGATTGTGTTGAATACGTTTCGCTGATTAGCTGCTGTGCATAGACCAGGGACAAGACAGACAAATGTTGTCCCGGGAGGACCGCGATGCCGGTGCTTGAGGTTCGCCACGTCTCCAAGAATTTCGGGGCCATCCAGGCCCTGACCGACGTCAGCTTCCAGGTGGAACGAGGCGAGGTCGTAGGTCTGATGGGGGATAACGGCGCCGGCAAGTCGACGATAGTCAAGACCGTGGCCGGGAATTTTCCTCCGAGCGACGGCGAAATTGTAGTCGAAGGCGAGGTGTGCCACTTCCACCAGCCCGTGCAGGCCCGCGCCAAGGGGATCGAAGTCGTTTATCAAGACCTGGCGCTCGCCGATAATCTGACGGCCGCGCAGAACGTCTTTCTGGGGCGCGAGATCAAGAAAGGGTTCTGGCCGATCAGGATTCTTGACAAGCAGGCGATGATCGATCGCTCGGCAGCACTGTTCAAGGAACTCAAATCGGAAACCCGGCCGCGCGACCTCGTCAGGAAGATGTCGGGTGGGCAGCGCCAGGCGGTCGCCATTGCGCGGACCCGGCTTTCAAATGCCAAGCTGGTGCTGATGGACGAACCAACGGCCGCCATCTCAGTGCGCCAGGTGGCGGAAGTACTCGAACTGATCCGGCGCCTCAAAGCACAAGGAGTCGGCGTCATGCTGATCAGTCACCGAATGCCTGACGTGTTCGCCGTGGCAGATCGTATTATCGTCCTCAGGCGGGGCTCGAAAGTTGCCGACAAGCCAGCCGACAAAACATCGCCCGAGGAAATCACTGGACTGATAACGGGGGCCATCCGTGGCGAATAGTGTTCAGGAGTCAGTTGGCGTTCAGGGCTCAGTCGAAGAACATGGCAGGCCGGCCATGTCGGACTTCGTCCCGACCAAGGAAAAAACAGTTCTCCAACGTGTGATTTCAAGTCAGCCCTTCTGGGTGACGATCGCGCTCATCGCGCTCGTCATGCTGATGACTGCGATGGAGCCGAGCTTCGGCACCTCTGAAAACGTCGCCAATGTAACGCGCAACTTCGCACCTTTCGGTATCATGGCGCTCGGCATGACGATCGTCATCATCACCGGCGGTATCGACCTGTCGGTCGGCTCCGTCATGGGTCTCGTGGTCATCGTCGCCGGCCTGTTCCTCACCTGGCATTATCCCTGGTACGTTGCCTTCGCCATGGGCCTTTTCTCCGGTCTGGCCTGTGGCGCGGTCAACGGATTCTTTGTCGCCTATGTCGGGATGCCGTCCTTTGTGGTCACCCTCGGCATGCTGTCCGTCGCACGCTCGCTGGCGGTCGTATTCTCGGCCAACCAGATGCTCTACCAGTTCGGGCCCGATGCTCCGATCGTGAAGGCGATCGGTCAGTGGAAATGGCCGCGGCATGGTCCGAACGACTGGGCACCGCATTGGATACCAGAACTGTCGTCACAATTCTGGACCATGGTGATCTTGGCCCTGATTGTCGGCTTCGTATTCAACTTCACAGCCTGGGCCCGGCATCTCTTCGCCATCGGCGGCAATGAGGAGGCGGCACGGCTCACCGGCGTTCCGGTCAACTGGATTAAATTCCAGGCCTATGTCTTCTCGGCTTTCACCGCCGCGCTCGCCTCGCTCCTGCTCCTCGGCTATAATGGCTCGGCCATCAATGCCATGGGCCAGGGCTATGAGCTGCGCGTTATCGCCGCGACGGTCATTGGCGGCGCCAGCCTCATGGGCGGCGCCGGCACGGCCTTCGGTGCTATCATCGGTTCGGCCTTCCTCGAGGTGATCAGGAATGCGCTGCTGATGGCCGGCATCGATTCAAACTGGCAAGGTGCCTTCGTCGGCGCCTTCATCGTTCTTGCGGTTCTCTTGGGCATGCAAACCGGCGGCAAATCGATTCTCGCCGCGTCGCTGGCAGTCTTGATGCCCAAAAAACGCCGCTAGAAACCCGCCGGCGGGAGGCTTGCGGGACATCACACCAAGGAGGAGAACGTCACATGAAAAAACATCTGCTGACGGCCGCCGTCGCGCTTGGCGCAATGGTGCTCGCCGTTTCCGGCGCCCAGGCGAAATACACCTTCGCCCTGGTGCCGAAGAACATGAACAATCCTTTCTTCGACCAGGCACGCGACGGCTGCAAGAAAGCCGAGGCCGAATCCAATGGCGCCGTGGAGTGCATGTATATCGGTCCCGGCGAACATGGCGGCGGCGACGAGCAGGTGCAGATCGTGCAGGATCTCGTGGCCAAGAAGGTGGACGGCATCGCCGTGTCGCCATCGAACGCCGCGGCGATGGCGGTTGCGCTGCAGGCCGCCAAGGAGGCCGGCATCCCGGTCCTCACCTGGGACTCCGATCTCCTGCCCGAAAACAAGGATCTGCGCGTCGCCTATATCGGCACGCACAATTACGAGATCGGCGAGAACCTTGCCAAGCTTGTCATGCAGATCAAGCCAAAAGGCGGCACGATCTGCATCCAGTCGGGCGGCGCGGCGGCGGCCAACCACAACGAGCGCATGCAAGGCATTCGCGATACGCTTTCGGGCACCAAATCGGCAGCCTCGCCGGGGGATCGGCTGACGGGCCAGAACGGCTGGACCGAAATCGAAGGCTGCCCGCTCTACACCAACGATGATTTCCCGCTTTCGGTGCAACAGTTCGAGGATATCATGGCGAAAAACCCGAACCTCGACGCATTCGTCCCAACCGGTGGCTTCCCGCAGTTCATCCCTGATGCCAACCGCGCCGCGGTCGCACCGTACAAGGACAAGATCGCCTCGAAGGCCCTGGCCCTTGTCGTTGCCGACACGCTTCCGGTACAGATCGACCAGATGAAGGAAGGTTTCTCCCTTGGCCAGGTCGGCCAGCGGCCGTTCGAGATGGGCTACAAGACGATGATGGCGCTGAAGGACATGAAGGACGGCAAGGCTCCGCCGGCTGACCCGACCTACACAGGCCTCGATGTCTGCACTCCGGAGACTGCGGACACCTGCGTCGCCAAATAGTACTTTTGGGCGGGAGGAAACTCCCGCCCTCTTCATAGGGAATCTCAATGCCGGAATTGTTCTCGCTCAAGGGCCGTGTCGCATTGGTCACGGGTGCCTCGCGTGGTCTTGGCTTTGCCATGGCCAAGGCACTTGCGGAAAACGGCGCGACGGTGATCGTCAATGCCCGCGACATGACCGCCCTTTCCGCGGCGGCCGAAAGGATCGGTGCAGAAGCCCTGCCGTTCGATGTCACCGGCGCGGCGATCTCAAAGGCGTCGCTCGAAGGAATCGTCGAACGCCACGGCCGCCTCGATATTCTGGTCAACAACGCCGGCATCCAGCATCGGAAACCGTTGGTCGAATGGCAGGACGAGGATTTCAACCATGTGGTTGCCGTCAATCTGTCGGCTTGCTTCCGCATGATGCGCGACGCGGTGCGCCTGATGCTGCCAAACAAGTTCGGGCGCATAATAAACATCGGATCGGTCGCGGCGATCCTTGGCCGTCCCACAATTCACGCCTATGTGGCGGCAAAGGCGGGCCTGCACGGCCTGACACGCTCCACTGCCGCTGAACTGGGCCGTCACGGCATCACCGTCAACGCGATCGCCCCCGGCTATTTCGCCACCGAGCTCAATACCGCACTTATGAGCGACGAGGCCTTCACCAAATGGGTCGAGGCACGAACCCCGGCGGGCCGCTGGGCCCAGCCTGAGGAGCTCGGCGGAGCCGTGGTGTTTCTCGCCTCCGACGCTGCCGCTTACGTCAACGGGCACGTGCTGACCGTTGACGGCGGGCTATCGGTTTCCCTGTGACCGGCAAACTGCTTTCAGGAATTTCAACCGGGCGACACTGTGCCGGCAGGGCGTACCTGCTAGCCGCCTGAAATGACGAGTTGCTGCATCTGCTGCTGGCCCGGTCCCCTGCGCGGACGCCGACGCCACACGACTGGATGACGCGCCGTATTGCAGCCGCCGACTTTCGATTCGCAACGGGTTATTTCGACGTCTGGCGGCATCGGTGCTTGATGCCGCCAATATTTCATTCCACACACCGGTCACGATGACGGACGAGATACGGGATCAGCGCCAGGTATTCAGGTGGGCCTTGCCTGCCTCCGCGGTCATGCATTTGCTCGCCGCGGCGCTTCTGTTGTCCGCACTGCCGGTGTCGCCCCCGCAGCCGCAGAAGGAGCAGGCCATCGGGGTGGATCTGGTGCCGCCGCCCAAACCATCGGCGAAAGCCAAACCTCCGCCGCCTGCGAAACCGCCCAAGCCCGAAAAGCCGCCGGAAGCAAAGATCGAGACGCCGGCGCATCCTGAAGCCGGCCCTCAGAGGCCAGTCTTCCAATTCGGTGAGAAGGACGCTGGTCCTCGCAAGTCTCTGGACGGCAACAGCGCGGAGGATGGTTCGGAACAACCGGCGGCGCGGCAAGATCCCGATAAACAGGATCTTGCGCAGCCGCCGGACGTGACTGCGGTAGACGGCAAAGACCCGGCTCCGCCGCCTGGCGCATCCGCGTCGCCTAAGCCCAAGCGAGCGGCCAAGGTGCAAAAGCCGCTGAAGCTTGAAGAAGCGAAAAGATTGTTCTCGCAAACAGCAACCGGTGATCCGATCGCGACAACCGCCATGAGAAATGTGCCGCGCCCCGATCGGATCGGTCAGCTCTGCTTCTGGGAAGTGCGCGAACAGTTGCGCCATGCTTCGCCCCCCTACTTTCCTGACGTCTTGCGTCCCTTCAGGTTGAAGGCCGGCAATATCATGCAAGTCTCCAGGACCGAGTTCCGCGCCGGCGGGCAGTGGTACGCCCTGAGCTTTCGTTGCGAGGTCGATCCTGATGCGACGAAAGTCGTGTCGTTCGCCTTCCGTGTTGGAGATCCAGTGCCAGCGCCGCGGACTGCCCGCCAAATAGGTGGCCCAGACTGATCGAGGTCGGCTCGCCGGCCGCATCAAATCCACGATGCCGGCGAAGTCTTCGCGCCCCGGCATCCGTAAGGTGGCTTTCGCCAGCGGCCGCCTCACGGTGGGACGAATGCTCGCCCGCCTTGGCAATCGCTGTGTCGAGATTTAGCTTATGCTAAGGGAGGGTTCGATGACTTCAAGTTTCAATGTTCACCATGCTGCCGGCTATGAGCAGCTCATAGGTCGCTGGAGCCAAAGGCTCGCGCCGCTGTTCATCGACTTCGCGGGCCTTAAGGACGGCGAAAAGATCCTCGACGTCGGTTGTGGCACCGGCAGCCTGACCTTCGCGCTCGTCAAGGCCGCTGACCTCCGCGAGGTCGCTGCGATCGACTTTTCGGTCGTTTTCGTCGAGGAGGCAATCCGGCGCAACACCGACCCGCGGATAAAAATCCGCCAGGCGGATGCCTGCGCTCTGCCCTTTGAGGACGGCGCGTTCGACCGTGCCCTGGCGCTGCTCGTGCTCCATTTCGTGCCCGAAACCGGCAAGGCAGTCGCTGAGATGCGACGCGTCGTGCGGCCGGGCGGCGTGGTCGCGGCGACCGTATGGGACCATCTCGGCGGCATGCCCGGAATGCGCATGATGATCGACACGGTGGCAGTGCTCAGTGAAGGCGGACGCCAGCTGCGCGCCCGCTATTGCACGCAGCCGATGATGCAGCCGGGCGAAATGAAACGGACCTTTGTCGAGCAGGGTCTCCGCGACGTTACGGAGACCGAGCTGATGATCCGCATGGACTACCAAAACTTCGACGATTACTGGGCGCCGATTGCCGCCGGCGAAGGGCCGCTCGGCAAGTATGTGGCCACGCTCGATCCAGAAGAGCGGGCGCGCACCGACGCCGCCATGCGCGACGCCTATGAGGCCGGCCGGCCCGACGGCCCGAGGTCCTTTGCCAATGTCGCCTGGGCCTGCCGCGGTGTCGTTGCCTGACGTTGGCACTAATGCATGTCGCGCAAAAGTGTGTAGCGGTTTGCGATAACGACATGCATAACAAAGAACCTAAAGCGCGTCGCATGAGGCCGATCGAACGCGACGCGCTTTAGCCAATCCCATAGACCAGCCCGACGCGGCCGTCCGACAGCTGCTCAACCTTGCGCAGTTCGAGCCCACGACGATTCTTCGCCGTTCCAAACAGCGCCTTTCCTTCACCGGCGAGCAGCGGATAGACGATCAGCCTGAGTTCATCCACCAGCCCGGCATCGATAAGGCTCGCGGTAATTCGGGCGCCGCCCATAAGGTAGATGTCCTTGCCGGGCTGCTGTTTCAGCGCAGCGATATCCTCGAAATTCCGCACGAAGCGCGTCTTTGGCCAGGCCGCCGAAGTCATTGTGTTCGACAGCACATAATGCGGCGTCTGCGCGGCGAAGCGGGCCCATTCGAGCTCGGCCGGCTTCGGCAATTTGCCGGTCATCGGCAGCGGCTTGTCGGGCTCGTTCTGGATGGCGCTCCAGTAGCGCTCGTAGCCAGCATACATGACGCCGCCAAGCAGGCAGGCATCGATTTGCGGCGTCAGGCCGTATTCCTCAGACCACGCATCGACCCAATCAGCGTAACCCTCGGGTCCCTCCATCTTGCCGTCGACGGAAATTTTCATTCCAGTGATCAATTTACGCATGACTTCCTCCATCAGGCTTGCGGGATGCAAGCACGTTTCGTCGGATCATCGTTGCTTCGTGTGGCTGGCGGCGACCTCAGGGATGGCCGCCGCGAGTTACATCAGGCCGGCAGGCGGCGGTCGTATTCGTCCCGCAGGCGGCTCCAGCCGTCCCAGAACGAGGTCGGTGTCTTACCCGCCAGGCGGGCGGCCAGCAGGTCGAGGTGCACGTGCCAGCCGGCGGTGATGTTGAGCTGGATTGCACGTTCCGGCAGGCGCCGATGGACGACGGTGAGCAGCACATCGCTACCCTTAGCCTCCAGCAGGAAGGAGACGCCGCCGGTATTTCCCCAGGTGATGGAAAGCTTGCGCGGCGGATCGAGTTCGGTGATCCGGCCCTCCATCCGATGCTCTTCGGGGAAGCCCGCGGGGCGCTGGCCAGGCGGGTCGGTCAGCTCGTCGTTACGCCAGACGAACTCGAACGAGCTGCCGGCCTTCATTTCCATCTGGCCTGCGGCCATCCATTGCCGTCGCAAGTCACTCTCGGTGAGATAGGCCCAGACGCGCTCGATGGGGCCGGGCAAAAGGCGCTGGATGGTGAACGTGGCGGGCTCGGTCAGCTCGCCATAGGCGCCGATGGTTCTCATCTGGTTCATTGCTCGTCTCCTTCTTTCGGATTGGGCGATTTCCTGGGCTCATCCTGGGCTTTGCGTGCGTCCTCTTCGCGAAGAAGGCGTTCGAGAACATCGAGACGACCGGTCCAGAAGCGCTCGTAGAGGCTGAGCCACTGATGGGCGCTGGCCAGCGGTCCAGGGGCTAGTCGGCACAAATGCGTGCGGCCCCTCACCTCTCGATGAATAAGCCCTGCGTTCTCCAGCGCCTTGATGTGCTTGGAGGCGGCCGCGAGCGACATCACGAAGGGTTCCGCCAGCTGGCTTACCGTTTTCTCGCCATCGGCGAGATCGCGAAGCATGTGCCGGCGGGTGGCGTCGCCAAGGGCGTGAAAGACCGCGTCCATCTGGTGTGTCTCTAATTCAACCATTTAGTTGAATATAGACGCGCGCTTTGAGATAGTCAACCGTTTGGTTGAATAATTTATGTGAAGCGCTGCGGGCCGTTTGCGCTCACCGAGGACGTCGAGGTGACAGGGGATGCGGACGCGCGCTCGGGAGCAGTGGAGCGCAGGCTCTTACTTGCCGTCGAAGAAAGTGTGGATCGCGGTTTCCAGCTTTTCGATAAGCTGAGGGTTGTGGCAGCTGCCAGCCCAGATCAGGGCGTTCAGCCTCATCTCCTTGTTGATAAAGCTCACCTTCCCAGAATCCAGCAGGTATTCCGCGATCTCGTAGTGCCGCCCCTTGATAGCCTCGATGAGCGCGTTGTTTCTCCCCGTCTTGTCGGTCAGATTTACTTCCGCGCCATTCTCCACGAGCAACCTGACGACTTCGAGATGCCCGTTCTTCGCCGCCTCGATTAGAGCGGTTCTGCCGTAGTAGTCAGCTCGCGCGTTGATCTCTATTTGGGGGTGTCTCACCAGGGCTGAGATACACGCATAATGTCCCTTGGCGGACGCAAGGCTCAAGGGCGTGCTCTTCCACTTGTTTCTGGAATTCACGTCGATTTCCGGGTCTTCGATCAGCGCCTCCACCACAGCTGTGCGGTCATTGAGGGCTGAAAGGTGAAGTGCAGACCAGCCGCCATCGTCCGGCTGATTGATATCGGCGCCAGCCGCCAATTCCGATCGAACCGCCTCCGCATCGCCTTTTTCTGCCGCGACCAGCAGAGGCGACCAGTCTCTTGCCCCTTCGGCTTCCAAGCTGTTGGTCAACGCAGTCGCCTCCTCGGATAGTCGATAGAATACCACATTATCCGCGACAGTGGGGTCGTCCTGTGTAGAGTTCCCTGGAGTCCGTGGGTCACAGAGAGCTGTCGGCCCGAAGCGGAGGATCAGCGCTTCACGTCCGTCTCCTCACATTCTCCTGATATTCGACTGGCTTTCGCGGCCATCCAGACTAGATAGAGCCTGCGCCGGGCGGAACGATGCAGAAGGACCTGAACATGCCTGAACAGATTACCCTGAATAGACCTGAACAAATCAGATTGAACGACGGCTCCGCCATTCCGCAAATCGGCCTCGGCGTGTGGCAGGTCGATCCAGCCATCACCGCCAAGGTGGTGCGCTGGGGAATCGAGGCCGGCTACAGACTGATCGACACCGCCGAAGGCTATCAGAACGAAGAAGGTGTCGGGCAGGCAATCCGCTCGGCCGGCGTGCCGAGAAGCGAGTTGTTCATCACCTCGAAACTGCGCAACGGCGCACATCAGCGCGACGCCGCCTTGCGCGCCTTCGACGAGACGATGAGCAAGCTCGGGATCGAACAGATCGACCTGTTCCTGATCCACTGGCCGGTGCCCAGCCAGGACAGATATGTCGAGGCCTGGAAGACGCTGATCGAACTCAGGCAATCAGGCCGCATCAAGTCGATCGGCGTTTCGAACTTCAACCAGGACCATCTCGAACGGATCATCGGCGAGACCGGCGTCACGCCTACCGTCAACCAGATCGAGCTCCACCCCCGCTTCCAGCAGCGTGACAAACGCGAATTCCATGACAGGCACAACACCCGCATCGAAAGCTGGAGCCCGCTGGGCAGCGGCCGGCTGTTGAGCGATCCGACGCTTGAAAGCATTGCCAGGAAACACGGCAAGTCGGTGGCACAGACGATCGTCAGGTGGCACCTTCAGGAAGGGCTGATCGTCATTCCAAAGTCGATCCACCAGGATCGGATTGCCGCCAATTTCGATGTCTTCGATTTCGAGCTGGAAGCGAAAGACCTCGAGCTTATCCGGGGCATGGATTCGCCCGATGGCCGCACCGGCCCGAACCCCGCCACGGCCGCATTCCTGTTCTGAGGGCCGACAGTGAAGCTGCCGATCTCCCCCTTGTGGGGAGATGTCCGGCAGCACAGAGGGGGGCGCTGTCCCGCCGGCCTATTGAACTCGCCCGCTCATATCCCAACCCAGCGGGACCTCAGGCAGCCGGTTCACTGACGGAAAAAAGCTGCAGGCTGCCGGGAAGACCTGCAAGCTCCATCTCGCCATGCTCTTCAAAGGCCAGGCCGGAACCGGCCACGAGATCACGAACCGTGCGCGACGCGATGATCTCGCCCGGTCTGGCATCGTCGAGCAGATGCGATGCCAGCTGAATTGCAACACCGGTGAAGTCGTCTCCGCGCCTTTCGCATTCGCCAATATGGACTGCCGCGCGAACCTGAAGGTCTAACCTCTTCATCCGACGACGGACCGCGATTGCACATTGGATCGCCCGCGTTGGTCGCAGAAATACCGCGAGAAACCCGTTTCCGGTGCGGCTGATTTCCTGACCGTTAGCAAGATGCAATTCGTTGCGTATCTCGTCGTCGTGTCGCTGCATCAGATCGCGCCGCGCCCGGTCACCAGCGTTGACGGGAGCCGGCGGCAGCCCGACGATTTCCATGTGCAGCACCGTCACAAGCACGCGCTCGCTCGACGTTGCCGGCAGCGAGCCGGTGACAAAAGCCTGGATCTCGTCGACCAGACGATCGGAATTCTCCCCCCAGATTACGTGATCACGGCCGGCAAGCTCAATGTATCTGGCGCCTTCGATATGCGTTGCCAGGTAGCGCCCCTCTTCCGGTTTTACCCAGCGGTCGCCCGCCGTCTGCACGATCAGTGTCGGGACGTGAACGGTTGGGAGAAGGGCGCGAACATCGATTTCAGTGCCCCAGCGCCAGAGCGCGACCGCGTCGGCAGGCGAGGCTGAATTCCTAAGATACGCGGCGAACCATTCTCTCTCGAAACTGTCGTTCATCAGGCTGGGCGCGGCGTTGCTCATGTCCGCCGGCTCCCCCCACTGTCTCTCGACGGCGGCCAGATCTTCTTCTACCTGCTCGCTTGTCCTTGCCCAGGGATAATCCGGCGACCATCGGCCGCTGGCATAGGTTCCGTTGAGCACGAGAGCCGCTGTTCGTTCGGGATAGGTCGCCGCGAAAAGCATGCACATAGGCCCCCCTTCGGAGCTGCCGAACAGAACCGTTCGCTTTGATCCGACGGCATCCAACACCGCTCGCATGTCTTCCATCCGCTCTTCCAGCGTTGGCAAACCAACATTGCGATCGGACAGTCCGGTGCCTCGCTTGTCCATACGGATCAGGCGGGCAAAGGAACCGAGACGCTGGAGCATATGCGCCAGCCGGGGCGATGACCAGGCAAGGTCGAGGTTGGAGACCCACCCAGGCACATAGATCAGGTCGACCGGCCCGTCGCCGGTTACCTGATAGGCGATGTTGATTCCGGCCGATTTGACATAGTGGGCCGCGGGGCGCATCGGCTCGGCCCGGAACGCCGGGCGCTCACCTGTTCGGGCTGCCGACGTTGGCGGTGTGTGGGAAGGCGACACCGAGGCACCTATCCGGGTAGCGGCTTGCGGCGTCACGCGGCGCGTCCGCAGGTCATCATAGAGTTGCCGGGTCTCCGGCTCGGGCTGCAAGCGGAGCTGCAGTTGCAGCACATCACGGCAGCGCTCATACTGTTTCAGCGCGAGGTTAAAACGGCCCTGGGCGGCATAGGTCCGCATCAGGGCTCGGTGGATATCCTCCCGCAAGGGCTCCAAAGCCAGCAGGCGCACCGCCGCCCGCAGGCATGATGCAAGATCATTCGTTGCCGAATAGTGCGCGACGAGCTTCTCCAGCACGATGGTTGCGATTGCCCTCAATCGCTCGCGCTCCACTCTGAGCCAATCTTCGAACGGCTCCTCCTTCAGGCCGAACCCGTCGAGGAGGTCGCCACGATAGACGACGAGCGCCTGCTCGAGTTGCTCCGGTTCGGAGCCGGCGGCCAGCGACTCGAACCGCGCGACGTCGAAATCAAGATCGTCGAGATTGAGCGTAATGCTGTCGCCGTCGCTCAGAAACCTTTCGCCATCGGATGCGCCCATTCCTTTCCTTATGGCGGATAGGGCCTGTCGAAGGTTCATCCGGGCCTGGGTCTGGCTGTTGCCGCCCCACAAAAGCGCGGCGAGCTTCTCGCGCGATTGGGAGTGTCCGGATTGCAGGGCGAGATAAGCCAGCATGGCGCGAGCCTTGCGGCTGAAAACCGGGGCCACCGCTCCTCCGGCAAAGTCAAAGCCGCCTAACAGACAGAGATGAGGGTGCGCCATCGGATCCGCCACAGCCACAGCTTCTTTGCGATCCTTTCCTGTACTTGCCTCTATTTCAACCGTCATTTCGCCCGGCCTGGTGTTTTTCACGAATCCTTCACGCTGGCTCCACCGCGTTTCTCACGACGCAGGGAAGACAAGTGTCGGGAGACTGGTATCTCAGGAGGACGCTGTGCTACCCCCGACGGAATGGCCCATCTGGCATGATGATTCAAGGCAGGACCCGCAGCCGCGCGGCGGGCCACTGCGCCACGACATTGCGCTCGCGCGCTATCTTGAGAACCAGCGGGCCCGCCGGGCGTCAATGATCCAGGGGTTCGATTTCCGGACCGCCGCGGTCAGCTTGCGCGCACTTTTGGCGAATGCGGGTGGCCGTGGATATCGGCTCTTAGAGGTCCTGGGCATTCGGCCCTTTCATATCCCCGAGCCATCCACCAGCGGCACATCTTCTCCTTCCCAGGGGCTCGGCATCGATCCCTTGCTGAGATTGGCCGATGGCAGCGGCATCCAGCACTTCAGTTCGGGTTCGGCATATTCGACGATGCGTCCTGGAGACGAATCGGAAGCGCGCCAGCCTTCGCTGCCGAACTGATCGGCGCGGGCCCAGTAGGCCATGTCGACCTCGGCCGGCCCCTGCTCGGACGGCCGAACCGTGACAAGGATTCTGCTGCCGTCCCTTGGCGCGCTCGACATGTGGCGCCACTGATCGGGCTCGTCCATTGCATTTCCTCCTGCGATCTTCGCCTCGCCCGGATAGTCGCTTCGCGTTCGGAAGCGGTCAACCCGAACTTTTTTGCCTGAGGCAAAACCCTGCCCCGTCGTTGCGGAACAAGTCATGGCACGCCGGGTTTGGGCAAGTTGTTGAAGGAAGCAAAATGAGACCAGCGCCCCGACCGATCCTTAGCATTGTTGCATGGCAGGCCGCGCCTTTCGTTCCCCACCCGGTCCGATCGCAATGAGGCAGGCCGGTTCCGATCGTTCCACCCCACCGGAGGAGGGTAAAGGCGGAATAGGCCGCGCGCTCGGCCTCGGCCTGATAACAGGGGCGGCCGACGACGATTGTTCCGCAATAGGCACCTATGCCAGCGCCGGCGCCCGTTTCGGACCCGACCTGCTTTGGACGGCTCCGGTGACGTTGCCGATGATGTACGCGGTCGTCTACCTGTCGTCGAAGCTCGGTCAGGTATCCGGGCGCGGATTGTTCCACGTCATCAAGGACTTCTACCCGCGGTGGCTGCTCTGGTCGGTGCTCTTGGGTGTGCTCGTCGGCAACACCATCGAGGCAGCGGCGGATCTCGGTGGAATGGCGGCCGCGATCAACATCTTCGTGCCGCTTCCCATTCCGCTGATCGTGCTGTTCGTCGCAGCCCTCATCTTCGCCCTCCAGGTTTTTGGCTCCTATACTTTGATCCGCAACATCTTTCGCTGGCTGGCGCTGGCGCTGCTCGCCTATGTCGGTGCCGCCATTCTGGCCAAGCCGGACGCCGCGGCGGTGCTGCGCGGGACGCTGCTCCCCAGGATCGAATTCAACCGTGAGTTCCTGTCGATCCTGGTCGCCATCATCGGCACGACGCTGTCCGCCTATCTCTACACGTGGCAGTCCAATGAGGAGGTCGAGGAGGAGATTGCCCAGGGGCGGACAACGCTCAGGGAAAGGAAGGGCGCCACCGACAGCGAACTCCGTCGCTCTCGCCGGGACATCCTCATCGGCATGATGTTTTCAAATCTCATCATGTATTTCATCATCCTGTCGACGGGTGCTACGCTCTACAAGGCGGGCCACCACGATATCGACACGGCCGCGCAGGCGGCGGAGGCGCTGCGGCCGCTCGCCGGCCAGGCCGCAAGCGTTCTGTTCGCCGCAGGCGTGATTGGCGTCGGTTTCCTCGCGGTTCCTGTCATGACCACCGGCGCTGCCTATGATGTGGCGCAAGCCATCGGCTGGAAAAACAGCCTGCACGCCCAGGCTCGAGAGGCGCCCAAATTTTATCTCGCCATCGGATTTTTTACCGCGATCGCCGCCGGCCTCAACTTCCTTGGCTTCAATCCGATGAAGGCGCTGGTCTGGTCCGGCATCGTTCAAGGCTTCTCGACGCCGCCCTTGCTGCTGCTCATCATGCTGATGACGAACAACCGCAGGATCATGGGCGACCAGGTGAACAGCCGCAGCACCAACATACTCGGTTGGGCAACGACCGCCGCTATTTTCTCGGCGACGATCGGCCTGGTGGCAACCTGGTTCATGTGATCAGGCGGAAGCAAAGGGATGCCGCCGGTTGGATTACCCGTTCCCGCTTGCGGATTGTCCCAACTTTGCCGGTCTTGGAAATTCCACAACGTCGCCCGTGGGCCGCTTGTATTGTGCCGCGACAATTGCATCGATCAGGAGATCCAGAGCCGCACGAGCCGTGCGGCTCGTCTCGTCCTCGCCGCTCAAATAATGGCAGGCTCGTTCGAGGTGGAGGTGTGCGGCGGCAAAGTCGCTTGTCATAGGCTTCTCCTTGTTGCCCGCCGGCCGGCAAGATGACCGCCTCGATTTACCCAAAAGCAAATATCCACAGCCGGATTTGAATCAAATTGGCCTGACTCACCACATGCCGCGGACCCCACGCCAGCACCTTGGCCTGTGCCCGCGCCGCGTCCTCTCCGAGGGCCGCTAGGCCATCCAGGATCGTGGCATCAGGACATGGTTCCCCGACGTCGCGCCGGAGCGCCCGAGGGCGACTTGCCTGATATGTCCGGCCGGCTGTTCATGCGCTCTGTCCGACGCGCTACGCTATCGCGGCTGCAGGCGCTGCAGCGATCTTTCAGCGCGGTACGGCGCGTTGAATGAACCAATTGCGGGCGATGTGCAGCAAACTCAGTTCGCGCATCGCCCTGCTTTTGAAATTTTCTCGCTCTTTTAATTCTACAAACTCTCTAGACTTAAAATAGATCGCCAGACCCAAGATCTTAAAATAGAGCGCTTGAGAGGGAGCCAGGAATGTCGAAAAAGCTCGTTGTGGGGCTGTCGGGCAATTTGACCCGGCCATCGAAGACCAAGGCATTCGTCAGCCACATTGTCGGGCAGGCCGCCGAAAGCATCGGCGCGGCCTCGGCCGTCTTCGACATCGAGGATCTCGGCGCGTCCCTGCCGCAGGCAAGGCGCCTCGGCGACCTCGACCCGGCGGCGCGCAACATCGTCGAACGGCTGCTGGGCGCCGACATCCTGGTGGCCGGCTCGCCGACTTTCAAAGGCAGCTATACCGGGCTTTTCAAACACTTCTTCGACCTGCTCGACCCGTCATCGCTGAGGGGCAAGCCCGTCATCCTCGCCGCAACCGGCGGCGGCGAGCGCCATTCGCTGATCGTCGAGCACCAGCTGCGGCCGCTGTTCGGCTTCTTCGAGGCGCTGACCGTGCCGACTGCGATCTACGCCTCCGACAAGGACTTTGCCAATGGCGTGCTGGTGTCGGAAGCCATCCACGCCCGCGCCCGGCAGGCGGTCGCCGAGGCATGCCGGGTAACCGGAGTGCCCTACGGCGTCGGCCTTGCCGCCTGAACGCACCACCGACCCGAGATCCCCTTCCGATCCATCCAGGAGCACGCCGCTATGACCAGATCCAGCAAATCCAGGCAAATCAAACTGGGCGCTTTCCTGCCCGGAGGCGGACAGCATATCGCCGCCTGGCGCCACCCTGAGGCGCCGGCCGACGGCGCCACCAATTTCGAGTTCCACAGGCAGCTTGCCCTGACCGCTGAGCGCGGCCTGTTCGATGCCTATTTCCTCGCCGACAATCTGACGGTCGGTCTCGGCGCCCGCGAAGGTGGCAATGCCAAGATCGCCGGCTTCGAGCCGGTGACGCTGTTTGCCGCGCTGGCGCCACTCACCACGCATCTCGGCTTTATCGCCACCGCCTCGACCACCTACGAGGAGCCCTACACGCTCGCCCGCAAATTCGCCTCGCTCGATCATCTGTCGAATGGCCGCGCCGGCTGGAACGTCGTCACCTCGGCCGGCGACGAAACCGCGCGCAACTTCAATCGTGAGACGCAGCCTGCCCACGCCGAGCGCTATGCCCGTGCGCATGAGCATGTCGAGACGGTGAAGGCGCTGTGGGACAGCTGGGAGGACGACGCCTTCATCCGCGATAAGAAATCGGGGCGCTTCTACGACAAGGACAAGCTCCACGACATCGACCACAAGGGCGCGCATTTCAGCGTCAAGGGTCCGCTCAACGTGCCGCGCCCTGTGCAGGGGCACCCGGTGGTGGTGCAGGCGGGGCAATCGGAGGACGGCCGCAAGCTCGCCGCCCACTCGGCGGAAGTCATCTTCACCGCCCATCAGAACCTGGCGTCGGCGCAGGAATTCTACCGCGACATCAAGGCCCGCGTGGCGGCCGTCAGCCGCGATCCCGAGCAGGTGCTGATCATGCCCGGCGTAGCACCCTTCGTCGGCCGCACCGAAGAAGAAGCGCGCGCCAAATACCAGCAGCTGAACGATCTCATCCTGCCCGAAGACGGCGTCGCCCTGCTCAACGGGCTGGCCGGCCAGACGCTCGACATCAGGGGCTACCCGCTCGACGGCCCGCTGCCGCCGAGCAAGGAGACCGAAGGCATGAAGAGCCGCCAGGCGCTGATCCGCCAGATTGCCGACGAGCACAACTTCACCATCCGCCAGCTCTACCAATGGGTGGCAACGGCCCGCGGCCATTACACCGTCATCGGCAGCGCCACGCAGGTCGCCGACCAGCTGGAGGAGTGGTTCGGCAACGAAGCCGCCGACGGCTTCAACATCCTGCCGCCCTGGCTGCCCGGCGGGCTCGAGGACTTCGTCGAGCTGGTGATCCCCGAACTGCAGCGCCGCGGCCTGTTCCGCACCGCCTATGAAGGCAGGACGCTGCGCGAAAACCTCGGCCTCAGACGGCCGGAAAACCCGTGGACCGCCGCCCGCTCGGCCGTGCTGGCCGCCGAATAATCCCGAGAAGCCCAATACTTTCCAAGCAAGAGGCAAGACGATGACCTTGCAGCACATCGAAGAGGCCGCCAGCCTCGGCACGCGCGACACCACCACAAGCCTCGGCTCGGACTTCCTGCGCCTCGGCGGCCGGGCGGGAATTCGCTTCCTGTCGCGCTACGGCGCCCTCATTGCCTTCCTCGCAATCTGGCAAGTGTCGAGTAGCGCAGGGTGGGTCAACACGGCCGTGCTGCCGCCGATCGATACGATTGTCGCGGCACTTTGGAAGGGGTTGGCCGGCGGCACTCTGCTCGGTGACATCGCCATCAGCCTGCAGCGCGCCGGTCTCGCCTTCGCGGCCGCCGTGCTGGTCGCCATCCCGCTTGGCCTGTTCATGGGCCAGGTGCGCGCCGTCGAGACCGCGCTCGATCCCATCCTGCAGGTCTTCCGCCAGACCTCGGCGCTGGCGCTCTATCCCGTATTCATCCTGCTGCTTGGGCTCGGCGAAGCCTCCAAGGTGTTCGTCATCTTCTGGGCGACGCTGTTCCCGTTGCTGCTCAACACCATCGGCGGCGTCAAGCAGGTCGATCCGAAACTGCTGGAGATGGCCCGCGTCTATGGCGCCAGGCAGCTGACCGTCTTCCGCCGCGTCGTGCTGCCCGGCGCCGTGCCGTCGATCTTCGTTGGGCTGAGGCTCAGCGCCACCACGGCGCTGCTGCTGTTGATCGCCTCCGAAATGATCGGCGCCAACAAGGGCATCGGCTTTCAGGTGATGAACGCGCAGTACAACTTCCAGATCCCGCTGATGTTTGCGGCAATCGTCATCCTCGCCGGCCTCGGCCTGATCGCCAACCAGGCGCTGGTCAGCCTGCAGCGGCGGCTCTGCCGCTGGAGCAATGCCGTCGACTGACCACCCGCCCTTACCAATCTCAACCAGGCCAGAACTCAAACCAGGAAAGACCCGGACCATGAAAATCACCCGCCGTTCCCTGCTTGCCGGCGCGCCCTTCTCCGCCGGCCTTCTCGCCGCCGGCCTGCCGCGCTTCGCCTTTGCCGAAGCCGCACCCGTCAAGTTCCGCTCCCTCGCCAGCCGCGGCAGCATCTCTCCGCATGAGCTTGCCGGCGAGCTCGGCTATTTCAAAGGCCTCGGTATCGAGATCGAGAATGTCGGCTATTCCGGCGGCGGCCCGGAATCGTTGTTCGCGCTCGCCTCCGGCAGCGTCGATATCGGCTCGGCCGCAACCGCCGCCGTGATCAATTCGATTTCCGGTGGCAACGACTTCGTCGCCGTCTATCCGAGCAATGGCATCAACGGCAAGGTGCGAAGCGTCTTCTACGTGCTCGACGACAGCCCGATCAAATCGATCGCTGACATTGCCGGCAAGACCATCGCCGTCAACACGCTCGGCGCCCATCTCGACTACACGGTGCGCGAGGCGCTGCACAGCGTCGGCCTGTCGCCGGACGCCGCCAATCTCGTCGTCGTGCCCGGACCGCAACTCGAACAGACCTTGCGCTCCCGCCAGGTCGACATCGCAGCGCTCGGCTACTGGCAGGCGACCTTTGCCGGCGCGCTGGTCGACAATGGCGGCGTGCGTGGCGTGTTCAACGACACCGACGTGCTGGGCGAACTGGCCGGCGGCTTCGTCGTGCTCAGGCGCGACTTCATCGCCGCGCATCCCGACGCCGCCCGCAATTTCGTCGAGCAATCGGCGCGCGCCTCCGACTGGTCGCTGCAGAACCCCGACGAAGCGCGCAAGGTGCTCGCGACAATCCTCGACAAGCGCGGCGAAAACGGCGAGCTGGCGCGCTACTGGACCGGCTTCGGGCTGCGCCAGGGGGCCAAGGCGACGGACCGCGACATCGACTTCTGGGTCAGCGTGCTCGAGCGCGACGGTCGCCTGCCAAAGGGTAAGCTGAAGGCAACAGACATCCTCTACCGGCCCGGCGAAACCAAGACCAACTGACAAGGCCAACCGGCAGCTGGGAGACGAGCGCGATGAGCAGCACAAGCGGCGGTGAGGTCAGCATACGCGACCTGTCCAAATCGTTCAGCATCGGCGGGCGCTCGCTTGCCGTGCTGAGGACCCTCAACCTCGACATCCGCTCGGGCGAATGCCTGGTCATCGTCGGCGCCAGCGGATCTGGCAAGACCACGCTGCTGCGCATTCTTGCCGGGCTGGAGGCCGCCGACAGCGGCGGCGTCGCCATCGACGGCAAGCCGGTGCACGGCGTCGGCGCCGAGCGCGCGGTGATCTTCCAGGAACCGCGCCTGCTGCCCTGGCTGACCGTGCTCGGCAATGTCGCCTTCGGCCTCGAAGTGCGCGGCGTGCCGAAGGCCGAGGCCGAGGAACGGGCGCGTTTCTATATCGCGCTCGTCGGCCTCGCCGAATTCGGCGATGCTTTCCCAAGGCAGCTATCGGGCGGCATGGCGCAGCGCGTCGGCATCGCCCGCGCCTTGACCGTGCAGCCCGAAATCCTGCTGCTCGACGAGCCGCTGGGCGCGCTCGACGCGATGACCAAGATCGGCATGCAGGAGGAACTGGCGCGCATCTGGAGCGAGGAGAACGTCACCATGGTGATGGTAACGCACGACCTCGAGGAAGCGATCTACCTGGCCGACAGGGTGCTGATCCTGCCCAAGGAGAAAGGCGGCGCGGCGCGGCTGATCGACGTCGACCTGCCCCGCCCGCGCGAGCGCAGCGAAAGCCGCTTCGTACGCTACCGCGAAGAACTGCTGCGCGAATTCGGCCTGCACTGAAAGGCCCCCTACGCGATCTTGGGTTCCTCGCCCCGCAAAGCGGGGAGAGGTGGCTCGGCGAAGCCGAGACGGAGAGGGATCTTCCTTTTTGAAATCCCCTCCCCCGCGCTCTTTCCTGGAACCGGATTCCCCGCCCCCGCATTTCCTTAACCGGGAGACGAAGGAGCGCGGCATGAAAGCTTTGTTCGCAATCTTTGGCGGCTTCGTGCTGACGCTCGCCGTGTTCGCCAGCGGTCTCGCATTCGCCACCTGGCTATTGATAGCCAAGCCGGTGCGGCCGCCCGCCCCGGTCTCCAGCGTCGCCGAATTGTGGGCCAAGGATCCGCGCCCGGTAAACCCGGCCTCCCAGCGCCTCGAGCGCCTCCCGGCCCGCCCGGTCCCCGTTCGCACCTCGGAAGTTGATCGCACCTCCAAACCCGCCGACACCGCCGCAGCTTCGACACCCGACACCACCGCCACCGGCTCCATCCAGCCACCAGCGGAAGAGCAGCAAGCGCTGCCTGCCGCTCATGTCGAATGGTGCGCCAGCCGCTACCGCTCCTACCGGCCGGACGACAACCGCTACACATCCTACAGCGGCCAAGAGCGCCCCTGCATCTCGCCCTATCTCGACACCGCCGATGCCGGCAGCTACGTCGAGGCGAGCGATACGTCGTCAGTGGAGGGCTACCCGCGGCCGGACGAAACCGGCGACGCCGAGCTCTCATCGGACCACGTCCAATACTGCTTCAGCCGCTACCGGTCATATCGACCGGAAGACAATAGCTATCAGCCGTATTCCGGCGGGCCGCGTCGGCAGTGCGAGTAGGCAGGCCGGGCGCGGCTGGCGGCCGCAGGGCATGGCGCCTTGTGCGACCCCACCCAACGATCACGCAGATTTCTTGGATCGTTCGGGTTGGCGCGGCGTTCATCCGATACCCAAAGGAGAAATCAACATGGGCGACGACCGGGAAGACAAGATTCGTGAGCGCGCATACCAGATCTGGGAACGTGAAGGCGGGATCCATGGCGATCCCGAACGGCACTGGCACCGGGCCGAGGCCGAGATCGACAGGGAGGCAGCCCTGCCGCTGACGGCAGGCGATGCCCTGCCGGAAACCCGCGAGTTCGCGAGCTCCGACGTCTTGACGGTGGAGGCCCTGGCGGTGCGCACCGGCATATCGGGCGAACAGGCGCAGGAGCTGATCGACAGGCTGGGCAACGACCGGGCGGCTATCGAACAAGCCGCGCGCAACCTCAAGGGGAAGCAGCGGCTCGGGGAGTGACAGATGATCAGAAAACTCAAAGACGGAAAATACCGCCTCTATTCGCGCAAGAAGGACGAAAAGACCGGCAAGCGCCGCAATCTCGGGACGTTTGAAAGCCGCGAGGCTGCGGAGAAGCACGAACGTGAGGTGCAGTATTTCAAGAAGCATTGAGGCGGCGTTGGGCGTGTTGTCGCTTGCCAGGCAGCCGCGCCGGATGCCTGACGGAACCTGAGCCTGCGAAGACGGCGGCCACGCATCTCTGCGCCGGACAGTTTACGAGAACATGGTGCGTCCAGAAGCAGGTAGCGACGCCCATCGCGGTCGCCCGCGGATTTTAGCACGGTATGCAAATTGTTCAGAACCGTACCTGATGCACCTCGCGCAAGCGGCATAAACCTTTCAGTGACGAAGCGTTCGCTTGCAATGTGGGCGATGCCTCCACTAGTTTCTGGTCAAATTGAACAAAACCGGAACAAAAATGTCAAGGGCGAATTGAATTCGCGTTCGCCGTCCGGCGTGTTGCGCACCACAGGGCCTGGCTGGTTGGGATAGATGTCGATGGAGGGTTCGAGATTGCCGAGGATATCGCGCAAGGCGCGGGTCCACTGGCGAATGGCCTCCTGGCTGGTCGTGATATTGTAAAGATTGCACATTTCAGGCCGTTCCCGGATGCTTAGGCGTCTTGTTGGAAACGGCCCGGAATTTCCAGCGCTGTCCGTTAGGTTGCTGACACGGCAGGCCGTGTCAGCAATGGCTTTGTGAGACCTACCGCGCCGATTGTCTCATAGCTTGTGCGGCGACTGCCGCCAGAAAAGCCCTCGCCGCAGCATCGCAGGCCGCTCGAGACGGGCCTTTGGCGAAAAGAAGAAGCTCGGCGGCTCGAATGTTGAGCCCGTGCTTCCTTGCGAATGTGGCTAGATCGTAAGGCTTGTTGTCGTAAGGCTGGTCGTCGTAGTCGATCGTCAGATCGTAGTTTTCTCTCATTTTCTTCCTCCCGTTAGCGATCTTCCCCCCTCCTGTCGCTAACGCAAAATTAACGTCGATGGCGTCGGGCGAGTCCACCAATCAGAGATTGTGTAAAAAACGTACGAGCTCGGATGCTCGCCCTCGCCACGGCGCCGCGAGCAATCGCCGCGAGCCGGACCGCTCGAAAGAGCCGATTATGGGGGCACGTTGGAAAAGGCAGCCACGGCCTGGTGCCACGGGGTGTCCGCGACCCCTACCGTGCCTAATGGCCGTCATTTTCATCTTCCTGGCCCGGTGCGCAAAGCCGGCCTCGTTGGGTCAGCTAAAGAATAAATCCGGCTAATAACACCGTAAGGAGCAGTGACAGCGGAACAGCCGCAAGACACCAGATCTCCAACGTGTTGTTTTGCAGCGGGTCCATCGTCAGCCTCACTTTTTGGTTTCGTCATTGTGACACTAACGGTTGGTCGGAGGTAGCGGTTCCAAGCGACGCCGTTCATAGAGCGCTGTCTGTGCTGTATATTAGCAACACCTTGACGACCGCTGAGCCCCGTACCGCTTGGACAACTTCACTTGGCGCCGGATTGGTTGTGCATTCCGCAGGAATGCAAGCGCCCCTCCGCATCAGTCGTGCGGGGATCGATCACCGCCCATGATCAGCGCCGAGCAGGTCATGCCCCCGGAACCAATGACTGCGTCGACCTCCGGCCGAAGTTTCGCTACCGCCGAGCCGATCCGATGTTCACTCACAGCCAGCGATGCGCGTTTATAGGACCTAAGTCTGACCTGCCCGCGCAATGGTCTCGTGTACGGCCGGCGTCGGGAACAACTGCGGCCGTCTTTAGTTGATGGCGTCACCTCCTCGAGGAGACATCGGCGCAGAATCAGTCCCTTCATGCGCTGATTAGGGTCCGCCTGCCATTGATGGATTTGGCAGGCGGACCCTTGGTTCTGTACGCTCCAGGTCGAAAGCGGGTAAGCTCGGGACCACTCATCATCCCAGAAATTCTGCAGAGAGGCATGGCGGAGGGCTCCTCGCTCTGAGATGCTTGACCTGGCTTGACATCCGAGACGACCTCCCAGCGCGCGCACGCAGCGGGGGTCGCCCTCAGCGTTCCAGCGCCTCGTGCTGGTAAAGCTCGTCCATGCTGAGCGTCGCGAGCGCCGCGAAGGGCGCCTGCTTTTTCACGCGGCCGTGGCTCAGGATCACGACGTCGTCGCAGAACGAGATGGTGCTGCGATGGTGGCTGATGACGATGGTGGTGCGGCGGCCGGCGCGCGACTTCAGCGTCTCGACGATCGCCGCTTCCGACAGCCCGTCCACCGCATTGGTGGCTTCGTCGAGGATGAGGATATCGGGATCGCGCACCAGGGCCCTGGCCAGCGCGATCCGCTGCCGCTGTCCCGCCGAGAGGTTGACGCCGCGGTAGCCCACGACCGTCCTGTAGCCCTGCGGCAGTTGCTCGATGAAGCCATGCGCCTCGGCCAGCCTTGCGGCACGCTCGGCGTCATCGGCCGAGGCCGCGTCCTGGCCGTAGATGATGTTATCGAAAATCGTGCCGTCGACCAGTTCCAGCTCCTGGCTGGCGAGCGCGATGTGCTTTCGCCATTGGCTGGGGTCGATACGGTCGAGCGGCAATCCATCGACGAGTATCCTGCCGCTGTCTGGTTCGACGAAGCGGCACAGGAGATTGACGATCGTCGTCTTGCCGGCGCCCGAGCGGCCGATCAGCGCGGTCGAGCGGCCGCTGCGCAGGTCGAAGCTCGCCGCATGCAGCACCACCGCGCGCTGTTCGGAACCAGAATAGGTAAAGGTGACGTCCTCGAACTTGATGCCCTGGCTGAGCCCAGGGAACGCTGCGTCGCCTTGCGGCGGCTGGGGCTTGCCGGATGGGTCCAGCATCCACGTCACCTCTTCAAGCGATCCGCTCAGGCCTTGCAGCTGGCTCCAGGCCATTTGCAGCGACCGCATGTAGGGCTGCAGCCTGTAGAGCAGGATGACGAAGGCGACGATCAGCGGGAAGCTGACATTGGCGAACCAGGCGCCGATTACCACCGCCAGGAACAGCATGGCGTGCAGAACCTCGGTCAGCGGCGGCAACGCTCCCTGGCGCGTCAAAAGCACGAAGGCGGCGCGGCGCACCGCATCCGATGCCTGGTCGAATGCCGCCTTCTCGCGTTGCTCCTGGCCGAAGATGCGGATCAGCCGCCCGGCATGCACCAGATGCAGCATCTGCGATGCGAGCTGGCTGTTGCGGGAGGCGACGCTGCGGCTCGGCGCCTTCAGATTGGCCGACAGCATGGCGTGCGCGACCTGCACCAGCGCCAGCCCCAGCGTGACCAGCAGCGTCATCTGCCACGATAGAAGCAGCAGGAAGGTCAGGAGGATGATCGCGGCCGATGCGTTGACGATTGCTCCGAGCGTGATCTGGATGGCATCCGAGGCCCGCCAGGATTCGTTGGAGATGATGTTGAGCAGCCGTCCGGGACTTTGCTGCAGAAAGAACGGGTAGCCTACCCTAAGCAGCTGCTCCGACAGCGCGCTGCGGATCGAATGGCTGGCCTTGCCATAGATGAAGGTGGTCAGCAGCGTATTGGCGTAGGCGAACAGGTTCTTCAGCACGATCGAGCCGAGGATGGCGACCGATATGACGATCAGCCGGTCGCGCTCGCTCAGGCTCGATCCGACATGCTGGAAGACGGCGGAGAAGCCGGCCATGCCGGTCTGCCCCTGCCCCATGATTATGTTCAGCAACGGGATGATCAGGCCGATGCCGAACCCCTCAAGCGCCGCACTGAGCAGCCCGAGCACCACCACGGCCGGAAGCAGGCGCAACTGCTTTTGCCCGAGCGCGCGGCGCAGCATCGGCAGGCTGGGCGGCATCAGGCGCATGATTGCGGATCACCTCGCCTCGGCATTTGCCTGTTGCTCCTGTCGCATTTGCGCCGGCTGCGGCGATTTCACCACCGAAAGCACCGCGAACTTGGCCGCGCCGAGCAAGTTCATGCCGATGATCGGCCAGTGCGACAGCTTGAGTTCACGGTCGAACAGAGGGCCTTTCCTCAGTTCGCGCAAAGCCGCCCTCATGGACCAGTAGAAATGGCGAAGCAGCCACGGCGCGTGGCGGATATGTTTCAGGCAAAGCCCGCCATTGCCCATGCTGTAGTCGCGATGCAGCTTTTCGATGGCTTTGCGGTCGCGTCGGCCGTGATGGTGATAGATGGTCATGTCGGGCACATATTCGACCGGAATGCCGAGCAGCACCGCCCGCACGAGATAGTCCGTATCCTCGGCGGAGCGCAGTGGGCCGCCGGCGCCGAAGCGTTCGTCGAAACGCCCGATGCGGGCGGCGACATCGCGGTGCATCGTCATGTTGCAGCCAAGCACGAAGCCGCCGGGATGGACATCCGGCGTAAGCCGCGCGCGCACCGGCGACCGCTTGATCGTGAACGGCAGGTCGCGGGGATCGCCGATCTCGACGCGGCCGCCGCGGATGACCCGTTCGCCGGCCGCATAGTGCCGCTGCAGATCGCGCAGATAGTCCTTGTGGACTGCGCAATCATCATCGACGAAGACGAGCACGCGGCCCCGCGCCCGCTCCAGCCCGGCATTCCGCGCGGCGGCCAATCCGGGTCGCGGCTCGCAAATGGCGGTGAACGGGATGTCCGACAGTTCGGCGATGCTGGCCAGCCGTTTGGCGGTGCTGTCGGTCGAGCCGTTGTCGACAACCACCAGCTCGGCGGCAAAGTCGGCATGGGCACGACACGCGGCCTGGATCGACCTGATACAGGGCTCGAGCACGGCGACGCGGTCGCGTGTGCAGACAATGAAACTGACCGCCGGCGCCGGTCCTTGCTGCGGCCGCGGCGACATGGCCGCCGGAACCGTCGAGTGGCCGCGCTGCTGGAGGTGGTGCGATTTGACGAACATGCGTTGCTAGCTCAACTGGTTCGAAGGCAAAACCGCCGCGGCCGGCACGGATTGCAGATACCGCGACAGGGCGTCCACCTGCCTGGTGACCGACATCGAGGCGAGACTGAAGCGCGGCGCGAAGGCACCAGTGCGAAACACGTACTGCTCGCGGCGCCGGATGAGCTTCCATTTCGCGGTCCGTGTCAGGAATTCGTGCATCAGCAGCGGCTGTCTTTCTCCCGATATCAGCTGATAGAGGAAATAGAACAGGTTCAGCGTGCCAGCCTGGTAGCTCGGCCTCGTCTCGGCCGGCAGGGCGGCAATCCTTTCTTCCAGCGCAAGGATCCATTCGGCGGCACGGCGAACCGTGCCCATCGACAGGACCTCACCGATGTCGCGGAGGCCTTGCGTCTCTTGTGCGAGCCCTTCGCGCTCGAGGTTCTCGGCGACGATCTTCAAATGCGTCCTGCGCATTTCGCGTTTGTGCCTGTTGGTCACGCTGTCGTCATGGATACGATAGGCGATCAGACTTTCGGGGATCATGGCCGCCGGGTAGCGGTCGGTCAGCCGCCTGAACAGGTCGAAATCCTCGGCATGCTTGTAGCTTTCGTCATAAAATAGAACGCTCTCTTCGATGACCTTCCTGTTGTAGACGACCGTGGAATGCATGAAGATCGTGAAGAACATCGACAAGATGCGCAGGCTATTGTCCTGGAATATCGGATCGGGCGAACCCCTGACGATGCGGTTGCCGAGCAAGGTGTCGAAGCCTGCACCGCACAGCGCAAGGTCAGGCTGCTGGTTGAACAGCGCGACCTGCCGCGACAGGCGTTGGGGATAGGCGATGTCGTCGGCGTCCATCCTGGCGACCAGATCGCCGCGGGCCACGGCCAGGCCTTCGTTCAAAGTTGCGATCAGGCCGCGGTTTTCGCGTGAGATGATCGAGATGCGGCTGTCGGCCTGGCGATATTTCTGCAGGATCTGCAGCGAGTTGTCCGTCGAGCCGTCATCGATGGCGATGATCTCCAGACGATCGTAATCCTGGCGCAGGACGCTGCCCAGCGCAGCGGCGAGATAAGGTCCCGCATTGTAGATCGGCAGCAGAACGGAGACCAAGGGAGCAGTCATGATCAGCTCCGATCGGTTCGTTGCAGCTTGCGTGGCAACGGTGAAGTGCCACCATCAAGCGGCCTGCCCAGATATGCTCCCGCCGCGAGCCATCCGGCGTTGGTCGTATCGATGCCTGTCGGGAAGCCGGCTCGGCCTCTCCGGGCAACATAGGGGAAATGGCGCTTCAGGCTGTTGAGCGGCTTCTCGAAAAGCAGCCATGAAACCGAAGCCAGCATGAGCGTCACCGTTCCCGCCACGAGGAAGCGCCCTGGCCCTTGCTCCGAGACGTTGAGCGGAATCCAGGGCTGCGACTTGACGACGAGCGACAGCACTATCGGATGGTAGAGATAAACGCCGTAGCTGATGCGGCCAAGGCCAAGCAGCGGCGGCAGTTCGAGAAGTTTGCCGGCGTGGCCGCCAATGCCCGTCGAACAGCTTGCAACGATGACCACCAGCGGCACGAGAGGCAGGATCTGCAACAGCAGCCAGAGGCACCATTCCTGCACCGGATTTGCCGGCCCCGGCGCAAACCACTGCAGAACGAAAAACGCCGCGGCGAGCCCCGGCCAGCCAGCTCGAAGCCATTGCGGCAAGCCAGCAGCTCTTGACCGGTAAGCGGCAAGCAGCGCGCCTGACGCCAATGCATCCATCGACGCCGGCGGCAGCAGGTCACGCGCCAAACCGGGTGTTCCCGTGATCGGCCAATAAAACCGGTAGGCAAGCGACAGCCCGATAACGCTGACGCAGATCGCTTCGAGCCGCCGGCGCGGCGCCAGCAGGACGATCAACGGCCAGGCGATATAGAACTGCTCCTCGATGCTCAGGCTCCAGAAATGGCAGAGCAGCCAGGGCGTCCATTCATTCTGCGCTGCGTACCAGAAATTCGACAGATAGAGTGCGTGCCAGGCCAGCGATCCCCTGGACTGCTCCAGGTCCACCAGCCAGACGAAACCCAGCACGGCGAAATAGGGCGGGAATATCCGCAGCGCCCGCCTGATATAGAAGGATTTCAGCGCCGGTCCGGTTTCGAATTCGGCGGCCGAGCGGGCTTCCAGTAGCAGGCGGGTGATCAGAAAGCCGCTCAGCACGAAGAACAGGCGCACGCCGATATGGCCCCAGAACGAGGATCCTCCGGCCGCGAAGAAGTGTGCGTACAGCACCATCGTCACGGCGATGGCCCTCAGCGCGTCCAATTGGGTGTCGCGCGCATTTCCCATTAGCGGCGTGCGCCGGCGGGACGGCGAAACTGCCAATCGGTCAACATAGCGGCGTCGTTCACGGCGCATTTCCAATCGGAAGCGCCCCCCTCACGCAGGATAAGGCGCCACCATTGTGCAACGCAACACAAAAAGTTGACATATTTGAAACAGGAACGTGAGGCGCGGCTAATAAAAGCCAAAAAACAGCGGGAACCAGCCCGAATTGTCCATTTTTGACGATTTTCGCGCGCTGCCTTGGCCCGCCGATATCGGCGGCAGGGTGCTGCGATGCAGCATGTTCGCCGCCATCACGGAACGCGTGAAGCTGATCCGTTCGATCGCCGCCAGCGGCACGGGCGTCATCCTCGTCACACACGATCTCTCCACGGTGCGGGCGCTGGCCGACAGAATCGTGGTCCTCAGCCTCGGACGCGTGGCCTATGACGGATCCGCCAGGCACTTGAGCGCCGACCAGTTGTGGGGCCTGTGGCGAGCGGCACCCTCGCATCCGCCGGGCAGTAGAAGGCGCGTTTTGAAGCGGGGACCCGCTTCGCGCGAGCTTCCCGCTCCGGGCGACACTACGCCTCCTTGCCGGCATTCGCGAGCGCCACTGTGCGACGCTCCGGAAGCCCTATTCCGACGAGCGCGCCGGCGAGCGAGAGCAGAGCGGAGACGTCGATCGCCGCGGTGAAACCATCGCTGAACGCGTCGGTGGACGCGAAGCTCCCAGTCCCGGCGAACACCGCACCGGCGATCGCGATCCCGGATACGCCGCCCAGAAAGCGGAATGTATTGAACGTGCCGGCAGCCTTGCCGACCTCCGGCCGCGCGACCGCATTGAGAACCGCATTCTGTGCGGCAGGCACGGCCATCGACACGCCGGCACCAGTAATGATCAGGGGCGCGACTAGCTGGATGTAGGGCAGATCAGGTGCTGCGATCTGCGCCAGCCAGGCCATTCCAGCCGCTTGCAGGATCAATCCGGCCACCACAAGCCAGCGCTCGCCGACGCGGTTGATCAGGCTGCCGGCGATCGGTGCGACCACGAAAAGCGTGGCGGTCCAGGGCAGCAATCCCATGCCGGCCCCGAGCGGCCCACGGCTCTGGGCAAACTGCAGAAACTGCGGCAGCAGGAATACGAGGCCGTACATGGCGGCGCAGAGCAGGAAGTTCGCCCCTACGCCCGAGGAGAATGCGCGCGCCTGAAAGAACCGCAAAGGCAGCATGGGCTCACGGGTACGCAGCTGCCAAAGGACGAATGCGATGGCCAGAACCAGCCCTGCCGTCAGCGCCGACAGCACTTCAGAGCTGCTCCAGCCGACGATGTTGCCGCGCATCAGACCCCAGACCACTCCAAATGCCGCCGCAGTCACCAGCACGACGCCGAGGACATCGATAGCCGTGCCCGGCCCGTAACTCTCCGGAATCCGACGCAGCACCAGCGGGATGAGAACGATGCCGACCGGAACATTGAGCCAGAAGATCCAGTGCCAGGAGAGGCCTTCGGAGATCGCACCGCCCGCCATCGGACCGATGATCAGGGCCAGGCCGGTGATGCTGCTGAAGATACCCAGCGCCTTGCCTCGTTCCTCCGGGGGAAAAGCGACGCTCAGCAGCGCCATGGCCAGCGGCATGACCATTGCAGCACCCGCGCCCTGAACCGCACGGGCCGCAATCAGCAATCCGGCATTTCCGGCGAGCGCGCAGGCAACCGACGCTGCGACGAACAACGCCAATCCGGCAACGAGCGTACGGCGGCGACCGAACCGGTCACCGAGCGCAGCCCCGGTCATGAGCAGGACGGCAAAGCTCAAATTATAGGCGTTCATCGTCCATTGCAGCGTCTCCAGCGAGGCATCGAGTTCGACCCGCATCGTGCTCAATGCGGTCGCCACGACCATCGCATCGAGAACGACCATCAAGGAGCCTATCGACGTGAGGGCGAGAACCCAGACCTTCGTTGATCCCGCACTTTGCTTGCTCATGATTATGGCGCCTCCGGCTTGAACAGAGGGCCCGCCAGTCTCGCGGTCCCATGATCCAGAGACGCGGAGGCACCACCAAAGGATTCCAGCTAAAGAAAGTTTTTCGACCGAATCCTTTTGCCATCGTCGAGCGTCTATAAGACGCTGCGCCTCATGGCGGGCGCGCCTGCCCTGGGAGATACGCAATGAAATCGATCCTTGTGCGATGACCGGATCCGCATCCGGCACGCCAGAAGGACGGGAGCCATTTGACCGGCTGCTCGGCGAATTGCGGCCGAAACTGCACCGCTATTGTGCCCGCATGACCGGTTCGGTGATCGATGCCGAGGATGTCGTCCAGGAAGCTACGGTCAAGGCGCTCGAGGCGTTCCCAGGGACCGGACCGATAGCCAATGTCGAGGGCTGGCTGTTCCGCATCGCGCACAATGCAGCGCTCGACCACCTGCGCCGTCGCGCCAGGGTGGATGCCGCGCATGCCATCGAGCATATCGACATGATACCTGACCCCGGCATGTCGGCCGAGGGTCGACACACTGCAGCCGCAAGCCTGCAGACCTTCATGCGCCTCCCCGCGGCGCAGCGTAGCAGCGTCATCCTCATGGATGTGCTCGGCTATACGATCGAAGAGATCGGCAACATTATCGACAGCAGCGTTCCGGCGGTGAAAGCCGCACTGCATCGCGGCCGTCTGCGCCTGCGCGAAGTCGCCGGCGAGCCTGACGATCGGCCTGTGCCGGTGTTGGCCGAGCCCGAGCGGGCGCGTCTGGCAGCCTATGTGGAGCGGTTCAACGCCCGCGACTTCGATACGATCCGCGACATGCTGGCCGAGGACGTGCGGCTTGACCTCGTCAACCGGCTCCGGGCGAGCGGCCGCACGAAAGTGGGCCGGTACTTCCACAATTACGCGGGTATCCACGATTGGCGGCTGCTTCCAGGCCTGGTGGATCGGCACCCAGCCATACTTGTCATCGATCCGGATGACTCGGCCGGAGGGCCAAGATACTTTATCCTGCTGGAATGGACGGGCGACAGATTGGCGAGAATTCGCGATTTCCGCTATGCGCGCTACACGCTTGATGGCGCCGAGGTGGTGCCTCTGCGAGCATAGCAATTCGCTTTTCATAATGCCGAACAAGCACTGCCAGATCGCGGCCGCTTGCCATCCAAGCGGCCGCCCTTTTCTGCTGATCCGGCTTTAAGCCGGTTGCAACTCCCGGCGCGGCAGCGGCGGGAAGGCGATCGCAATCGCCATCGCGCCAAGCCCGACAAGGGCCGAGCCGATGAACAGCCAGGAATAGCTGGCATAGGCATCGAACACCATGCCGCCGGCGAGCGGGCCGAAAGCCATGCCGAGGCTGGACAGCATGGTTACGGCACCGAACACCGTGCCGAGGA
Organism: Mesorhizobium sp. M1423; assembly: GCF_040317575.1. Taxonomy (NCBI): domain Bacteria; kingdom Pseudomonadati; phylum Pseudomonadota; class Alphaproteobacteria; order Hyphomicrobiales; family Phyllobacteriaceae; genus Mesorhizobium; species Mesorhizobium sp. M1423. Next base: position 122,422 of record NZ_JAMYKU010000003.1, read on the forward strand.
TGCGCTGGCCGAAATATTCGCGCGCCAGCACCGCATAGAGCGGCATGACACCGCCATAGGTGGCGCCGAAGATGACGGCGAGCGTGTAGAATTGACCAAGCTCGCTGACCGCCAGATAGGCGGCGATGACCACCGCCTGTATGGCCAGCCCGGTGATCAGCACCGGCTTGACGCCCAGCCGATCGGCAAGCACGCCGTAAAGCAGCCGGCCACCCAGCCCTGCCAGGCCCTCGATGCTGTAGATGCTGACCGCCGCCATCGGCGCTATGCCGCACAGCATCGCATAGCTCACCATATGGAAGATCGGCCCCGAATGCGCTGCGCAGCAGGCAAAGAAGGTCAGTCCCAACACGATGAATTGCGGCGAGCGCAGCGCCTGCGGAACCGTCATGCCGGCACCCTCGGCGGCAACGGTTGGGGCAGCGCCGTCGGCAGCGGGCTGGGGCGGCTGGCGCACCAGAAGCGCGGCCGGCAGTAGCAGCACCCACGCGGTTATGCCGATATCGAACATCGCCGTGCGCCAGTCATAGGCCGAAATCAGCCAGCGCGCGAAGGGCGAGATGGTCATTGGCGCTACGCCCATGCCGGCCGAGACCAGCGAGACCGCGAGGCTGCGGTTCGTGTCGAACCAGGCGGAGGTCAGCGCGATCATCGGCGCGAAGAAGGCGCTTGCCGCGAGGCCGACGAGCACGCCATAGGTCAGCTGGAAAACGAGCAGCGAGCCGGTGCGGCTGGCCAGGACCAGCGCCAGGCCAAGCAATACGGCGCCGGTCATGACAACGATGCGAGCGCCGAAGCGGTCGTAAATGGCGCCCCAGGCGAAGCCGCCGAGGCCCATTACCAGGAAGTTCAGCGTCATCGCACTCGATATGCCGGCGCGCGACCATTGTGTGTCGAGCGCCATCGGTTCGAGGAAGATCGCCAGCGAGAACATCGCCCCGAGGGCGACACAGGTCATCAGCGCGCCAGCCGCGACGATAACCCAACGATAGGGAAGGCTCATTTCACTTTTCTCCCATGCCGGAAGCGTTGATACGGCACGACCTTTTCGAGCTTCGCCGAGCCGCTTGCGTCCGAAGGACGTTGGAGACGTTTTGAATCCGACAATCCGGTTGCATTTTTTATCCAGTCAAGAAATTGCGCCGCTCAATTGCTCCATTGCATTGACCGTGCACAGTGCTGAGCTAGATTTCCAGCCTGGCGATAAGGAGCTATCAGGTATGGAACTTCATCGCGGCCGTCTCATCGACCACATCCAGTTGGTGGTCAGGGATCTCAAGGCCAGCCGGCGCTTTTACGAGGCGGTTTTCAAGGTGCTCGATATTCCGATCGGCGGCAGCGCCGAGGATTATTTCTGGGCCGACGAGCTGTTCATCTCCAGCCCCGACAGCCCGGCAGCCCAGGGAAAGCTGACGGGGCGCCACCACCTTGCCTTCCAGGCAAAGGACCGCGCCATGGTCGACGCCTTCTACAGGGCCGGCCTCGATGGCGGCGGCACGGACAATGGCGCACCGGGCGAGCGGCAGCACTACCATCCCGGCTACTACGCCGCCTTCCTGCTCGATCCCGACGGCAACAATATCGAGGCCGTCCACCACGGCCCGGCCAACCGCAGCGCCGAGTCAGTGAAGATTGCGTTCTGAAGATCGGGTGATGGGGCAAGAATCTTGCTTGCGACGGCGTCGGATCGGCTGCGGAGGTCATTCCGCCTTGCGCTATCGCATCAGCGCCGCCATCTGGCCCGCCAGGAAGTCGACGAACAGCCGCGCCCGGACGGGTAGCTGTCGCCCATACGCATGGACGATGTACACCGGCATGGTCGGCATCGCCACCTCGGGCAGGATGCGGACCAGGCGGCCCGTGTCGAGATCGTCCTGCACGGCAAACCGCATCAGATGCGCGATGCCGGCGCCGGCAAGTGCCGCATTGCGGATGGCACCACCATCATCGGTATCGAGCCGTCCGTCCGGCACGATCATCGTACCGTCGGCAAAAGTGACGGGATAGGGCCGGCCGGCCATCTGGTGGCGGACGAATTCGTGGTTCGGTAAATCCTCGACCGATGCCGGACGGCCGCGCCGCTCGACATAGGCCGGTGAGGCCACCAGCACGATCGGCAGATTGGCGATCTTGCGCGCGATGAGCCCGGTGTCCGAGAGCTGCCCCATGCGCACCGCAACGTCATAGCCTTCGCGGATCAGGTCGGCGTGGCGGTCGGTGACGCTGAGCTCTAGTTTGACTGCGCCATGCCGCGAAAGGAACGCCTGCGCCCATGCCGCGATCAGGCCGCGGCCGAGTTCGACCGGCGCTGTGACGCGCAGCAGGCCGCGCGCTGTATCGGCCAGCTGGACGATGTCTTCGGCATCGTCCAGCGCCCTGAGCAGCGGCGCCACGCGCTCGTAATAAGCGATGCCTTCACTGGTCAGCCCGAGCCGGCGCGTCGAGCGCTGGATCAGCCTGACGCCCAGCCGCCGCTCGAGCCGCGCCACGCTTTTCGACACCGCCGATGGGCTCGAGCCGACCAGCCGGCTGGCGGCATGGAACGAGCCGGCATCGACCGTGCGGACGAAGGCGACGAGGCCGGCGGTCTTTTCAAGGATGGTGGTCATTCAAGAATTCCAGGCACGAAAGAACGGATCATGATGATCCTAATACGCTTTTTGATCATCATTAAATACCGCTCATCGTCGACAAAGGAGAGATTGATGAGTAAGCTGAACGGCAAGGTCGCCATCGTCACCGGCGCCTCCAAGGGTATCGGCGCCGCCATTGCCAAGGGTCTTGCCACGGCCGGCGCCGCGGTGGTCGTCAACTACGCCTCGTCACGGGAAGGCGCCGACCGCGTCGTCGCCGAGATCGAGGACCGTGGCGGCCGCGCCGTCACCGTCCAGGGCGACGTGTCGCAAGCGGCCGACGTGCGCCGCCTGTTCGAGGCGGCGAAATCGGAGTTTGGCGGGCTCGACATCCTGGTCAACAATGCCGGCGTCTTCGCGTTCGAGCCGCTGGAAGCGGTTACCGAGGCCGAGTTCCACCGTGAGTTCGACACCAATGTGTTGGGCATCATTCTGACCACGCAAGCAGCAGTGAGCCATTTTGGCCCGGGCGGCGGCAGCATCATCAACATAAGCTCGGTTGCCAGCCGCAATCCGCAGCCGAACTCGCTCGTCTACGCCGCCACCAAGGGAGCGGTGGACACGATCACGCTGTCGATGTCGCGGGAGCTCGGCGCACGCAACATCCGCGTCAACGCGATCGCGCCCGGCGGCATCGATACCGAAGGCCTCGCGCGCATCGGCATCGTCGGCAGCGAATTCGAGAAGCAGATTATCGCCATGACCCCGCTCGGTCGCTTCGGCCTGCCCGATGACGTCGCCCGCGTCGCGGTGTACCTCGCTTCCGACGAGGCGTCATGGCTGACCGGCGAGCGCATCACCGCCTCGGGTGGCTGGCGATAGGCATCGAGGGCCAGGACCTGCCGTTTCGCGGACCATGCCCCACGCCGCGCGACGTCGAGGACCACCGCAATCGATGACGACAGCGATCTAAGCCCTATGTTTCAGCGACGGAGGAGCGCCGTGCGCTATCGATGACGGCGAGATGCCAGGGAGGTAACGGATGACGGGCGACGAAACAGCAATCCGAAAGCTGGTCGAGACGTGGATGGATGCGAGTAAGCGTGGAGACATCGCGACTGTCCTCAGCTTGATGACGGACGATGCGATCTTCATGGTTCCCGGCCGGGAACCCTTCGACAAGGAGATCTTCGCGGCGGCCGCGCAGGAGACGGCCGGCGTTCATATCGACGGCACGAGCGATATCGTGGAACTACAGCTTCTCGGCAATTGGGCCTTCATCCGCAGCCGCATCGACATGACCGCGACCCCGCCGAATGGCGAGCCGGTCCATCGATCGGGATATGCGCTGACGCTCCTGCGCAAGGAGCCAGATGGTGAGTGGCGGCTCGCGCGCGACGCTAACCTGCTGACCCTGCAAGGCTAGAGCCGGTCTCCGGCATCTCTGCACCAGGAGGCGCGCTAGGGGGAGCGACAAGGTGGCGAAGATGCGTTCAACGTCGCCCTGAACAGCATTCCCCTCCTCCATCTGATTACACCGGCAAGAGGGCGTTCGGCTTGACATCGGCGATGGAGGCGAAAGTGTGCGTTTCGCGCACGCCGGGCAGAGGCAGGATGACCCGCTGCAGGAAATCCTGGAACACCGCCATTTCAGCGATCCGCGCCTTGACCAGATAATCGAAACCGCCAACCACCATATGGCACTCCAGAACCTCCGGAGCTTTCGCCACGGCTTCGGCGAAGCGGTCAAAGACATGCGGCGCCGTGTGGTCAAGCCTGACCTCGATGAACACCAGCGTTCCCCTGCCGACCTTGCGCGGATCGAGCATAGCCCTGACCGCGGTGATGAACCCGTCGCGGAACAGGCGCTTCACCCGCTGGCTGGTTCCGGTCGGCGACAGCCCGACACGCCCGGCAAGATCAAGCGTCGTCCGGCGCCCATCCTCCTGCAGCAGCCGGAGCAGGCTGCGGTCTATCTGGTCGAGATCGTCCATTCACAATCCACTCTATCTCAGGGATTTGTGTGCTTAATTCACGCACAGATGCCAAAATCAACGTATTTCATCACATAAAACCTCGCAATAGCCTGCGCTTCCCTCACCCACTCAAAGCAGATGTGGTGAGCCGATTTCGACGAACACAGGAGTGCAGGATGACCAAGGAAGCGTGCAGCCCAGCCGGCAAGAGTGCGGCGGAAATCAGCAAGGGAGCGACCGAGATCCTGGTGCTGAGCGAAGCCGACGTGATGGCGTGCATCGACCTCAGCCAGCTTCTCGACGTTCTGGAAGACGGCTTCAAGGCGCTGTCACAAGGTAAGGTCGTCAATCCACCCCGACCACAGCTCGACATCCCCGGAGCCGGCTACAGCCTCGCCATGCCGGCCTGGATGGAGGACATGAACCTGACCGTCAAGATCGTCAATGTCTTCGAAGGCAACCTGGCCAAGAACCTGCCCAGCCATCTCGCCACCATCAGCCTGTTCGATCCGCTGTCCGGCCTGCCGGTCTGCATCATGGACGGCACCTTCATAACCGCGGTGCGAACCTCCGGCTCCGCCGTGCTGTCGGTGCGCGCGCTTGCCCGCCGGGATGCCAGGATAGCGACAGTGATCGGCGCCGGCGTGCAGGCCAACCAGCACCTGCATCTGTTGCCGCTGGTGCGCGACTTTGCCGAAATCCGGGTCGCTTCGAAGAGCTTCGCCGATGCGGCAGCGCTTGCCCGGCTGCATCCGTCGGTGGTGGCGGTCGCCGACCTCGAGGCGGCAGTGCGCAGTTCGGACGTGGTGTGCCTGGCGACCCACTCCTACCAGCCAGTGATCGACGCAGGCTGGGTCCAGCCGGGCACGCATGTCTCGTCGGTCGGGGTGGCGCCGCCCGGCGGAGAAATGCCGATCGAGCTCATCGGCAAATCCAGTCTTTTTGTCGAAACCAAGGATGCGTTCAAACCGACCCCGGTCGGTTCTTGCGAGCTTGCCGGCTTCGACCCGGATTTCGGCACCGAGCTTGGCGCCATGCTGCTCGACCGCGCGCCGGGTCGCGTTTCGAATCAACAGATCACCACCTACAAGGCGATGGGCATTGCGATGGAAGACATGGTCGCCGCCGACCTCGCCTATCGTTGCGCCAAGCGTCTGCGCAAGGGAAAGCTCATCGTGCTGTAGGCGCGTGCCGCGAGCCAGGCGGGTTCGACGTTGCTGACAATGGCGCTTTCGTGGGAGCGTTGGGGCTAAAGGCCGGCCCCTCAGGCCGGCTCGCGCTTCAGCGCCTGTGCCATGCAGTGGATGCCGCCGCCGGTCTTCGAGATCTCGCTCATATCGATGGCCGCGACCTCGAAGCCGCGTGCCTTGAGCTGGCCGATCAGCGCCTGGCTGGACGTCGGCGCGATCACCCTGTCCTTGCCCAGCGACATGAAGTTGCAGCCGAGCGCCATCGTGTCCTGGAACGGCACGTCGATAATCTCGTGGCCCTTGCCCTTCAGCCAGTCGACGATGCCCGGCTCCGTGCAGGCGAGGCAGACGGCGGTCAGCTTCTCGGCGATCGGCACCACCATCAGGTCGATATGGACGTAATATTCGTCGATGAACGCGATGCGGGTCTCCCAGCCCTCCTTGTCGAACCAGGCCTGGACCTGGCGGGCGCCCTCCTCCTGCGTGCGGGCGCCGCCGCAGCCGATCAGCACCACGCCGTCCTCGATGACGTTGAAGTCGCCGCCCTCGAATGTGCCCGCGGTGACCATGTCATAGATCGGGATGCCGAGCTTCTCATAGGTGCGGATCGCCGCGTAGTTCTCGCCGCGCCGCCACCAGTTGGCCATCGCGGTGATGATGACGCCATATGGCGTCATCACGCTGGAATCGCGTGAATAGACCTGCATCGGCAGTTCCGGCGTCGGCTCATGCCAGTGGATGTTGACGCCGAAATGCTCGTAGGCGGCGACAAGGTCCTTGTGCTGCGCCTGCGCGATCTGGACATTGCAAGGCGCCTCGCGCAGATGTTTTCGCGATAGCGAACTGGTCGAGAGATGGCGCAGGAAATTGGGCGAGCCGAGCAGCACGTCGGTCAGCACGTCGGTCTCGTTGGCGAAGCCCCAGGCGGTCAGCTTCTTGGTGCCGCCGGCCGGGTTGCGGCGCTGCAGCGAAAACGGCTCGGTGACGATGCGGTCATGGACGGTCATGGGTTCTCCTCGTGAAGGGGCGGCTTGGTTGAGTCATGCGGCTTGGTTGCTCGGTATCCACCAGTCCCGTCCGCGCGGGGTGGTGATGTATTCCGGCCAGCGAAATCCAATTGGCGGCTCGTAGTCGCAGAGCGGCGCGATCCAGTTCGAGCCGCCGATACCGCCGCCGGTGCGGGCGACGAATTCGTCCATCGCCGCGTCGCGCGCGGCCTCGTCTTCCAACAGGCGAAGTGCTGCCAGCGCGACCGTCTTTGCGGCGCAGATGACCATCGGGTCGATGGTGGCAGAAATGCCGCCCAGCGCATTCATCGCCCAGGACGGAAAGGCGTGACCGTTCTCCGAGCGCAATGCCGGGCGAGCGACATAGAACCGCGCCGTCGGCGTATGCCATGACATGTCGGTGTAGTCGTCGGACGTCGAATTCACCTGCGACGGCGCCAGGTCGCGGCGCAGGATCACTTCTGCCTCGCGAGGTTCGATCAGCAGTTCCAGTTCCTCGATGAAAGGCTCCTCGCTCGCCACCCCGCCGGCATTGACCTGGATTTCGCGGGCGATCGCCTTAGCCGTCTCGTCCCAGCGCGGCGGCCCGACCGCCGCCAGCGCGTCGAAGGCAATGCCAGCCATGACGTGATTGGCCAGCCCCGGCCGCGACTTCGACACCCAGTGCCGCTCATAGCGGCAGCCGCTCATCGCAGCGGCGGCTTCCGCATTGCGGTCGAGCATGGCGGTGACCTGCTCTGCCATCGCCAGCGTCGGCACGCGGATCATGTACTGGATCTCGGCCAGCCCGGCCGGCAGATTGTCGGCGGTCGCCTGCCCTGCGGTCAGGATCGCCTCGCTGATCGACCAGCCGCCCTGATGCGGCAGCATGGAATCGCGCAGCGCCTTCGAGGCCATGTACATCATCATGAGCGCGTCGTTGGCGCCGGGCGCCCTAACCGCCGAATGCGCCTGCGGGATGGGCGCTGCGTTGCCTGCCGCCCTCGCCCAATGTTCCGGCTCGTCGCAGATGAAGCGGTAGATCATCGCATAGGCCGCACCGCAATGCGTGTCCCAGCGCGCCGTGTTGCACAGCGGCAGCATGTAAAAAGGATGGAAGGAGATCATGCCCGCCAGCCCATCATAATAGCCCTTCGCGGCATGGATCGGCTTCGATCCCCTCACCTTTTCCGCCGGCTCGCCGGTGAAGCGCAGCGTGCCCGATATGCCGTGGCGCTGCATCGCCGCCTTGGTCGCCAGCAACCCGCCGAGGTTGGCAACGCCAAGCCCGGAATGCGGATCGGTGTGGCCGCCGGCCTGTTCGCCGAGGCCCGGACGCGGTCGCTTCACCGTCGCCGCATCCTGGCAATTGCCAGGCACCGCGTCGTACTCGGCATACATGCCGATTGTCGGGCCGGTCCCGTTGGTCCAGTGGGCGCAGAAGGCGGTCGGCATGCCGCCAGAGCCCTCTTCAACGGTAAAGCCTTCGTGCTTCAGGCGCTCGACATACCAGGCGGCCGACTGGTATTCGCGCCAGGCGGTCTCGCCGAAGTCGAAGATGGTCCGCGTCCACGCCGACAGCGACGGCTGGATGTCGTCCAGACAGGCAAGCGCGGTCGCTTGCGCCGAGGTCACCGGTTTCTCCATGGCGGAAAGAAAGCAGTGAAGCGCCTCGCCAAAAAGTGATATGTTTTCCCGGCTCATGCAAATTCGGTTCACCTCTTGAGAATTCCCTCGACGCAGGCGCTGCGCGCGCTCGACAGTTTTGCCCGCCACGGCAGCGTCTGGCGCGCCGCCGACGAACTGCATCTGACCCGCAGTGCGGTCAGTCATCAATTGCGCCTGCTCGAACGCGATCTCGGCTTCGACCTGCTCGCGCGCATCGGCAAGGGCGTGGCGCTGACGCCACGCGGCCAACGCTATGCCAGCGACGTGCGCAAGGCGCTGACGGTGCTAGGCGACGCGGTGACACGCCATGCCGGCACCGGCATCGGCGGCTCGTTCAGTGTCAGTTGTACGCCGGGTTTCGCCTCGCTGTTCCTGTGCACCCATATCGGCGAGTTCCGGCAGATGTACCCCGATGTCGCACTGCGCATCCTGACGCCGCGGCGCCTCGACGACGTCAGCAATGCCGAGGCCGACGCCTTCATCGCCTTCGGCGTCGGCAACTGGCCGAACCGCGTGGTCGAACCATTGTGCGAAATCTCCTTCACGCCGCTGTGCAGCCCGACGCTGCTCAACAAGATCGGCGGCTTCTCCAAGCCGGCAGACGTGCTGCGCGCCAATCTCCTGCATCTCGGTGACACCGAGGACTGGGCGCGCTGGCTGGCCCTGTCCAAGGTCGAGAACCCCGACCCGGAAGGCGGCATCTTCTTTTCCGACATGAACCTGGTCTTTTCGGCGGCGATTGCCGGCCAGGGCATCGCCATGGGCGACGAGCTGACCAGTCGCCGGGCGCTGAGCGAAGGCCGGCTGGTCCGCCCCTTCGACATAGCGATCAATTCGCCGCGCTCGTATTTTCTGGTCTCCGAGCACGCCAAGGCAGCGCATCCGGTGCTGGAGGCGTTTGGGAGATGGCTGAGGTCGAAGCTGTCCGAGAACAAGGAGCGCTAATCTCCCCCCCTCGAGGGGGAGATGTCGCCGAAGGCGACAGAGGGGGTCGCCGCGCGTGAAGCGCCAACCTCCAGCAGCAGGCCGAGTTCAGTCGGACCGACCCCCTCTGGCCGCTTCGCGGCCATCTCCTCTCGTGGGGGTTGGCGCATAGATGAATCAAATTTGCCGGTCAGGCGAAAACTATTCGGTTGCGGTGAGCTGCCGCCCTGCCTACGATTTCGCCTACGCTAAGGAAAGGGCAGGATGCAGCAACCCGGCCGGGCCGCAGAGATCAAGGCAATCGGGATCGGCAAGAGCTTCGGCTCGTTCCGTGCGCTGGACGATCTGACGCTCGATATCGGCCGTGGCGAGTTCCTCACCCTGCTCGGCCCCTCCGGTTCCGGCAAGACCACCTTCCTGATGATCCTTGCCGGCTTCATTCAGCCGACCGACGGCCGCCTTTACAGCGACGGCGTCGACATCACCGAGCGGCCGGCCGAGCAGCGCGCCGCCGGCATGGTTTTCCAAGGCTACGCACTGTTCCCGCATATGAGCGTCGAGGCCAACATCGCCTTCCCGCTCAAGGTGCGCAAGAAACCGGCGGCCGAGATCAAACGCCACGTCGGCGAAATGATCGAGCGCGTCGGGCTCAAGGGCCACGAGAAGAAACTACCGTCGCAATTGTCCGGCGGCCAGCAGCAGCGCGTGGCGCTGGCGCGTGCGCTGGTGTTCGAGCCGGGCGTGCTTTTGCTCGACGAGCCGTTTTCGGCGCTCGACAAGGGCCTGCGCGGCCAGATGCAGGCCGAGATGAAGCGGCTGCACCAGGAGACCGGCACCACCTTCGTCTTCGTCACCCATGACCAGAGCGAGGCGCTGGCGTTGTCGTCGCGCGTCGCCATCTTCAATCATGGCAAACTGCTGCAGGTCGGCGCACCGGACGAGGTCTACGACCGGCCGGACAACCGCTTCGTCGCCGAGTTCCTGGGCGAGATCAACATGCTGCCGCTGAAGGGCGTGCGCCCGGCCGACAATGGCTCGACGGGCCTCTGCGAAGACCGCGCGATCAGCATGCGCTGCAAGGCCGAGAAGGTCCGTGGAGACGCCATCCTGGCGATCCGGCCAGAATACATGTCGATCGCCCGCGAAGCCGCCGTTGGCGAAAACGGTATTGCCGCGACTGCCGTCGCCTCGACCTATCTCGGCGCTGCGACGCGGCTCGATCTGACGACGCGCCAAGGCGCCAAGGTGACGGTCTCGGTACCGAACGAGGTTGCCGCTTCCGCGCTCAGCAAGGGCAATTCCGTGTGGCTGACCTGGCCGGCGGAGAAAGGCTTCCTCCTTCCGGACGGAGGACAATGACGATCGGCGAGGCGAATTCGCCACGCTGACTTTCAGGAAATATCAACGACAAAAAAGGGGAACTGACATGACAAACCAAACCAAGAAACATTCCATCGAGGCGCTGTCCGCCAGGGCCGTGCGCGGAGAGATCTCGCGCCGGCAGTTCACGCAGCTGGCCGCGCTGGTGCTGGCCGGCACGCCGATGCTGCTGCGCTCGACCGGCGCCTTTGCCGCGGCGAAGGAACTGGTGCTGGTCAACTGGGGCGGCGACGCCATTACCGCCTATGACGCGGCTTACGGCCAGGCCTTCACCAAGGAGACCGGCATTGTCGTCAAGATGGACGGCTCCGGCCCGACGGAGGGTGCGATCGCGGCGCAGTTCAAGAGCGGCGCCCCGACCTGGGACCTGGTCGACGTCGATCCGTTCTCGGCCATCACGCTCGGCGCGCAGGGCATGCTCGAGCCGATCGATTATGCGATCGTCGACAAGAAGAAGATGCGCGAGGGCTTCGGCTGGGAATACGCCGCCTCGACCTATTTCTTCTCCTACGTCATCGCCTACGATGCCGAGAAGTACGGCAGCCAGGCACCGACCGGCATGGCCGATTTCTTCGACGTGGCAAAATTCCCCGGCAAGCGCTCGCTCTACAAATGGGGCGTGTCGAGCTGGGAAGCGGCACTGCTTGCCGACGGCATCGCACCGGCATCGCTCTATCCGCTCGACCTCAAGCGCGCGCATGACAAGATCGCCGCCTTCAAGGAGAACGTCGTCGCCTATTGGGGTGGCGGCGCCGAAAGCCAAAGCGTGCTGCTCAATGGCGAGGCCTCGATGGCGATCGTCTGGTCGACCCGGGCTTCGCTGATCGAGCAGGATTCCGGCGGCAAGATCAAGTTCATCTGGGACCAGGGTCTGATCTCGCCCGGCGCGCTCGCCGTGCTCAAGGGCAATCCCGGCGGCAAGGACGCGGCGATGAAGTTCATTGCCAGCACCCAGGACCCGGAGAAGGAACTCATCATGTTCGACAAGCTCGGCCAGGGTCCGGCCAACCCGGCCGCCGACGCGCTGATCCCCGCCGACAAGAAGCGCATCAACCCCGTCGATCCCGAGAACATGAAAAAGCAGATCCCGCTCGACATGGATTGGTACGCCAAGAACTACGGGGCGGCACTCGACGAATACACGAAGATCATCTCCGCCTGACAAGCCGGGATAACCGGATGAGAGCATACCTCTCCGACAGGATGGGCGCGGCGCTGTTGATGGCGCCGCTGCTCCTCTTTCTTGTGCTGGCTTATGCCTGGCCATTCCTCGGCGTGGTCAAATGGAGTTTTACCCTGCCCACGCCGGGGCTGGGGCAGTACAATGCGCTGCTCACGGATCAGTTGGTGCAGTCGGTCTTCATCCGCACGCTGCGTATCGCGGCGATCGTGACGATCGTTTCGGTTGCCGCCGCCTACGCCATCACCGTTGTCTGGGTGCGCGGCACACCGGTGCAGCGCGTCGTGGCCGAGTTCTGCATCCTGGTGCCGTTCTGGATCTCGGTGCTGACGCGCGCCTTCGGCTGGGTGGCGCTTTTGTCCAATCGCGGCCTGATCAACACCTGGCTGCAGGCGGTCGGCTTCATCTCGGAGCCGCTGGCGCTGGTGCGCAACGAGTTCGGCGTCATCGTCGGCATGACGCATTTCCTCATCCCCTTCGCCGTGTTTCCGCTGGCCTCTTCGATGCGCAGTCTCGACGACCGCGTGCTGCTGGCGGCGCGCGGCCTCGGCTCCAGCCGCATGCGCACCTTCTGGTCGGTGTTCGTGCCGATGACCCGCTCCGGCATCATCGGCTCGGCGCTCATCGTCTTCGTCTTTTCGCTCGGCTTCTTCGTCACGCCGGCGATCCTCGGCGGCGGTCGTAGCGTGATGATCGCCGAGTTGATCTATCTCCGCATCTTCCAGAGCCCGGACTGGGGCCTGGGCGCTGCGATCAGCGTGGTGCTGGTGCTGTTCGTCGGCGCGCTGATGGCGCTGCTGTTCCGCTATATCAGACCAAAGCAGTTGGTGTAGCGCGATGCCGACCTATCGCCCCGGTCCCGTCTCGCTGGTCCTCGCCGCCCTGGTCGCGCTGTTCCTGCTGCTGCCGCTGCTCGCCGTCATTCCGGTGTCGCTGACGCCGAGCCGCATGCTGGCGATGCCGTCGGGCGAATTGTCGCTGCGCCACTACCGGGCGCTGATCGAGGATCTGCGCTGGATCAACTCGATCCTGCTCTCGATCAGGATCGGCGTCGTCAGCAGCGCCTTTTCCACCGTGCTCGCGCTCTGCTTCAGCCTCGGCGTCTGGATGTTCCAGCCGCGCTTCACCGCAGCATTGGTCGGCTTCGTGCTGCTGCCGATGGTGGTACCGCCGGTGGTCTCGGCGATCACTCTCTACTTCCTGCTGACCTCGATCTCGGGTTTCTCGTCGTTCTTCGGCTACGACACCTGGCTGGGTGTCGCCATGGCGCACGCGGTGATGACGGTGCCCTTCGCCACGGTGCTGATATTGGTGTCGCTCAGCCAGCTCGACCGCCGCATCGACCTTGCCGCGCGCGGCCTCGGCGCCACCGTGTGGGAGCGCGCCACCCGCATCATCATGCCCAACATCAAGTTCGGCATCGTCACCGCGGCGTTGTTGTCCTTCGTGCTGTCCTGGGAAGAGATCGGCGTCACCCTGTTCATCACCTCAGTCAACGCCATCACGCTGCCAAGGCTGATGTGGATGGGCCTGCGCGACAATATCGACCCGGCGATCGCCGCACTCTCGGTGATCCTGATCGTCATCACGGTGCTGGTGCTTGTGGCGCGCAGCGTCGTGGTCAGACTGCGCGCGGCGCAGTAAACGCCACCTCTCGCCGTGGTGACTGATGGCGCGAATGAAACCTTGCGCCACGATTTTCGTTATAGGTAGTTCAACACGTCGAAGGCTCCGCCATGAATCAAGGATGGTTTTCCAAGCCGGTTGCGGTTGCGGTCGGCATCGTGGGAGATATCCGCAACATTTCCAACGCACGGCAGGCTGTCGAATTGCTGGAAGCCCACTGGCGCGACGCCGGCAGCGCCAAACACGGCTTGGCACTGCGCACATGCCGTCGCGCCATGAGCGACGACCGCTGGGCCGAAGCCGCCAGGGACGCGTTCGTCGAGGCCGCGCGGGAAGCGCATGTCCTGGTCGAGCGAGCCGTTGAGCCGCAGGGCCGATCCCGACAGCAGGGGCCGTGATCGATTTGTGAGCCTCGGTGGTTCGGCCGATCTATTGCATCTCAGGCAGCATGCAGCCTTGGAATGGCGCTGACGTCAACCTCGCGTTCCGCGTGCCACGCATCATAGGCGGCCTGCATCCTGAGCCAGATCGCGGCGCCGTCGCCGAACATCTTTCCAAGGCGCGCCGCGACAGCCGGCGACACCGGCTTCTTTTCGCGGATAATATCGTAACGCTGCTGGCGCGAGATTCCGAGCAGATTGGCGATTTCCACCTTGGTCTTTCCGGTTGCCGGCATAATGTCGTCGAGCAGCGCCCCAGGGTGGGATGGGCAGCGCTCCATCGGACGCATCGGCTTATAACAGGTCATGGCCTGGTTATCCTTCGGTTGGGTCGCCACGTGCCATAGTGATATTGTTCGAAATCTACCCGGGTTGCCAGACCTCCCGAAAACCTGGCGGAGCTGTGTCACAGTGCCGCTATCCGCTAACCCATGGCGTGGCGGATTCTCTTGGACAGGCGGCTCAAAAATGCCGGCCTCGACGACGCATCAAGCTTCCACGACAGCACCGCCGTTGCCATTTTCCGCGGCAACACCCCGACCGACAGGAACCAGGCGGCAAGGATTGCGCGCCGCCGCAGGGATGCGGTCATTTCGAGGCTGGCGACGGCGCCGGCCGCCCCGAGCGCCAGCCGGGAATCGTCGGCCACGGGGTGTCGGTCTCTGTCGGCGCAGAGCGACGCCAGCCGCTCTTCCAGGTGGACCGGATCGTGGCGGACGGCATCCGACGGCACGATGGTCAGGCCGATCCCGGAGGCCTGGTCCGACAGTGCCTGCATGCGGCGGAAATCGTGGGTTACCCGCCAGCGTGCCCGCTCGGCGAGCTTTTCGCCGAAGACCGAATGGTTGGCGCCGTGGATCCGGTAGGCGCCGAGGCATTCGTCGATGGATTGGACGTGCCCGTACATCGGCGCCAGCGTGGCAAGATAGCCGTCAGCGCCCTGGCGGAACTCCGGCTCCGGTATGGGCATGATCGACTCCAGCGTTGCGCGGTCAAAGGCCAGCCCGCTGGTCACGGTGGTCTGGTAGCGGCCCTTGTGCAGGAGTTTCGGCATGACATCGCCGCTGTCGAAAGGCAGTTCGGGCGGCGGAAAGACATCCTTGATGCGTTGCCCTTCGTCGACGATATGCAGTCTGGACTGGACCTGGGCGGTTGCCTCGTCCCAGGTGTCGACGATGGTGGAGACGGCGGTCGGATAAAGATAATCGTCGGCGTCGAGGAACAGGACGATCTTGCCCGAGCTCGCTGCAAAGCCAGTGTTGAATGCCGCGGCGTGTCCGCCATTTTGCGCTCGCGGACATGCGAGGATCTCGTCGCGATACGATTCCATGATTGTCGTGGAATTGTCCTGCGATGCATCGTCGACAACGATGACTTCGACATCCGCGTAGTCCTGCTCGAGGGCGCTGTCGATGCTGCGTTTGAGGAACCGCGCGTAGTTGTAGTTCGGGATGATGATGGATACCGGAATTCTCGGGACAGTCTGCATCGCGTTTGACCTCGCATCTTGCTTTGGTTCGGCAAAGGCCCGCTCATGGGCCTGCCCCCCTCTTCAAGCGCCCTCTTGGCGCGCAACGAGTTCCCTGGGAGAAAGCCTGCGCTTTCTATCAGGAGACGGGTCACGTTTCGCTTTGCGACTTCGTACTGAGGCCGCCATTGCCTTCGAGGGCTGCTGCCATGGTCAGGGGTCGGCGGCAGCAAAAGCCCAGACGGTTCGGCCAAGGTGATGTCGCAACCGAGCCCGACGGAAATGTCTCGCCTCGCGATCAGGTCGGGAGCGAAGCGGACGGGTGCCCTGAAGGCATGGCGGATACTGGCCTTCAAATGCGGCTGGAACAAGCCCCGCGTCGAAAACAGGGCCACTTCAGGTTGTGTTTCAGGCGGCATGCCGCGACCGCCGGTGCTTTGCCCCAGAGCCGGCGAACCGCCTCCGGGGCTTATAGTCACGTGGCCTGGACAGTCAGGCGGCCTGCAAACCCGGCAGCGACAGGTCGACTTCCTCCGGCAAGTCGCCGGCCATGGCGGCGGCAAACTTCGTCTGGTCGAGTTCTCCCTCCCAGCGTGCCACCACCACTGTCGCCACCGCATTGCCGATGAAGTTGGTCAGCGCCCGGCATTCCGACATGAAGCGGTCGACGCCGAGGATCAGCGCCATGCCGGCGACCGGCACGGTGGGGACGACCGAAAGCGTTGCCGCCAGCGTGATGAAGCCGGCGCCGGTGATGCCGGCGGCACCCTTGGAGCTCAGCATGGCGACGGCGAGCAACAGGATCTGGTCGCCGTAGGTGAGTGGCGTGTCGGTCGCCTGCGCGATGAACAGCGCCGCCAGCGTCATGTAGATGTTGGTGCCGTCCAGATTGAAGGAATAGCCGGTCGGGATGACCAGGCCGACCACCGAGCGGTTGCAGCCGGCGCGCTCCATCTTGGCCATGAGGCCCGGCAGTGCCGCTTCCGAGGACGAGGTGCCGAGCACCAGCAGCAGCTCTTCCTTGATGTAGCGGATCAGCGCCAGGATCGAGAAGCCGTTGTAGCGGGCAACCGCGCCGAGCACCACCAGCACGAACAGCAGCGCGGTCAGGTAGAATGTGCCGATCAGCATGGCGAGGTTGGCGATCGAGCCGATGCCGTATTTGCCGATGGTGAAGGCCATGGCGCCAAAGGCGCCGATCGGTGCGGCCTTCATCAGGATGGCGACGAGGCGAAAGATCGGCGTGGTCAGCGCCTGCAGGAAATCGACGACCGGACGGCCGCGATCGCCGACCAGTGCCAGGGCGACACCGAACAGCACCGAGAAGAACAACACCTGCAGGATGTCGCCCTGCGCGAAGGCGCCGGTGATGGTGTCGGGGATGATGTTCATCAGGAAGCCGACGATGGTTGTGTCGTGCGCCTTCTCGGCATAGGCCGTCACCTTGGTGGTATCGAGCGTGGCCGGATTGATGTGCATGCCGGCGCCGGGCTGGACGACATTGGAGACGACCAGGCCGACGACAAGCGCCAGCGTCGAGAACACCAGGAAATAGATCATCGCCTTGCCGGCGACGCGGCCGACCTTCTGCAGGTCGGAAACACCGGCGATGCCGGTCGCCACCGTCAGGAAGATCACCGGCGCGATCACCATCTTCACCAGCTTGATGAAGGCATCGCCGAACGGCTTCATCGCCTCGCCGGTTTCCGGATAGAAATGGCCGAGCAGCACACCGGCGGCGATCGCCGCCAGCACCTGCACATAAAGATGCCGGTATAAGGGAAGTTTGCCGCGCGGCTCGGCGGCAGCGATTGCTGTCTGCATGACGTCCTCCATGGCGCCCCGATCGAAAGCTCGACTCCCCGGGGCAGTTGTTTTGACCAGCAGCCTCGCGACTGCTGAATTCGTGTTTGCAACAGCCGTGCCAGATACGCAGAAGAGCTTTTCATCATTGATTTTGTTGAGCATTCGCAAACGTCCGCACTGCTGGACACACAGACAAGTGCGAATCTCCGCATAGGTCGAATTGTGTTTTGTGCGAGTTCATGCACAAATGGGCGATGCTGCAACGCCCCGCCGGTGCCTTGTCTTCGACGCCCGAGCAACTCGCCAGGCGGGCGCGCCGAGCCTGGCTGCTGTTTACGGCCGTCGCCCTGCTGATCCTCACCGCAACGCTCTACGGCGCCAGCCTCTACGGCCGCACCGCCGAGGTCGGGACCCTGGCGGCACAGGGGCGTACCGACGCCAATCTGAAGGTCGCGCTGCTGCGCGCCGTGCTCGAAAGCCCGCGCGCCCTGCCGCTGCTTTTGTCCGCGGACCAGCAAGTGCGTGACGCGCTGTCGCAGAAAAATGCCGCGGCAATCGATGTTCTGAACCGCAAGCTCGAGGGGCTGGTCTCCGGCACCAAGGCGTCGGTGCTCTATGTCGTCGGCACCGACGGACTGGCGATCGCCTCCAGCAACTGGCGCGAGCCGATCAGCTTCGTCGGCAATGACTACCGTTTTCGCGATTATTTCTCCGGCGCGATGCAGGCCGGAACCGCCGAGTATTTTGCGCTCGGTAATGTCAGCAAGCGTCCCGGCCTCTACATTTCGCGGCGCGTCGGCGATGCTGCCGCACCGCTCGGCGTCGTCGTCGTCAAGATGGAGTTCGACCAGCTCGAAGCCGACTGGCGCGAGGCCAACCGCCCGGCCTATGTCAGCGACGAGAACGGCGTCGTGCTGATCACCAGCGTGCCGTCCTGGCGCTTCATGACAACCGTGCCGCTGGCCGCACCTGAGCAAGCCGCAATCCGCGACAGCCAACAGTTCGGCGACGCGCCGCTGGTTCCGCTGCCGATCATGCACCGGCAGGCGCTCAGCCCGGATGTGTCGATCGTCCACGCGGTGACGCCCGGCGGCAGTGAGGCGGAGTATCTCAGCCTTTCCACGCCGGTCCCTTCGACCCCATGGCAGCTCGACTATCTGATCCCGGCCGAAGCGCCGATCGCCGCTGCCGTCCGCGAAATGCGGCTTCTAGCACTGGGTGCCGTCGTCCCGCTGCTCGGCCTGGCCGCGTATCTGTTGTGGCGGCGGCAGTCGGCGCAGATGCGGATTGCCGCCGAACAGGCGGCGCGCACCGAACTCGAACGCCGCGTCGTCGAACGCACCGAGGATCTGAGCCAAGCCCGCGACCGGCTGCAGGCCGAGATAGCAGGCCACCGCAGCACCGAAGCCAAGCTCCAAATCGTGCAGCAGGATCTGGTCCAGGCCAACCGCCTCGCCATCCTCGGCCAGGTCGCCGCCGGTGTCGCCCATGAGATCAACCAGCCGGTCGCCACCATCCGCGCCTATGCCGACAATGCCCGCACCTTCCTCGACCGCAAGCAGACCGGGCCGGCCGAGGAAAACCTCGGCGCCATTGCAGCACTTACCGAACGCATCGGCTCAATCACCGAGGAGTTGAAGGCATTTGCCCGCAAGGGCCGCACCGCCGCCGAGCCTGTTGAATTACGTGGTGTTGTCGAGGGCGCGGTCATGCTGTTGAGAAGCCGCTTTGCCGGTCGGCTCGACGCATTGGCCATCGACCTGCCGCCGCCGAGCCTCAAAGTCATGGGCAATCGGGTCCGGCTCGAACAGGTGCTGATCAACCTCTTCCAGAACGCGCTCGAAGCACTCGACGGCCGCGACGACGCTTATGTGCAGGTATCGGTCGAGGAGACCGCGGACGGCGTGACGGTCGGCGTGTCCGATAACGGACCTGGCATTCCGCCCGGGATTCTCAAGTCGCTGTTCACGCCGTTCAACACCTCCAAGGAAAAAGGCCTCGGCCTTGGCCTCGTCATCTCGAAGGACATCGTCGCCGATTATGGCGGCCGCATCGAGGTTTCAAGCAACGACAGCGGCACCCGCTTCGCCATCCATCTCATGAAAGCAGCGTAGCCATCATGACGAACGACAATGCCGCGCCGGTCATCTTGATCGACGACGATCGCGATCTCCTCAAGGCCACCGCGCAGACGCTGGAGCTTGCCGGCTTCTCGGTCTCGGCCTTTGCGGTGGCGGCCGAGGCGCTGGCCCGGCTCGACGCCGGTTTTGCCGGCGTCGTGGTGTCGGATATCCGCATGCCTCAGATCGACGGCTTGCAGCTTTTCAACCGCATCCTGCGGCTGGATGCCGACATTCCCGTCATCCTCGTCACCGGGCATGGCGACATCGCCATGGCCGTCAAGGCGATCAAGGACGGCGCCTACGACTTCATCACAAAGCCTTTCGCCGCCGACCGGCTGGTGCAGAGCGTGCGTCGCGCGGCGGAAAAGCGCCGCCTGGTGATGGAGAACCGCGCCTTGCGCGAGGCGGCCGGAGAGGCGCAGGACAGCCTGCCGCTGATCGGCCAGACACCGGCGATGGAAAGGCTGCGCCGCACGCTGCGCCAGATCGCCGACACCGATGTCGACGTGCTGGTGACCGGCGAGACCGGCTCCGGCAAGGAGGTGGTGGCAAGCCTTCTGCATCGCTGGAGCCGCCGCGCCAAGGGCAATTTCGTCGCGCTGAATTGCGGCACGCTGCCGGAGACCGTTATCGAGAGCGAGTTGTTCGGCCATGAGGCCGGGGCCTTCACCGGCGCGCAGAAGAAACGGATCGGCCGCATCGAGCATGCCAGCGGCGGCACGCTGTTCCTCGACGAGATCGAAAGCATGCCGGTCTCGACACAGGTGCAGATGCTGCGCGTCTTGGAAATGCGCGAGGTCACTCCGCTCGGCACCAATGAGGTGCGGCCGGTGGATCTGCGCGTCGTCGCCGCCGCCAAGGTCGACCTCGGCGATCCGCGCCAGCGCGGCGCTTTCCGTGAGGATCTCTACTACCGGCTCAACGTGGTGACGATCTCGATCCCGCCGCTACGCGAGCGCCGCGACGATGTCGCCCTGCTGTTCTTCTATTTCGCCGAGCGCGCCGCCGCCCGCTTCCATCGTCCGGTGCCGGCAGTGCCGGCGACGGTACATCGCCATCTGAGCGACCATGACTGGCCGGGCAATGTGCGCGAACTGGCGCATTTCGCCGAGCGGTTCGTGCTTGGATTGGAGGAAGGCGCCGAAGCACAACCCCCTGCCCCGACTGAATCGAACGCCGCCATGAAGCTGCCGGAGCGGCTGGAGCGCTACGAGGCCGACATCATCCGCGAGGCGCTTGGCCGCAACGAGGGCGATGTCAGGCGCACGATCGAAGCGCTGGGGATTCCGCGCAAGACCTTCTACGACAAGCTCCAGCGCCACGGCATCGTGCGCAGCGATTTTTCCCGATAATCGCCGCCGGGCCGAGAGGCTCGGCTACTTGGCGTCGTGGAAGATGATACCGACGGTGTGGCGCATGCCGGAGCGAAGCCGGCTGACGCCGTGCCTGAGGTTGACGCGGTAATTGCCCCGCGTGCCCTGGACCGGTCGATTGTGGACCGCAAAGGCGACCGCATCGCCCTGGCGCAGCGGCACCACCTCGACGCGGCTTTGCATGCGCGGACGCTGCTCGGTCAGCACGAACTGGCCGCCGGTGAAATCCTTGCCGGGTTCGGACAACAGGATCGCCACCTGCAATGGGAAGGCCAGATCGCCGTAGAGATCCTGGTGCAGGCAGTTGAAGTCGCCGGGAACGTATTGCAGCAGCAGCGGCGTCGGCCGCGTCTGGCCCTGCTCGTGGCATTGCTCGAGGAACGCGGCATGTTCGTCGGGATAGCGCTGGGCGATCCCCATGCGCTCGTTCCAGTCGTTGGCGACCGCAGCCAGGCGCGGATAGAGCGCGGTGCGCAAGCCGCCGATCAAGTCGGGCAAGGGATAGCGGAAATAGCGGTACTCGCCCTTGCCGAAGCCGTGCCGCGCCATGTGGACATGGCTGCGGAAATGGCTCTCGTCCGGATAGAGCCCGGCGATCTGCCGGCACTCCTGCGGCGTCAGCAGCTTTTCCATCACCGCGCAGCCATAGCCGCTCAGCTCGCCGGCGAGTTTCGGCCAATCATAGGCGGCGACGCGCGCCTCCGCCGATTTGATCGCCGCTTTCGCGCCTATCGAATGGATGGTCATGGCTTCGCCTCCTTCTCTACGACCAGAGATGGGTGAGACAGCGCGCGCAGACCACCCGTTTCTTGCCGGGTGAGCTTCGCGGGATGGATATCATCCGATTTCCGATTTCGTTGTCGTGCGCTAAACTTGTTCCACTTCAACGAGACCGCCATCTCAATGATTGTCCAGACCTGCATCAATGGCGCGCGCAGCGCCGATTTCCACCCGCGACTGCCGCTTGATCCCGAAGCCATGGCGCGCGACGGTGCGGCCTCGATTGCCGCCGGTGCGGCCGAGCTGCATGTCCATGCGCGCGGACTCGACGGCTGCGAAAGCATCGCGCCTGCGGCTATGGACCGGACTGTGATGGCGCTCCGCCGTGCCTGTCCGGGAACGCTGATCGGCGTGTCGACCGGCGCCTGGATCGAAAACGACGACGAGCGGACGCTGGCCGCGATCGCCGGTTGGAGCGAGCTGCCCGACTATGCCTCGGTCAATCTGAGCGAAGACGCCGCGCCCGCCGTCATGGAGAGTCTGCGCCAGCGCGGCATCGGCATCGAGGCGGGGCTTGCCTCCGTCGCCGACGCCGAACGCCTGGTGAGCCTCGACCATGGCAAACGGGTGCTGCGCATCCTGATCGAAATCTCCGAGCAGCCCCTGGACGCGGCGCTGGAGGTCAGTGACGATATCGCCGCCGTGCTCGACGGCGCCGGGATGCGCCGGGCGATCCTGCTGCACGGTGCCGACGCCACGGTCTGGCCTTTCGTGCACCGGGCGGCGGAACGCCGATGGTCGACGCGCGTCGGACTGGAAGACGGCAAGGAGCTTCCTGATGGAACAGTAGCACCCGGTAACGCCGCGCTGACAGCGGCAGCCGTCGCTATCTTCGAGACCAGCCGTTAGCGCGGGGAAACGGCCAATCTCCTCTTCACTGGGGAGATGCCAGGTTTTGACAGAGAGGCAGGCCAAAGTCGGGCGGGTCTAAAGTATGGCCGCGTGCTGGTGTCAGTAAAACTTATCTAAAACTTTACGCATTAATTAAACCAGCAATTAATCAGCACATCAACGACCCCGTGTGTTAATGCTCCCCGCACAGGGGACCATTTTTCGATGAACATCATTCCAGAGAATGATCACGCTGCGCCGCGCCGGGTTCAACAGTATACATCGGTACAGATCCTGCGGGGGCTAGCAGCCCTCATGGTTGTTATCTATCATCTTCCGGCCGCACTGGGCATGCTCGATCTGGGTATTCCCATCCTAAACAGTGGTGTCGATCTGTTTTTCGTCATCAGCGGTTTTGTCATGGTTCTCTCGACGGAGAACAGACGTCGCGACCATCGTGCTTTTTTGATGCAGCGCTTCACGCGCGTCGTTCCGTTCTATTGGGTTATGACCTTCGTCATGGTCGCCGCACTTTGGTTGTTTGCCGGTCGTGCAGTGTCTCTTGAGCAGCTCACCAATAGCCTGCTTTTCATTCCCTATCTCGACACTGTTACAGGTTATGTCCAACCAGTGCTTGGCGTGGGTTGGACGCTCAATCTGGAAATCCTGTTTTACATTCTGTTCGCGGCGACTATGGGTCTTGGCACCTTGACGCAAATGGCCATGGTCGGCGTTGTCTTTGCAATCGCCGTAGCGGCGCGCATCATCTTCAAACCCGCCGCCGATACTGTGCTGTTTTTCTATACCACGCCAATCCTGTTTGAGTTCCTTGCCGGCATGGCTCTCGGCCACCTGGTCGGCAGGCTGGCGCGTTCGCCTGCCGTCCTGGGTGTCTCGGCACTCGTGTTCGCCATCGTGTCCATGCTGGTGATGGGCCTTGGCTTCAACTTGCCGCGAACCCTTGCTCAGGGAATCCCGGCGTTGATCCTTGTCGCGGCTTGCATAAGCCTGGAAAGCTACTTCCGGCTTCTTGCTCCTCGCGTGCTGGCAAGGTTGGGTGATGCTTCCTACTCTCTCTATCTGACACATCCTATCGTGCTGCTTGCGACCGCTCCTGTCGTTGCAAGCGCCAATGTATCACCATGGCTCGCAGGCATGGTTATTGTCACCGCCTGCATTGCCGTCTCCCTGGCCAGCTATAGTTTTATTGAAAAGCCGCTTTTGGCGATATCTCGGATGAGCCTCTCCGCCTATCAGGTGAAGGCACAATAAGTTGCGGTTGCGCCTCGCAACGATTTTGCGACAACGACATGCATAAAACAAAAAACTTAAAGCGCGTCGCAGGATCCGTTCAATGCGACGCGCTCTAGATACAAAAATAGCCGCCCGGTTGGACCCGAAGCAGCTTGTTATTTTATGCACTTCGGCAATGTGTCAGTGGCTACTTTGCAATCATGTAGGCATCGTCAGTGTAGAGTTTGCCAACTCCACCATAGTGGCCCACGCCAAACACGAATGACTGAGGTGTACCTGATCCGTCGGAATCCCGCCCGACCGGCCACGTTGCGTTCGACGACGATTGCCAAAACACCCCGTCCAGATACCAATCGATGCCTACCCCTTCATAGAGATCCGCGCGCAGCTGAAACCAGCGCCCCTTCGGGGCGGGAACATCGTTAGCCGGATTGTGGACTCCGGCCGCCGCATTCTCCACATGCAGCATCACCACATCGTCAGTCGGATTGTCGGTCAGGTTGACCCACCATGTTGGGTCCTGCTTGAAAGGCGATTGCTCGGTCACCTTGAACTGGAAGATATTCGTCCAGCCGTTTCCCGCGTATTGGTAATCGGAGGGAATGAAAAACCACGCGACATAAGTTCCATCGATCCCTGACGGCGACACCGCCTGGAGCGGACGTCCGAAAGCGTCGTTCTTGGCCAGGCCGCCTGCAAAGAGCCACTCCTTGTAGACTTTGGAGTGGGGCTTCCCGGCATTGATGGCAGCCAGCGTCGTTTCGAACTTTCCGAAGCTGTTGCCGCCGTGCGAGGATACATTCCCTGCGCCGGTCGAGACCAGGCCGCTGATAATTGCGTTCAGGCTGGGATCGGCTTCCGCCGGATTCTCCGCCTGGACGAAAGACCAGTCGGTATAGCACGAGGCTCCGGTGCAAGGCCCCTCCTCCCAGTCCGCTCGCCAGTAGGGCGCATTCTGGGCATATGCGGCGCCAGCTGGCGCCATGGCGGCGGTAATGGTGCAGATTGCCGTCAGCACCAACAGATGAGAAATCTTCTTCATGTCGATTTACCGTTCCTTTCTAAGCTATGGATTCCAGGCACCTCTTGCGCCACTTGCTTCTTTCACCCTCGAACACAGCGCGTCCCGAACGGCGCTGTACCGCCAACTCAAGCCGGCGGCGCTGAACCTTCAAAGGGTATCCGGAAAACAAAAAACCCGCCTCGGGAGGGCGGGTCGGCGGCGCGATTAGCACCATACCCAAATTAGTAGCATAGCTGCCGGCACAAAGCAAGAACAAAATGTGGCATGTGCAACGAACTGCCGACAGGCACAGGGGCACCGCGGATGACGTGGCTCTTGCCGTTGTTAAAAATCTCTCATAAGGTATTTTCATATCAGAAAGAAAATCCGACCGTTTATTTCCTTTTATGAAAGCCTGAGCGTTTGCGGGAACATCTCGATCAGACCGACCGGCGACTGGTCAAGCTGCTGTCGCAGGATGCGCAGCTTGGCGTCAACCGCCTCGCGGAGAAGATGGCGATCTCGGTGCCGACGGTGCGCATGCGGCTGCGCAACCTGCTCGACCGCAACCTGCTCAAGATCGTCGGACTGCTCAACCTGACCGAACGCCCCGAGCTGATCTCGGCCATCGTCGGCATCAACGCGCAAGGGCGCGGCCGGGCGCGTGAACTGGCGCAGCGCATCTCCGAACTGCCTTTCGTGAACTCGGCCGCCGTCGTCACCGGACGCTTCGACATCATCGTCGACGTAACGGTGGCCGGCGATGTCGCCGATCTCTACCGCGTCACCAGCGAGCTGATCCCTGGCGCCGGCGAGCCGGGCGAAGTCGTGCGCAGCGAAACCTTCGTCGTCATGGCGTCCTGCAACAAATGGGTCAGCCTGCCGGAAGGCTGCTGGTCGGACGAGACGCGAAAGGAAATGGCATGAAGATCGCGGTTCTCGGCGGCCTCGGCCTGCAAGGCCGGGCGGCGATCGCCGATCTCGTCGCCAGCGACGGCGTTGAGCAAGTGGTCTGCCTCGACACCGCAACCGACGGCGCGGCGCGGCTTGGCGGCCTGACCGACCTTGCCCGGGTGCGTTTTGTCGTGCCGGAGGGCGCGATCGGACCGGTGCTGGCCGATGTGATGAAGGACGTCGACGCGGTCATCGACCTGTTGCCGCAGCCGCTGATGCGCGAGGCGGTGCAGGCGGCGATCGCGACGCGCACGCCGCTGGTCACCACCAATTACGGCAAGGCCATCGCCGATCTCGCTCCCGAGGCCGAAAGGGCCGGCGTCTCGATCGTCACCGAATGCGGGCTCGACCCTGGCATCGACCTTGTGCTCTACGCGCGCGCCGCACGCCAGTTCGACACCATCACCGCGATCGATTCCTATTGCGGCGGCATTCCCGAGCCGAAGGCGGTGGTCGAGCCGCTGCGCTACAAGGTGAGCTGGAATTTCGACATGGTTCTGGTCAGCCAGAACCGCGACAGCGTGCTGGTCGAGGACGGCAAACGGGTCGACGTGCCGGCCGCCCGCCAGCACGACAATCGTTTCATCCACGACATCGAGATCGCCGGGCTGGGGCGGCTCGAGGCCTTTCCCAATGGCGACGCGCCGCATTATGCCGGCATGCTCGCCGCCGCCAAGGGGCTGCAGCGCTCCGGCCGCTATTCGCTGCGCTGGCCCGGTTGGTCGGCGTTCTGGGCGCCGCTGAAGCAGCTCGGCTTCCTGTCCGAGGACAAGGTGCCCGGCACCGGCGTCAGCCCACGCGAATTCCTCGGCCGGCTGCTCGGTCCGCAACTGCAATATGGCGCCGACGAAAAGGACCTTTGCGTGATGCGCAACGTCTTTGTCGGCAGCGAAGGCGGCCGCCGCAAGACGGTGACCTCGGAGCTGGTCATCGAACGCGACCTCGCCTCCGGCCTGTTCGGCATGAGCCTTGGCGTCGGCTATCCCGCCAGTATCGTGGCGCAGATGCTGGCACGGCGCGAGATCGCCACGCCCGGCCTGCTCAACCCGCTGCTGCATGTGCCCGATGGCCGCTTCCTCGACGAGCTGGCCAGGCGCGGCATCAAGGTCGCCGAAACGGTGAGCTGGGATTGAAGATTTTCGAACGGTGGTTGCCGCCGGCAACGGCGCCGCCGCTCAAAAGGCGCCCCGATGGGGTGAAACAACAAGTGGAACAACAAACGACAACAAGGAGGAATGCCCAAATGAAGATTGCCAAGCTTTTCATCGCCGGACTTGCGCTCGCCGGCCTCACCGCTGCCGCCAGTGCCGGAACGCTCGACGAGATTACCAAGCGCGGTGAGTTGCGCGTCGCCGTGCAGACGCAGGGACCGCCCTTCTCGCTGGTCGGCGCCGCCGGCGAACGCACCGGCAGTTCGGTCGAACTCGCCGAACTGATGGCCAAGGAAATGGGCGTCAAGATCACCTTCCTCGACTTCGACTGGGACGGCCTGATCCCGGCGCTGCTGTCGGGCAAGGCCGATCTTCTGGTTGCCGACATGACGCCGACACTGGCGCGTGGCATGAAGGTCGCCTTCACCAAGCCTTACATGTACACGGGCAGCACCGTCTTCACCAAGGCTGGGACCGCCTTCAAGTCCACCGAGGACTGCAAGGCCAAGGGCACCAAGATCGCGGTGCTGCTCGGCGCCACCGGCGAGAAGGAAGCCAAGGCCGCCTTCCCCGATGCCGACATCAAGAGCTACAAGGGCGGCGGCCCGCTGCTGCTCGACGCCGTCAACAACGGCCAGGCCGATTGCGGCGTCAACGACGTCTCGGCGGTCAAGGGCCAGTCAACCGCTTATCCGGCCGGCAGCTTCATCATCATGCCGGACATGCTGTCGAAGGAGCCACTGGCCTTCGCCACGCGCTATGACGAGCAGGACCTGCTGACCTGGATGAACCTGTTCCTCGACCAGGTCAGCCTCGACGGCCGCCTGCAGAAGAACCTCGATTACTGGGTCAATTCCGACGCCTGGAAGAAGGATCACTGAGTAGAGGGAATAGGGAGTAGGGAGTAGGGAGTAGGGAGTGGGGAGTAGGGAACGCTACTCGCTACTCGCTACTCGCTACTCGCTACTCGCTACTCGCTACTCGCTACTCGCCATTCACCAGTCACCAGTCACCAGTCACCGCCTCACCATGCTCGAAAACTTCAGCTTCCGCACCATCGTCGAATATCTGCCCCTGTTCGGGCAGGGCCTCGTCACGACCGTGTGGCTGTCTGTCCTCTCCTTTGCCGGCGCGCTCGCCGTCGGCATCGTACTCGCCGCGATGAACCTGCAGCGCGGCCGGCTGTTCCGCGTCCCGGCCAAGGCCTATATCGATGCAGTGCGCGCCACGCCGCTGCTGGCGCAGCTTTATTTCCTCTATTTCGGCCTGCCGCGGCTCGGCTTCGTCCTGCCCGAGCTCGTCGTCGGCATCCTGGCCCTGTCGCTGAACAGCGGCGCCTATGTCGCCGAGATCATCCGCGCCGGCATCCTGTCGATCCCGCGCGGCCAGGTGGAGGCCGGCGTCGCTTCGGGCATGACCTATGTCCAGCGCATGCGCCTCGTCATCCTGCCGCAGGCGTTTAAGGTGACGATCCCGCCGCTGCTCGGCCAGGCGATCGTGCTGGTCAAGGATTCCGCGCTGTTGTCGCTGATCTCGGTCGCCGAACTGACGCGCGCCGGACAATTGCTCGCTTCCGACCGCTTCATGCCGGCCGAAGGTTTTATCACCATCGCCGCCTTCTACCTGCTGCTCTATTACGGGCTGAAGGGACTGGCGGCACTCTCCGGGCGCTGGCTCGGCCTGGCGGGGGCACGGACATGATCTGGCAGCAACTGCAAAGCATCGCCGGCAGCTATCCCCTCGCCTTGCGCGGCCTCGGCATGACCGTGGTGCTGTCGTTGATCAGCCTGGTGCTGGGCACCTTGCTCGGCTTCGGCCTCGGCATCCTGCGCACAGGCGGCAACCGGCTGATCAGCAGCGCGATCGGCGGCTGGGTCGACCTGATCCGCGGCACTCCGTTCCTGGTGCAGATTTTCCTGATCTTCTTCATCCTGCCGGAACTCGGCATCGAGCTCGACGCCTTCACCGCCGGCATCATCGCGCTGACCAATCTGGCCGCCTGCTTCATCTGCGAGATCGTCGTCGCCGGCATCCGTTCGGTGCCGACCGGCCAGGTCGAGGCGGCGCTGGCGTCCGGCCTGTCGCGCTGGCAGCGCATGCGCCAGGTGGTGCTGCCGCAAGCGATGCGCATCGTGCTGCCGCCGCTGGTCGGGCAATATGTGCTGCTGATCAAGGATTCCTCGGTCGTTTCGGCCATCGGGCTCACCGATCTCACCCGCGTCGGGTGGCTGGTGGTGCAGCGTGTGCCGAACGGCCTGCTCGTCTTCTTCCTCGTCGGCGTCGGTTATTTCATCGTCTGCTACCCCCTGATCATGCTGGCCCGACGGCTGGAACAGCGCATGGGCGCAGCCCATGGCGAGGTGCAGCTATGACGAACCTCAGCAGCAAGAATGGTGCCGGCATGATCGAATTTCGCGGCGTCAACAAATGGTTCGGCCAGCTCAACGTGCTCAGGGATATTACGCTGAGCGTCGAGCCGCGCGAAGTGGTCGTCGTCTGCGGCCCGAGCGGCTCGGGCAAGAGCACCTTGATCCGCTGCATCAACGGGCTGGAGACGATCCGCGACGGCGACCTGACGGTCGACGGCCAGCGCCTCGGCGACCACGCCACCAACATGACGCGACTGCGTACCGAGATCGGCTTCGTCTTCCAGTCGTTCAACCTCTATCCGCACAAGACGGCGCTCGAGAACGTCACCCTGGCGCCGATCCATGTCCGCAAGATCCCGCGGACCGAGGCCGAGAAGGCCGGGCGCGAGCTGCTCGCCAAGGTCGGCCTCGCCGACAAGGTCGATGCCTATCCGGCGCAGCTCTCAGGCGGCCAGCAGCAGCGCGTGGCGATCGCGCGCTGCCTCGGCATGCGCCCCAAGATCATGCTGTTCGACGAGCCGACCTCGGCGCTCGACCCCGAGATGATCTCGGAAGTCCTCGACGTCATGGTTGCGGTGGCCGAGGAAGGCATGACCATGATGGTGGTGACGCACGAGATGGGCTTTGCCCGCAAGGTCGCCCAGCGCGTCGTGTTCATGGACGCAGGCGCCATCGTCGAGAGCGGCACGCCGGACGAGTTCTTCTCCAACCCGAAGACCGACCGCAGCCGCGCCTTCCTGAGCAAGATCCTGCGGCATTAGAGTTCAAACTCAACTCAGCTGGCTGTCGTCGATGGCCGAGATGGATGGAAAGCGGCCCTTCGCTGGACGTTCCCTAATACGACAGATGCGCGCCGGGCTTCCTCTTAGGGCGGCCATTGCCGCACTTCCACCAGCCGCTTCCCTTATGCGGGCATCAAATCGATGACCCGCATGATCGCGACCGCACTGCTCGTGTTCTGGGTGCCTTCTGTCGTAGCGCCATTAGCGCAGGCCCAAACATCGCCCTTCTTGACTGTGAACTTTTGTTTGTTGTGAACGACCGAAAGTTCTCCCTCAGTCATGTGGCAGAGCATGTCGTTCTTCATCATGTTGTCAGCCGTCTTCGCTCCAGGCTGAATGACAACATCGCGCAGCTTCACCGTTGCATAGGCTGGTATGACCGACTTGCGCTCACCAAGCGCTACAACTCTGACGCCGGGTGAGACCTCCTTGCCCTCATCGGGGCCGTAAGTCTGGGCGGCTGCTGGTGTCCCCCAAGCGATCAGAGGCGTTGCGGCCAGTGTAAGACCGAGTGCAAGTGTGGATCTACGATTGACGGCTTCCATTGTTTCCTCCCTGTTCAAAAGTTGGTCGGAAAGGCAGGCCAACAATCAACGATGGGCCGTTGCGGCGAAGTGTCAACTGACCTTCCGAGTTAGTTCAGTCTCGCTCGCGGCTAGCGAGGTTTCACAAACCACCCGGGTCGCCGAGACGGAGAGGGGGAATTGCGCTGACCATGTCATTGCGTGCGACCTTGTCCCGACATCAAAGACATTTCGTTCTTGCGAACGCCCTCGCTGCCAAAGACCCCTCTCCGGCCGCTTTGCGGCCACATCTCCCCCCGCTTGGCGGGGGCGAGGAAGCCAAACCTATTGCATATCGGCGTGGGTGCTCAATTCGGCCCTCTTCTCATCCGAGACGACGGCGAGGTCGAGGACCTTCTGCAATTCGGCAGCATGCCGGAACGACGGTTCGGCCTGGACGCCGTTGCGGACTGCATCGATGAAGCGCTGGTAGTTGGTGGGCACCGTTCCGGCGTCCAGAACTTGCCATTTAGCGTTCTCGACGTCTTCGCCGAGGAAGGCATGACCATGATGGTGGTGACGCACGGGATGGGCTTTGCCCGCAAGGTCGCCCAGCGCGTCGTGTTCATGGACGCCGGCGCCATCGTCGAGAGCGGCACCCCGGACGAGTTCTTCTCCAACCCGAAGACCGACCGCAGCCGCGCTTTCCTGAGCAAGATCCTGCGGCATTAGGAGGGCATTAGGACAAAGCGGACCTCAGACGATGCCGTGCTTTCTCAACAGCGCCTGCTCGTCGTCTGATATCCAGCCGAAAACCTTCGGCTCTGCGTCCAATTTCTGCACGAGGTAGTGGACGTCAAAATCTATCGCCACCTTCGATTGATCCCTGCGGGCATAGGTTGCCGTCCAGGCGACATGGGCCACGCAATGATGTTCGTCTATCGGCGAGAGCCTGAGGTTGCGTATCCGCATTTCCTTCGTACCTATCGCGCGATAGTGCGCATAGCCTTGCGCCATGACCTGCTTGAGTTGCCCATCGTTCTTTCCAGTCATGACCCCGGCGGGCGAAGCCGCTATGAAGTCCGAAGCATACAGCGATGCGACTTCATCCATGTCCATGTCGCCGCCGAGGGACTGGTTGAAAAAGCGCTCATATCTCTCGAATAGCTTCCTTACGCTGGTTTCCATCATTTCATCTCCAGGTGAGGCTATGTTGGGTGGGAGCAGGAAACGCTCCGCCGATCTCCGACATCCGCAATGGCCTCAGCCATGATGACTTCGTCCCGGGGGTGGAGCAAGGAGCGAAGCGACGCGGCGCAGACCCTGGGATGACGAATGCGTGGTGCGACCCGATTGTGCACGACTTCGATGCCACCCTTGTCGCCGCAGACGCAACAAGCGAAGCCCTGTTGCTCGGCCTTCGTGATGGCGAGCGCGCGGCTAGCGGCGCGCTCGACCCATTCGATTTGGGCGATCGGAGCTATAGCCGCGCCCCTAGTCAGGCACGACCACGGCCTCCACCTCGAAGAGCATCGGGTCGATTGCAAGCTTGGGAACGGGAATTAGAGTCTGCGCCGGCAGCGCCTCGCCGAACATCTCCTTGACGTTCCTGGTCAAGACCCCAAGCTTGGACATATCGCGATCGACCACAAAGACCGTAAGCTTGGCGACCTGATCCGGCCTGGCACCGAGCGCATCGAGGGCGGTGCGCAAATTTGCGTAGGCCTGCGCAACCTGGACAGCGAAGTCGGGCGACAAGGCTCCCGTGCTGTCCTGGCCGCCCTGTCCGGAGATGTAGGCCAGCCGGGCTCCGCGGGGCGTGATCACCGCCGTGCTGTAGCCATTCGGCGATGGGTCATAGAGGTTTTGTGGATTGACGATGGTCAGCTTGAGATCATTCGCTGTGGCAGTGGAAACGCCCATGGTCATCACGATTAACCCTCCGATAAGCAGGCGCTTGGCGCGTGGCATGATTTTCTCTTGGCTCTGCCGACTGCGAGCAAGACACCCTCGCGGCCGGCATGATTGATATCGGCGATCGACTCGTACGCCGCACGAGCCAGTCGCATAGTACGTCGTACGAGTCAATCGTTCAGGATCGACATTCGTCGCGTTGCCGGTCAAAATCGACGGCCCGAGCAGCGAGGAAGACGGATGGCAGCCAAACGTAGCGGCGCCCGGAGCACGCGATCTCAGCGGACAAGCGGGTCGCTCCAGCCCGTGCAGGAGCCGCGCAGTGAACCGCCTCTCTCGCGGGAACGTATCGTGGCGACCGCGGTAGAACTGCTGGACGCTCAAGGGGTCGACGGATTGACGATGCGTCGGCTGGCCGATCGCCTCGGCTCGGGCGTGATGAGCCTATATTGGCACGTCGACAACAAAGAGGATGTCTTTGATCTGGCGCTCGATTCGGTGCTCGAATATGGCGGACCGCCGCAACTGGTTGAGCCTCGAGACTGGCGCGGAGAAGTCGTCCATATGCTCGAAGACTGGCGCGCCAGCATGCTGCGCCATCCTTGGTCGGCATCGCTGTTGCCGCGCCGGGCGCTCGGCGCGAACATCCTCAGTCGCCTTGAACTGCTGAGCAAGACCTTGTCCAGGGCCGGTGTGGCGGACGCAGATTTGAACGTCGCGATATGGTCGCTGTGGAACTATGTGATGGGCGCCACCATCAGCCGGGCGAACTTCGACCTCTCGGACGACGGCAGAGCCGACACGCAGCAGCGCCTTACAGGGCTCAGCCAACGCTATCCGACGATCGAACGCTCTCGTCTGCTGTTGGATAACGATTGGGATGGTGCTTTCCGGAAAGGCCTCGGCTTCCTGCTCGATGGCCTCTCTCCAAGACAATGAACTCTGCTTTCAGAGCCGTGACTTCCTGCCGTGAATGGCCGAGATGCAAACTCGGTTTTGTTTTGACCCTGACCGCCCCCGCCCCGCCGCGAGGAACCCAGGTCTATTGCGCATCCGCGTGCGTGCTCAATTCAGCCCGCTTCTCATCCGAGACGACGGCGAGGTCGAGGACCTTCTGCAATTCGGCAGCATGCCGGAACGACGGTTCGGCCTGGACGCCGTTGCGCACTGCATCGACGAAGCGCTGGTAGTTGGTCTGCACCGTTCCGGTGTCCAGAACTTGCCATTTGGCGTTCTCGACGTCTTCGCCGATGCAGGCTTTCAGCTCTGAGCCGGTCAGATTGTGCACGACTTCGATGCCGCCCTTGTCGCCGTAGATGCGCAGACGGAGTTCGTTCAAATGGCCGGTCGCCCAGCGGCTGGCATGGACGACGCCGAAGGCGCCATTGCTGAAATCCAGCGACATCGTGAAACTGTCATTGGCGTCGAGCCCGTACTCGCCGATCCGGTTGCCGGGCGCCTTGTCGAAGGATCTCAGCCGGCAGAACACATGGTCGATATCGAGCGCCGCGCCATAGCTGGCGAAATCGAGGATGTGGATGCCGACGTCGCCCAACACGCCATTGGAGCCATGGCCGCGCGACAGCCGCCACAGCCATTTCGGATCGGTGCGCCAGTCGCCCCAGAACTTGGACACCAGCCAGCTCTGCAGATAGGACGCCTCGACATGCCTGACCGTGCCGATCTCGCCGGCCAGCACCATGGCGCGCGCTCTCTGCAGCGGCGCGACATTGCGATAGGTCAGGTTGACCATGTTGATGATGCCGGCCCGCTCGGCGGCATCGGCCATCTCACTGGCCTTCTCGAAGTTTTCGGCCAGCGGTTTCTCGCACAGCACCGGCTTGCCCGCCGCGATCAGCATCATGGTGGTCGGATGGTGGATGCGATCCGGCGTCACGTTCGCCACCGCGTCGAACTTGCCCCATGCCAGCGCCTCGTCCAGCGACGCGAACCGGTTGGGGATACCGTAGATGTCCGAAAACTTGTCGACACGCGTACGGTCGAGATCGACGGCGCCGATCAGTTCGACGCCCTCGATCTTGCCGAACTGCCTGGCGTGCTCCTCCGCCATCCAACCGGTGCCGAGTATCAAGAGGCGCATGATTCTTATCCTTAGGACAGGGCTTTATCTTCTTGTTCGACCATGGATTTGTGGTCTAGCGAAAGCCGGCTTCGCCGGCGGAATGAAGTTTTCCGCCGCGCTCGACGATCGGCTCGAGCGCCTTTTCCGCCGGCACGTTCGGCGCATCGAGGATGGCCGGATTGGAGCCGAGCGGGTTGTGCGCCCATTTCACCGCATTGCGCAGCACCTTGTGGACGTTGGCATCGTGATAGGTCGGATAGGTCTCGTGGCCGGGCCTGAAATAGAAGATGTTGCCGGCGCCGCGGCGATAGGTCAGCCCCGACCGGAACACTTCGCCGCCCTGGAACCACGAGATGAACACGGTCTCGAGCGGCTCCGGCACGGCGAACTGCTCGCCATACATCTCCTCGTTCTCGAGCTCGAAATACTCGCCGATCCCGGCTGCGATCGGGTGGTTGGGGCTGGTCACCCAAAGCCGCTCGCGCTCGCCCGCCTCGCGCCATTTCAGCGTACAGGGCGTGCCCATCAGCTTCTTGAAAATCTTCGAGAAATGGCCGGAATGGAGAACGATCAGCCCCATGCCCTCCCAGACACGGCGCGCCACGCGCTCGACCACTTCGTCGGCGACGGCGCCATGGTCCTTGTGCCCCCACCACAGCAAGACATCGGTCTCGGCCAGACGGTCGGCCGGCAGCCCATGCTCCGGCTGCTCCAGGGTTGCCCACGACACCGAAATCTCGGGGTCGAGCTTCAGCGCATTGGCAATCGTCGCGTGCATGCCCGCGGGATAGATGCCGGCGACCACCTCATTGGTCCGCTCATGGATATTCTCGCCCCAAACGACAGCGCGTATTGTCATGATGTCCTCTTGATTGTTTGAAGCTGGAGCCGCCCGACCGGTCAGTCATAATATCCCCGGCCGGGAATGAAAACCGTTTCGCGGCCGGCTGCTGACAATCTGTTGGAAATCGGGCGGGAAAGTCCACGCGGCAAAACCAGCGATGCCGGCGCTGTTCCCGCCGACATCTCACATGTTTGCGCTGCCTGCGAATAACCTAAGCGCCGCGGCCCTCTTGGGCGACGCGTGTCAGCGGCTTCGACAGCCGCGGCACCACGACGAGGCGCTTGATCTTGCCCTTCTTGTAGGCGGCGAGGAAGCGGGCATAGTCCTTGAAGACGACGCAGCCATTGGATTCGGCGCGCCCGCCGCGCAGCATGTAGGTGTGGGCGAGCAGGCCGTCGCGGCCATATTTGTTGCTGCCGCTGGCAGGGGTGAGACGCAGTGCCTCGACGCCGTGGAAGCGCGATTCCCGCAGCGTCAGATTATAGGTATCGGGTGGCGTCGGACCGACATTCTTCTTGTGAACGTAGCGCGGCTGGTCGACCATCGCGCCCAGCCCCGAATGTGCCTCCAGCCGCGAGCCGTCGGGCATATAGACGGTCTTGGCCGAGATGTCGTAGACGGCGACGCCGCTGCCCATGCCAGGCGTGGTGAACAGGTTCCTGAAGGCCCCGCCGAGTCCGCCGGAAGGCATGTCGGGCTTGGCATAGGCCAGCATGTCGCCGCCTTGCGTCTTCGACCGTTTGCCCGGCTTGCCCGACACCGCCGGCACTGCCGCTTGTGACGAATTGCGAGGCGACAGGCTGCCGGGTTGCGTCTCGACCGGCGGAGCATCGGCCGTCTGGACCTTGCTCGCCCTGGATGCCTGGGTCTTCGATGCCTGGGCCTTGGATGCCTGGGGCGGCTCCGTTTTTGCTGCCTGATCCTTTGGCGTCCGGTCTTTCGGCGCCCGGTCTTTCGAGGCTTGAGTCTGGGGCGCCGGCTGATCGATGACCGCCCGCGGACGCAGCGTCGGCAGCGGAATGCTGTCGGGCATGTCGTCCTGCGGCGGCAGCGAGGCCAACTGGACCTCAGGTTCTTGCGGCTCTTGTGAAGCCGCGGGCTCGCTTGCCATGACGGCTGCCGGGAGCACGTCGATCATCTGCTCCGGCAACGTATTCGCCAGCGCCAGCGCCAGGCGCGACGAGCGTTCGATCTCCGCCACCGCCGGCCCGAAGCGCACCGATGCCGGGCCGTTCGGGTCGGGTATGCGTACCGGCTCGGCGAACCGGGCATCGGCCGGCAGGCTGGCGAGCATGACGGGTGAGCCGGAGGAGGCACGGGCAAAGGCAGCGGCAAGCTTTTGCGGCGACAGCGCGGCTTTGGCCACCACGTCGTCGAAGCTGGATTGCCGCGATGCATCGGCGACAAGCGGCACGGTATTGCGCTTGAGACGCGCCGATTTTCCCTGGTGAACGAAGTTCGACGCCGACCGCAGGCAGTTGGCATCGCATCCGTGCTGCAGCAACTGGGCCGACAGCGCTGCGTTTGCCGCGGCCCATGTCGGGGCCTGCGCCTTTGCAAGGCTGCGGCGAGGATCGGCGAGCGCGATGGTGCGCGGCGCGAGCAGGCTTTGCGGGAGACCGTTGGAAACGGCGGTGAGCGAGGTTCCCATCGAATAAAGGCCGGCCAAGGTCGCCACCGACCATAAAGCAATGGCTGCGCCGACGGCCGGAACCGCGACCCAGCGCAGGCCGGGCCTCATCGAAGTCAATCCAGTTGCAGGACTGTCACCCCGGGTTTTCGCACTTACAAACGCCATTCAACCACTCTCAATCGGCCGTTGCCGGCTAGCGGATTTCGCAGCCGTGACATTCACAGTTCGCCTGGTGCCCCCAGCACACTTCGCGTCTGTTGCCGATTGATTCAAAAGATGGACAAAGTTGGTTAACCAATCCCTCTACCGACCGCCGATTGGGCGACGGTCACACCGAAAAACGCCCTCCAAAACCTGCATAGTTGGCAAAACTGCCCTCCAATGATGACTTTGCTGCCCGTTTTTGTCGGCCGAGTCAAGAAAGCGAAATGACTAGACCTTGCTGGGCGGAGTCGGCGACGGCTGCCAAAGTGAAGCCAGGCCGACCGGAATCGCGCCGCCGGCAGCCGCCGCCATCAAGCCCCGGTGATCGGTCGAACTGGCGATTATCGACCTGCCACTTGTCGACCTGCCACTTGGGCGAATGAACGATTAACGTCTGGGAATTCAGGATAGCGGCAAGACGTTTACTGCTCAGCGCTGAACGGAATATCCAGCACCTCAAGCAAATTCCAGGAAAAGTGTGAAACGGTTTTCCGCCCGGAAAACGATGAACCGTTCAGACCACAGCCATGATTATGTGAGCCTGGATTTTGGCAGCAACCTCGCCGCTGCCATGCCTGTCTGCAATCGCGGCTGCGGCGTAGTCGGTTGCAGCATCCAGTTTTCCCGCCTCCCTGGCCTCGATTTCGTTGCGAAGGAGAGTGCCCTGGCAATAAGCAACGGCCGGAAGGCGCGGCGAGGAGGCACGGCTTTGTTCGGCCCTCGTCTCGATCACCACACCGGAAAAACCTGCGTCCTCCAGTTCGCGGCGGATCAGTGCCGTATCGTGGTAGCCATGCGGCGTGCGTGCCAGAAAGCGCGGCGGATCGTTCGGAAAAATCCGCGCCAGAGCATTCGTCACATCGTCGGCAAATACATTCTCCTCGATGCGATCCCACACGCTGAATAGGAAATGTCCGCCAGGCTTCAGAACTCGCCGGGCTTCGCGGTAGGCAGATGAGCGGTTGGGAAAGAACATCGCACCGAACTGACAACAAACGAGATCGAAGGCCGCATTTTCGAACGGCAGCGCCAGAGCATCGGCTTGACGCCATTTGATGCGATCGTCGGGAGCTTGCCGCGAAGCGGCGTAGTCGAGCATCGGCTGGTTGAGGTCGGTTACGACATAGCTTGCACTGGGGGCCAGTTTTGGCGCCAATGCGCGGGTGACAACCCCGGTGCCCGCGGCGGTTTCCAGAACGGCCTTGGGCGACAAGGACGCGGCCCGTCGTGCAAGATCTGCGGCGAACGGCTCGAAAATCAACGGCACCATATAGCGGTCGTAGTTTTCCGGAATCGAGCCAGCGAACACCTTGTCCGTTTCCAACATTGCTATCCCCCGCCGTCCGTTTGATGGCTCGCCAGCATAGCATAGAATTGTTTGTTATTCGGTCGCATTCGACCGGGAGGCGGTTCGCTCATGGACCCTCCGAAACGGCGTTCTGCAGTTATCTGCAAATGTGCTAATATAGAGTGGCCATGCACATTGGTGCGCGGCCAACATAATGGGAGGACGCGATGAAAACCATAAATCGCAGGTCTGCAATTGCGCTCGGCGTGACGGCGGCCGCGGTAACGCCTTTGTTCACGCTGGCGGCAGCTGCCAAGGTCAAGAAATACGGCCCGAAGGAAGGCAAGGAAATAGCCCCCGGCGTCAGGGTAGTTGAGGTCGGCACCGGCAATTCCGATATCCCCGCCTACAAGAGCATCTCAATTGTCGATGTGGTCTTTCAGCCGGGAGCAGCCGCTCCCGCAATGGTAATGGACAACGACATGGTATGCACCATTGCCGCCGGTGAATTCACGGTCAAGAAAGCCGACAAGCAATTCAAGCTCAAGGAAGGTGACATGTATACCTGCTCCAAGGGCAAGACCGAGGCGGCAGCCAACACCAGCAAGGTGGTCGGCATCCACCGCATCGCCGTCTTGATACCTGCCTAGCGCATGCCAACGAAAACCGGCCCGCGTCCTCGTCCGGGACGCGGGCCTTTTTGATGATGTTCGTGGCGGTTTCTCTCTCGGTCCGCTTTGCAAGTGTGCGTTTATATTAGAGATCACGCAAGTTTCTGGATGACTGCCGGCCGGTATGCGGCCTGCATTGGCGGATTAGCAATCCGGCAGCGCGCTGAGCGTTTGGCTTCACGAAACGGCTCGGTGCTCTTCCCGGGCAGCCTCCCAGACCTCGCGCGCCGCGTCTGCATTCAGTGCCGCGATTCCCAGCCCGACGATCAGATCCGGCCATGCCGAGCGCCATAGGAAGGCCGTCACCAGTCCGGCCAGTATGATCGCGATGTTGGCGACGGCGTCGTTGCGGGCCGAGAGGAATGCCGCCCTGGTAAGACTGCCGCTGTGGTGGCGGTAGCGCGCCAGCATGTAGGCGCATGACAGGTTGACCGCCAAGGCGCCCAACCCCGCCAGCGTCAGGGCCGTTGGCTGCGGCGGCACCGGCATGTTGAACTTTTCCCACGCGGTCCACAGCGTCGCCAGGCCCGGCACCAAAAGGATAAGTGCCAGCGCCATGCCGACCCGCGAGCGGGCACGCAGCGACCACCCCATGGCGAGCAGTATCAGGAGGTTGACCGAGGCATCTTCCAGGAAATCGACGCTATCGGCGAACAGCGACACCGAGCCGATCGCCAGCGCCACGGCGAATTCAATGCCGAAATAACCGAGGTTCAGCAGCGCGACGACAAGCACCACCCGGCGAAGGCCGTCCGACGTAATGGCTTGCTGCATGGTCTATCCCGATGTGATGGTGTTGATGCTCTTACCAGCTGCTCTTCCAGCGCAACAGCCGCATGGCATTGGCTGTCACCAGGACCGTCGCCCCGGTGTCGGCGAGAATGGCCGGCCAAAGGCCGGTGATACCGGTGATCGTCGTCACCAGGAACACTGCCTTCAGCCCCAATGCCATTGTAATGTTCTGTTTGATGTTGGCCATGGTTGCTTGGGACAGCCGGATCATGGCGGCGACGTCACCGACGCGCCCATGCAGCACCGCTGCGTCAGCCGTTTCAAGAGCCACGTCCGTGCCGCCGCCCATGGCGATGCCGACATCGGCCGCGGCAAGTGCCGGCGCATCGTTGATGCCATCGCCGACCTTGGCGATCCTGAACCCCTGCCCCTTCAACTCGCCGATAATGCGCTGCTTGTCCTCGGGCAGCAATTCGGCGCGCGCCTCGATGCCGAGATGCTTGCCGATGGCAGCCGCGGTGCGCTTGTTGTCACCGGTCAGCATGACTGTTTTGATGCCCGCATCGGTCAGCGCCTTTAGACCCGCCAATGCGTCCGGCCGTGGTTCGTCGCGCATGGCGATGAAGCCGCCAAGAGCGTCGTCGATGACCAGCACCGACACCGATTTTCCTTCATCGTTGAAGGCCGCGATGCGTGCAGCGTGGTCGGCCGGCAGCGGCGCCTTTTCGCCGGCAGCGGCCGGCGAGCCCAGAAACAGGCTCTTGCCGCCGACGCGACCGACGACGCCCTTGCCGCCAATCGCCCTGGCCTCGGCAGCAGGTGGCACCGGAACCTTGTCAGCATTGGCCCTTTGCAGAATGGCCAGGGCCATCGGATGACTGGAACCGGTCTCGAGCGCTGCCGCCAGGGAAAGGATCTCGCATTCACGGACGCCCACTGCAACGACATCGGTGACCTGCGGCTTGCCGAGCGTCAGCGTGCCGGTCTTGTCGAGCGCCACGGCAGTGATGGTGCCGAGCCCTTCCAGCACCGCGCCGCCCTTCATCAGCAGGCCGCGCCGGGCGCCCGCCGAAAGCGACGCCGCAATTGCCGCCGGCACAGAAATGACCAGCGCGCACGGACAGCCGATGAGCAGCAGCGCCAGACCTTTGTAAATCCATTCGTTCCAATCGCCGCCAAGGAGCAGCGGTGGCATGATCGCGACGAGCGCCGCGACGGCGACCACGCCGGGCATGTACCAGCGTGAGAACCGGCCGATGAAACGCTCGGTGGGCGCCTTGCTTTCCTGCGCCTCCTCGACCAGCTTGACGACCCGTGCGATCGTGTTGTCGGCGGCGGCCGCCGTGACCTTGACGCGCAGCACGCCGTCGCCGTTGATAGTGCCGGCGAAAACCTCGTCGCCAACCTTTTTGCCCACCGGGACGCTTTCACCCGAAACAGGCGATTCATCAATGGCGCTGTCACCCTCGGTGATCTCGCCATCAGCCGGAATCCGATCACCGGGCCGCACCAGAATGATGTCCCCCACGGCCAGGCTTTCGGCCGGCACCTCGCGGCTCCTCCCATCCTCTTCGACCAGGGCGGTCTTGGGAACCAGTGTGGTGAGCGC
The DNA here is from genome assembly GCF_040317575.1 of Mesorhizobium sp. M1423. NCBI lineage: Bacteria > Pseudomonadati > Pseudomonadota > Alphaproteobacteria > Hyphomicrobiales > Phyllobacteriaceae > Mesorhizobium > Mesorhizobium sp. M1423. The sequence continues at coordinate 163,740 of NZ_JAMYKU010000003.1, forward strand.
CTGGATGCTAGAACGTCCCTTCCCAGCGGCCACCCCTTCCAGTAATTCGCCGATCAGGAACAGGAAGACCACTGTCGCCGCTTCCTCGCCGGCGCCGATAATGACGGCGCCGGCGGCCGCCACGGTCATCAGCATTTCGATTGTGAACGGAATGCCGGCGAGTGCGGCCATGACCGCCCGGCGCGCGATCGGCACCAAGCCGAGCAGCGTGGCAGCGATGAAGGCCCATGGGCCAGTCGCGGGCCAGGCGTAATGAACCGCGAAAGCCATCGCCAGGGCAACGCCGCTGGCGATGGTCAGGCGGTCCTTGGCGCCGTTCCACCACGGCCCCGACATCGGCGCATCATCGTTGCCGTGCAACCCCGCTAATTTCTTGTCGTGACTGTGCGTTCTGTGGTCATGGTCGGCCAATTGATCGGAGGCCGGCGCTCCAGACTTGGCGGTCAGCGGAGCAACAGCGTAACCGAGGCCGGTGACTTTCCTCTCGATCGCGTCAAGATTGCTTTCGGAAGTATGAAGGACCGTCAGAGTGCCCGCCGAAATGGACACGTTAACATCCTGCACACCAGGCATCCGCCGCACAGCCGTATCGATTTTGCTGGCACAGCTCGCGCAATCCATGCCTTCAACGCGGTAGCGGGTCTGTTGTTTGGTCGCAGCCAAGGTGAACCTCTTGCATCTTCGATCGCGACGCTACATCCTCTAGTGACTAGAGGAACAAGCGAAAAGATGCCAGCAGGTGTGACGATCGGTGAAGCAGCCCGACGCAGCGGCGTGAAGGTTCCAACCATCCGCTACTATGAGCAGATCGATTTGCTTCCAGCCCCTGCCCGCAGCGAAGCCAATCGCCGGCATTATGAAGCGGCAGATTTGCGCCGGCTCGCCTTCATCAGGCACGCGCGCGAGCTTGGGTTCGAGATCGAGGCCATCAGGACGCTGCTGGCGTTGCAGGATAATCCCCACCAGCCCTGTGGAACCGCCGACGCCATCGCCCAAGCCCGTCTGGCCGAGGTCGTCCAGCGAATACGCAGCCTTGCCGCGTTGAAGATCGAGCTGGAGCTGATGGTTGAGGGCTGCCGGCAAGGGAAAGTCTGCGAATGCCGTGTGATCGAGGTGCTGTCAGATCACGATCAATGTGAGCATCCTCATCATTGATTCGCCAGACCAGAGCTCGCACCAGCGCCGATGTCGCAGCATGCCGAGCTTGCAAAAGCCGCGCTTTGCGGTCAACCTGAGCGGATGATGGCACGTCTGTCACCAAAACACCTCCTGACTATGCTGCTCGCGGTCCTCGTGATCGCCGGGTTCAGCCTGTCCGCCGCTCAGGCTGCCGTCATGTCGGCCAGGATGGCGATCGACAGCCGCATGACCATGGCCGCAGATGCCGGCACCACCGACGCCGACATGGCCAAGATGGCCGATGCCAAGGGCGGCGACTGCAGCGCTTGCCTCAAGAGCTCGGCCGACAACGACAAACCGATGCAATGTGCGCCGACCTGCGTCGCACCGGTTCTGGCGGTGCTGCCGGAAGCTCTCCCCGTGACGGGACTGCTGCGGGTAGAGCTGCCGCCGGCGCTTCCCGCCGCGTTCCTGCACGGGCGAAGTCTGTTGCCCGAGCCATTCCCTCCAAGACCCAGCGCTCTCGTCTGACGCCGTTTCTGCCGTTTCCGCGGCTGATTGGCGGCGTTTGATCGTCCGGCTGCGCACAATGCGCAGCGGGCGCGGCAGCAATCCAATCGACGTCGCGACGTTCGCCGTCGGTTACCGCAGGGGTCACAAGGGTGAATTCCGTTTCAAGTCCGTTCATAACGCGCCGCAAATTCCTGTTTGCGGCAGCGAGCATTGCCGCCTCCGTGCCGATCCGCCCTGCACTGGCGCTGGCTACCGGCGAACACCGGATCAGGGTGGCGCCAGGCCAGGCACGGCTCACCGGCCCCGATGGTCCGCACACTCCGGTATGGGCCTATGATGGCACGGTCCCCGGCCCGACACTGCGCTTACGCCAGGGGCGGCCCGCTCGCATCATCGTCGAGAACGGACTGGGCGAGGACACCACGGTTCACTGGCACGGCATCCGGCTGCCGAACGCGATGGACGGCGTGCCGGGATTGACCCAACCGCCGATCAGGCCGGGCGAAAATTTCGTGTACGAGTTCACCCCGCCCGATGCCGGCACCTTCTGGTACCATCCGCATGCCGACAGCCTGGTTCAGCTTGGCCGTGGCCTTGCAGGCGCACTGATCGTCGAGGAAGCCGAACCGGTCGCGGTCGACCGCGAGCTTCTATGGCTGCTGCAGGACTGGCGGCTCACCAAGGATGGGCAAATCGCTGCCGGCTTCGGCAACATGATGGATGCAGCGATGTCGGGCCGCGTCGGCAATGTCGTCACCGTCAACGGTGCACCGCCGGCCGACCTGACCGTGAAGGCCGGCGAGCGCGTCAGGTTACGGCTGGCCAATGCGTCACTCGCTCGCATCATGGCTTTGCGTTTCGAAGGCCACCGTCCGGTCATCGTCGCCATCGACGGCCAGCCCTGCGACCCGCATGAGCCGGAGGGCGGACGCTTGGTGCTTGCGCCCGCCATGCGCATCGATGTCGTGCTCGACATGCAGGGCGACCCGGGCAAGCGCTACGCGGTGATCGATGAGTTCTACGACGGCCTTGCCTACTCCCTGACCGCGCTCGCCTATGACGCCGGAGCACCGCTGCGCGATCATCCTCTCGATGCGCCGCTTCGCTTGCCGGCCAATCCGCTGCCGGCCCCCGACCTGGCCAAGGCCGAACGGCATGAAATCGTCCTGCAGGGCGGCATGATGGGCGGAGGCAAGCTGGCCGGCGTCGGCGGCATGATGGGCATGGCGATGCCCGGCATGAACGGCGCCGCCGCCTGGGCAATCAACGGCATGTCGATGACCGGCGATGGCCATGCGGGCATGGCGCCGCAGTTCACGCTGGAACGCGGCGCCACCTGCCGTCTCACCATGCGCAACGAAACCGCCTGGTGGCACCCCATGCACGTTCACGGCTTCAGCCTGTCGGTGCTTTCGCGCAACGGCTCGCCGGTACCGCACCGGCAATGGCAGGACACGGTGCTGCTCGCCCCCAAGGACACGATCGAATGCGCCTTCGTTGCCGACAATCCCGGTGACTGGATGCTGCACTGCCATGTCGCCGATCACCAGATGGCCGGCCTGATGACAGTGTTCCGCGTGACCTGAAAGTTTTATCCAACCAAGGAGAACTGCAATGAAACTGACCTACCGCCTAGCCGCACTGTCCCTGTTGATCGCAACGCCGCTGCCTGCCTTCGCCGCAACGATCACCGCGGTCATGTACAAGAACCCGCAATGCAGCTGCTGCGAATCCTACGCCAACTATCTCGAGCACAACGGCTTCAAGGTCGACATCAAGCCGGTCAACAATCTCTCTCAGATCAGCAGCGATGCCGGCGTGCCGGCCGACCTCGAAGGCTGCCACACGCTGATGGTCGACGGCTATGTCGTCGATGGCCTGGTGCCGGTCGAGATCGTCAAGAAGCTTTTGACCGAACGCCCGGCCATCACCGGCATAACGCTGGCCGGCATGCCGACGGGCGCTCCAGGCATGGGTGGTGAGAAGCAAGGCCCCTTCGTCGTCTACGCCTTCACCAAGGACGGCAAGGCACCCACCGTCTACGCGACCGAGTGAGGCTATTGTGAGCAAACTGGCCATGGTCCTGATTGGCATGCTGCTGGCATTTTCGCTGCCGGTAGCAGCCGCCGAGCCGCCGCAGAACTTTGTCGTTCACGAGGCGCCCGCCCCCGTACCGGAAATCAGCTTCGAGGATGGCAATGGCAAGCCGAAAACGCTTGCGGATTTCCACGGCAAGGTCGTGCTGCTCAACATCTGGGCGACATGGTGCGCGCCCTGCCGCAAGGAGATGCCGACGCTCGATCGTCTGCAAGCCAAACTGGGCGGTCCGGATTTCGAGGTCGTCGCGCTGTCCATGGACCGTGCCGGTCCTGAGATTGTGAAGAAGTTCTTTGCCGAGATCGGCATCAAGCACCTCGCCCTCAACATCGATGCCTCGGGCAAGGCCATGTTCGCCATCGGCTCCGTCGGCCTTCCGGCAACCCTGCTGATCAATCGCGACGGCAAGGAGATCGGCCGGCTGATTGGGCCGGCCGAATGGGATGCGCCCGACATGGTCGACTTCATCGGCAGCCGCATCGCTGCCGAGTGAGAAAGGAACAGATATGTCCGGGTTGAAGGCTCACTGCCTTGCATCGGCTTTGAACGAGTGGAGGTGTTTGCTGCTGGGCGCCATTGCCATTGCGGCGCTGACCGTGGGGTTTTCGTATCGGGCGCAAGCCCACTCGCTCGACGAAATCGACACCATGCTTGAGGGCGACGAGAAATATTTCCAAACGATCGACAAGCCGGCGCCTGAATTCACGCTGCGCACCGCCGATGGGCGTGTCGTGCGAACGGCAGATCTGCGCGGCAAGGTGGTCGTCCTCCACTTCATCTACACATCGTGCCCGGATGTATGCCCCCTGCATGCCGAGAAGATCGCCGAGGTCCAGAAAATGGTGAACGGCACGCCGATGAGAGGCCAGGTCAGCTTTGTGACCATCACCACCGACCCCGCCAGGGACACGCCGGACGTGCTGCGCAGCTACGGGCAGACGCACGGGCTCGATCCCGTCAATTGGCTGTTCCTGACCACGACGGCGGATCAGCCGGAGGATGCGACCCGCAGACTGGCGGAGGCCTTCGGCCACAAGTTCACACTGACGGACGATGGTTATCAGATGCACGGCACCGTCACCCATGTGATCGACAAGGAGGGCCGCTGGCGGGCGAATTTCCATGGCCTGAATTTCGCTGCGGTCAATCTCGTCACCTTCGTCAATGCGCTCACCAACAATGTCGAGCGCCCGCACCATGAGCCGGAAACGGGATGGTGGGCGACGATCAAGGGCATGTTCTGAGGCACCATTCACATGCCGGCGGTCCGGCGAAACAGAGGGAAGGAGAACCCTGTGATCCACAAATCCAATTCATGGCGCGGAGCCATCGGCAAAATGGCCCGTGCCTTCGTCCTGGCCGGTGCGACGGCCTGGCTCGCGCTCGGTATCCACGGTCAGGCGATCGCCGCGGGCGAGATGTCCCAGGACCAGTTCGACCAGCGCATCCACGATTATATCCTCGCGCATCCCGAGGTCGTCATGGAGGCGCTGCAGAGCCTCGATGCCCGCCAGCGCGAGGCCGCGGCAAAAGAGGCGAAGGCTGCCCTGGCGGCCAAGGCCGACGATATCTTCCGGGACCCGGCGAGCCCGGTCGGCGGCAACGCCGAAGGCGACGTCATCATGGTCGAGTTCTTTGACTACAACTGCCCCTATTGCCGCCAGGTTGCGCCGATCCTGGCGCAAGCCGTGGCCGACGATCCGCAGCTCAAAATCGTCTACAAGGAATTCCCGATCCTCAGCACGGATTCCGTATTTGCTTCCAAGGCGGCTCTCGCCGCAATGCGCCAGGGCAAGTACATGGCATTCCACAAGGCCTTGTATGCGGTGAAGACGCGGGTGACCGAAGCGGTCGTGCTGAAGGTTGCTGCCGACGTCGGTCTCGATGTGGCTAAGCTGAAGACCGACATGCAGCGGCCCGATATCCAGGCGTCGATCGACCGGAATACGCAACTGGCACAGGCGCTGAAGATCAGTGGCACGCCAAGCTTCGTCGTTGGCGAGCAGATTTTCCCCGGCGCGACCGACCTCGCAACGATGAAGAAACTGATCGAGCAGGCGAGGAACAGCAAATGAGCCGGATATGCCATCCAACCCGACGGACGGTTGTTCTGGGCAGCGCCTTTGGCGTCGCTGCGGTCGTCGGCTTGCTCAAGGGGCCGGATTTGACGATCGCCGCGGAGGATTCCGATCTGGTGCGCCGTTTCAAATATCTCAGCCAGAACGGCAACAGCACGTGTTCGGCCAAGTTCACGGAGTCGATTGCGACCATGCCGGCGATGTCGCGGATCACGGGCTCGTGCTGCAGCCCTATGGAGACGAAGCGCTATGCCGAGCAGGTGAACGGTTTGGCCAGGTACCGCGAGATCGCGATGATCCCGAGCGATCCGTACGATATTCCGGCCGGCGTCGCACAGAAGATGATGCCCTACTACGATGTGAAACTCTCCGGCGACGAGCAGCGGGCCTATGACTATGCGATGGCTAATTCCAACGAGAAAGGCCCTTGCTGCTGCCAATGCTGGCGCTGGAAAGTGTATGGCGGATTGGCGAAGTTCCTGATCCGCGAGCACGGTTTCACCAGCAAGCAGGTCGTCGACGTCTGGGATCTCTCGGACGGCTGCGGCGGAGGTATGTGAGACGGCAAGGACAGGACACTTCCGGTTGGCGGGACAAGGCGACAGGCGGCCGATCGGTTTCCTCGTCGTCTTGACCGAATTCCACGGCGGCTAATTGCCTTCGCAGTCGCCGATGCTTACCGACGAAGGCGGGCCTTCACTGACCGTAAAGGTGATTGCAATGATGAATGGTCCAATGGGTACGTGGATGATGGGCGGCATGGCGCTCGTCTGGGTCCTGGTGTTCGTCGCCCTCTTGCTCGCGATTGCAGCCCTGGTCAAATACCTGCGAACCTGAAGCCCGTAGACACCTTCAGGCATACGGCTATGCGATGGCAATTCCGGGGAGAAGGGGCCAGCCAGCTGCCAGCTGTAGCGGTAGCATATTAGACGACCGGGACGACACGACCCCGCACCACTCGTCAGGCAAAGCCTGGAACCGGCTTGGTCTTGCCGCTCAGTTGCGCGCCCAATGTCAGTGCCTGCGGGAAATTCCGGACGATCGCCGCCATCAAGGTGGCGCTGCCGGGGCGGAGGGCAATTCCGGCGAGGGCCGCGGCAGCGTAGACCCGTGTCGAAAACAGTCTTTTCCAGGCCGCCTCATAGCGTCTGGCAGCGGCCTCGCGTCCCGCTCGGCCACTTGGCGCGGATGCGAGTTCGCAAGCCAGCAGCCAGCCGGACTGCAGCGCCATCGAGATGCCCTCGGCGATAACAGGATGAGACTCTCCGGCTGCATTGCCGACGCGGAAGATGTCCTCTTCGTAGCACGAGCGAATTCCCGGCCGGATCGGACCTGCGGCAAGCCACGGACCGTCGAGGCGCGCCGGTTTCAGGGCGTCTCTCACGCCCCGGCATGAGTCCACGAGATGGCGGGAGACCGCATCGGCGGCCGGCACATAGCTCCGGCGTTTGGGGCCATGTTGCTTGCGTAACCGCGCGAGCATATCGCGGCGAATGCAGCACGAGATCGACAAGCGGCCATGGTCGGCCGAGACCATGCCGCCATATCCGCCGGGAAAAGCCAGCAGCGGCATCAGATCCGGCGCCAGCGACGACCCGATGAAATGCGCCTTGAAGCCGAGCAGGTCCGACGGCCGGTTGGCCTTTGCGAGCTGGCTGGGCAATGGTCCCGGCTCCCACGAGCCGTGCGCGGCGACAATCACCGGCGCGCGCAACATCGCCGTTTCGTCCCCGGCTTGAATTCGTACCCTTTGCATCTCGCCGTCCCGGTCGATGGCGACGGCGCGGCAGGGCTGGAAGATTTCGACACCCGCCGATCGCGCCGTCTGCAAAAGCAGAGAGTCGAGAATGTCCCGGCCGAGTGCCCGGCCGAAGCCGTCTTTTGCAGGAGGCCCAGCTCCTGCACGTGGCATTGCCGCCTCGACGCAGGTTTCGCCGGAAAACAAACCGACGCGGCGGATTTCGGGGCCGGCATCGGTACGCCAGGCATCGCCGATCTCCAGCTGGTCGAGAAGCGCAAGATTGCTTGCCGAGATGTATTCGCCGCAGACCTTGCGGCGCGGAAATGCGGTCTTTTCCACAATTGCCACGGCCCATCCGCGCCGGGCCAGCGTGAGCGCAACGGACGTCCCCGCCGGGCCGGCACCGATGACGATCGCGTCATGAGTCGACAATCGCGTCATGAGTCGCTGCCGGCACTGGCGCCGACGAAGATGTGGGAGAAGAGGCCGGCGCGCCGCTCCTCGACCGGTTTGCCGTTGGCCGCAAGCCAGAGACCGGAAAGCTCGCTGCCGCGAAAGCCGGCACGCACGCTTTGCGCCGCATCGTTTCGTGTGACGTCATTGGCGCCGATTGCCGGGAGAAGACGGGTCGCGGCCAGCGCCAGTTTCGCCCGCAACGGCTCAGTCGCCAGCAGCAACGGGGCTTTCGGCCTGATCAGCGAAAACAGACGCACGAGCTGCGCATCGTCGAGATGATGCAGGAACAGATTGACCGTGACGGCGTCGAACCGTGCGCCCTCGATCTTTCCTGCCCAGTCGAAGACATCGGCGGTGATCCCTTCAGCCTTCCATCCCAGCCTGTCAAAATCGCCGCGCAATTGCGCGGTGACGAGGCTGACGCGGTCGAGCATCATCAGTTCGACCCCAGGCCAATGCCTGGCCATGCGCCGCGCCACCGCCAGCATGAAGGAGCCATCGCCGGCGCCGATCTCCAGAATGCGGCGTGGCGGCTTTGGCACAAACCTCCTGAGCAACGACGTCATGATCGGCACCTGAAACATCAGCATATTGATGCGCCGAAGGTCGCGGCGCGCGGTCAGCGCTCGCGGATCGTCGGCCGCAAGGCCGTCAAGGATTTCCGGCGCAAGCTGCCGATGCTCCAGGCCGCTCATGACACCGTTCGAAAGAGCATGGTTTCGGCCGTCAGCCCGGGTCCGAACGACATGCCGCAGCCGAGCAGGCCGGCAGGCGCCTTCAGCATCTCTTTCATCACGAACATGACGGTCGCCGACGACATGTTCCCGTATTGGCGCAACACCGCGCGCGATGGTTCCAGCGCGGTGGGCTCCAGTTCCAGAGCCCTTTCGACGGCATCGAACACCGAACGCCCACCCGGGTGCACGGCCCAAAGGTCGATCGCCTCGGTCGGCCGGCCACCGAGGATGGCGGCCTGGTTGCTCCGCAACGCTTCATGAATCGCTGCCGGCACTTGGCCGGAAAGAACCATTTCGAATCCGTGGTCGCGAATATTCCAGCGCATCAGATCCCGCCGCTCCCTCGCCACCAGACAGTGAAAGCTATCGAGCTCGATGCCGAGCGGCTCGGAAGTGATGAGCGCAGCCGCACAGCCGTCTCCCCAGAGGCAGAACGACAGCAGTTTTTCCAGTTCGGTGGTTTGACGCAGGTGCATCGTGCAGAGCTCGATATTGACCAGCAGGACCTTGGCCTGCGGGTCGGAGCGGACGATGTGACGCGCCAGCTTGAGGCCGTTGATCGCCGCGTAGCAACCCATGAAACCGATCATCGTGCGTTCGACCTCGTTCGGCAGCCCGCAACGCGCAACCAGCTCGAGATCGATGCCCGGCGCCGAAAAACCGGTGCAGGTAGTGACGATAAGATGGGTGATGCGGGAAGCGTCGCCGCCAAGTTGCAATCCGTCGATGCCCTTTTGCGCCAGAACAGGTGCGGCATCGTCGAACATCGCCATTCTCATGGCCGTTCCGGGAAACGCGCCCCGAATGAAGGTCCCGGCCAGGTCGGCGGATGGTCCTTCGGGATCGGACGCCGGCGCAAAGCAGGAATAGCGGTGCTCGATGCCGGCAAGATCGGCCATGCGTTCGAAGATCCTCCGGCGATCGGCCGCGAGCATCGAGGCCGCGAAACGCAGGTAGAATTGATGAACCTCGTGCTCCGGCACCGCTGTCGCGATCCGGTTGATATAGGCCTTGACGGGCATGTTCTATCTCCTCGGCGTCTGCACGGCGTAACGTGCCGCCGGAGGGTCCTTGCTGATCGGTACCTGGTGCCGGGCGCCGAGTTTGAGCGCTGTTCGATAAACGTTTCCGAAAACTGATTTCTTCCCGAAGGTTCAGTATGCGCTGTTGGCAGGCAAACGGTTGGAGCCGGCGGGCGGTTGCGTCGGGCATCCAAAATCGCCACATCATGTTGACCTTCCATCTACTGGAAGGTCTATTTCCTCCGATAAAGGAGATTTCCGATATGAACATCGGCGTCGCATCCGAAAAATCCGGCCTACCGGCCAAGACGATCCGCTACTACGAGGACATCGGGCTCTTGCACCCGGCCCGGACAGACAATGGCTATCGCGATTACTCGACGGCCGATATTCACCGGCTGCGCTTCCTGCAGCGCTCGCGAAGCCTGGGGTTTTCGGTCGACGAATGCCGCCAGTTGCTCTCGCTGTACCAAGACAGGGAACGTGACAGCGCTGACGTGAAGGCGATCGCGAAAGCCAAGTTGGTGGAGATCGACAGGAAGATCGCCGAACTGGTCGGATTGCGCGGCTTGCTTCACCATCTGGTCAGTCACTGCCACGGCGACGAGCGGCCGGAGTGCCCGATCATCGACGAGTTGGCGGGACAAGGCGTGGCCCAGTGAGGCTCGCAGCCGCTCTAACAGTGCTGTCGCTTGCCTGCGTCTCTGTCGTGCTCGCTGCCGCCCATTCGAGCCGTGATGCGGTCATCGAGGCTCGCCAGGCCTCGATGAAGGAAATGGCTGCGGCGGCAAAGGCGATCGCCGGGATGTTCGACGGCAAGCGGGCGTATGACGCCGCGGCTTTCAAAGCGGCGGCCGAGGCCATCCGCGCCCGCACCGGCCCTTCCCTCATTGCCGAATTCCCCAGCGCGACATTGGGTGCGCCTTCAGGCGCCAAGCTGGATATCGACCCTGCCCGCGCGGAGTTCGAAGGGCTGGCTCGCCACATCGGGACGCTGGCCAGCGCCCTGGCCTCCGACGCCGAGCGGGTGCCGCCGCGCATTACCGACGACATGAGAATGGGTTCCGGCCCGGCGATGGGCGGTGGCAGCCTGCTTGGCAAGCGACCGGGGACGGCGGAAGCCGATCCCGCCAAATTGCCGGCGGAGCACCTCCTGCATCTCATCTTGCAGGATTGCTCGAGCTGCCACTCGAAGTTCCGGCAAAAGGTCGAGTGATGGCGTCAGCTCCGCAGCTGCTGATCCGCCATGAAATTGCGCCAGCCGCCGAAATGCGAAATCTCTTCTGCATCGGTAAGGCCGGCACTTTCAACGAGGAAGCCTTTCGGCGAAGTTCCGTCGTCGAGCAGAAGCGTCCCGATGCCGAGCGGCGGCGGGATCGCCGCGACGAAGCGACCGAAGGCTTGCGGCGACAGCCGCCAGACTTCGACCTCGATGGCTGTGCCCTTGCCATTGCAGGTGCGCTCGAGCCCCGGTCTCGACACCGACTGGCCGGCGAGTGCGTAAAGCCGGTAGAGCGGCGCCGTTCTCGCAGCCCGGGCGAAAATCGCGCCGAGCTGCTGCAACTGGCCGTTCAGCGCCATCCCCGATAGATGCGCGCCGACCACGGCCAGCTCGATCGTGCCTTCATCCACGTCCACGCGGATATCGCCACGCGGCGGCAGCGGCCAGCCGGTAGCGCCCAGCGCAAGGCCGCTTGCCGCATGGACATCGCGCGCAAGCGACGCCGTCAGATGGTCCTTGCCCGCCGCGGCAAGCAAGGTGACGCTCATCGGCAAACCGTCGCTGCGGGTTCCGGTCGGCACGGCGATGCCGCACATGTCGAGCAGATTGACGAAGTTGGTGTAGGTGCCGAGCCGGCTGTTGGTGACGATAGGGTCAGCCAACACCGCTTCGACTGTGTAATGCGTCGGCGCGGTCGGCACACAGAAAAGATCGACCGAGGCGATAACCGGCGCAAGCTTGGCCTTGTAGGCCTGCAAGGCATAGAGCCCGTTGAAGGCGTCCGCTGCGGAAAGTTTTCGCGCACCGCCGATGATCTGCCGCGTCACCGGATGCATGGCCGCCTCGTTGGCATCCATGAAGTCCCTGATCGCGGTGTAACGCTCGGCCACCCAGGCGCCCTCGTAAAGCAGATTGGCGGTGGCGTAGAAATCGCCGAACGGGATTTCGACCAGCCTGCAGCCCAGCGTCTCCAGCGAGGCAAGAGCGGCCTCGAAGCCCGCCTGCATCGCCTGGTCGCCGAAGAACGTCCGATCGGCCTTGGCCGGCACGCCAACCGTCAGCACCGGTGGGCGCGCGGCAAGCGGTTGGATGCCGAGGTCACGTGAATAGGGATCGGCGTCGTCCTTCGCCGCCGCGACCTCGAACACGCTGTAGGCGTCGTCGACGTTGAGTGCGAAGACGGAGACGCAGTCGAGCGTGCGGCAGGCCGGCACGACGCCGGCGGCCGACAGCGCGCCGACGCTCGGCTTCAGCCCGACGATGTTGTTGAGGCCGGCGGGTATGCGGCCCGAACCGGCGGTGTCGGTACCGAGCGCGAACGAGACGATGCCACGCGCCGTCGCCACGGCCGAGCCGCATGAGGAGCCGCCCGGCACCAGTGTCGGGTCGATCGCATTCCTCGGGATCGGATAGGGCGTGCGCACGCCGACCAGGCCGGTAGCGAACTGGTCGAGATTGGTCTTGCCGACGACCAGCGCGCCGGCGGCCTTGAGCCGCGCGACGACGGTGGCGTCGTTCGCCGGCAAGTAGGCATATTCCGCGCAGGCCGCCGTGGTCGGCATGCCGGCAACATCGATGTTGTCCTTGACCGCGAACGGAACGCCCCACAGTGGCTTTGCCAACGGATCGAACGGGCCGAGCTTTTCCGCCTCGGCAAGCATCTCCGCCCTGCTCGCCAGATGGATGAAGATGCCCGGGTCATCGGCCGCCGCGAGCCGCGCATGGACCGTATCGATCATATCGCCAATACTGAGGCCGGCCTGATAGGCGGCGTGCAGGCTCGCTATGTCGAAGCGGATGTCGCTCATTCGGCCTCGCCCTGAATGACGACCGGCAGGTTCCACTGGATGAGTACGACGCAGCCGTCTTTTGTCCACACCGAATGCTCGGTTCCAACCGGGTTCAGGATCACACTGCCCGCTGCATAATCGCCGTTCTCGTCGCTCTGCGAGCCTTCCAGCACGATGATCGTTTCCAGCCCGGCGTGGCGGTGACGCGGCACGCCGGCGCCCGCCCGGTAGTTGAGAATCGCGACCGACGGTTCCGTCGATCCCCCCTTGAGCAGCCAATGCACCGTGATGCCTTCGCGAAAAGGCTCGAATGGCAGATCACGCCAGCCCCCTTGGATGAGGGCCTGGTATGCAATGTTAGGCATTGGAAATTCCCTCGAGCACCTGGTCCGTTGTCGCCGTCCAGCCGACGATCGCGCCCTGCGCCCTGATCATGGCAAGGGCTGCCGTCTTGAACTCCGGAAAATAGCTCTCCGTCGCATCCTCCGCCAGCAGGCATTCATAGCCGCGGTCGTTGGCCTCGCGCATCGTCGTCTGCACGCAGACCTCCGTCGTCACCCCGGCAAAGACCAGTTGCTGTGCGCCGAGCCGCTTGAGGTCATCGCCGAAGCTGGTGGCATAGAACGCGCCCTTGCCGGGTTTTTCGATGACGATCTCGCCAGGCAATGGTGCAAGTTCATCGAGGATCGCCGTTCCCGGTTCGCCGACGATCAGCACGCGACCCATGGGACCGATATCGCCGATGCGGATCGACGGATTGCCGCGATTGCGCTTGGCCGGGGGCAGATCCGAAAAATCTGCCTTGTGGCACTCCATCGTGTGGATCACCGGCAGGCCAGCGGCGCGAAACCCTTCGAGCAGCCTTTTCACCGTCGGCACGATCGCCGTGATCCGGCTGACGTCGTTGCCGAGGCTGGCGCCGAAGCCGCCGGGCTCGGCGAAATCGCGCTGCATGTCGATGACGACCAGCGCCATCGCCTCAGGCTTGAAGGCAAACGGGAACGGCAGCGCCTCGATCTCAGCCATCAATGATGTCCCGCCATGTGCTCGCCGATCGTCTGCACGCTCGCCTGCGCGATCGGCGTCTCGTAGACCAGCGCGCCATCCGACATGACGAAGATGCGGTCCGAGAGCTCAAGCAGCTCGTCGAGGTCCTCCGACATCAAAAGCACTGCAGCACCGGCATTGCGCGCCTTCATGATGCGGGCGCGTATTTCGGCGACGGCGGAGAAGTCGAGGCCGAAGCAGGGGTTCGACACGATGAGCAAATCGACCTCGCCGGTCAGTTCCCGCGCCAGCACCGCGCGCTGCACATTGCCGCCCGACAATGATGAAATCGGCGAAGCGAGCGAGGCCGTCTTGACCTTGAACTGTTCGACAAGACGGGCCGCGTAGTCCCTGATCGCGCTCATCCTGATCCAGTTGACCGGCTTGCCGGCCTCGTTGAGGTCGAAGGTCCGGAAGGCCATGTTTTCGGCCACCGTCATCCGCGGTGCGCAGGCATTGCGCAATGGCTCCTCCGGAATGAAGCGGACATTGAGCGTGCGCGCCTCGCTGCGGCTGGCACCATAGGGCGAGCCTTTCACCAGAACGTCGCCCGCATTGCGTGCCCGCTGTCCGGCAAGGACTTCGAGAAACTCCTTCTGGCCGTTGCCGGAGATGCCGGCGATGCCGACGATCTCGCCGGACTTCACGTCGAGCTCGCCGATGTCGATGCTTTTCAAGCCGGTGCGGTCAGGCGCCTTCAGCGACTTTACCGTCAGCACCTGCCTGGCGCCGGCCGGCACCGGAGCGCGACTGTCGAGTGCTGCAATCGGTTGGTCGCCGATCATCATCGCCGCCATTTGCTTGTGCGAAAGTTCGGAGACCTTTCCGGTTCCGGTCAGCCTGCCCTTGCGCAACACGGTGATGTCGTCGGCAAAGGCCGTCACCTCGTGGAATTTGTGCGAGATCATCAGCACGGTGAGGTCGCCTGTCCTGGTCATGTCGCGCACCAGGCCAAGCACTTCCTGTGCCTCGCCAGGGGTGAGCACCGAAGTCGGCTCGTCGAGCACCAGGAAACTGCGGCCGAGATAGAGCTGCTTGACGATTTCGAGCTTCTGCTTCTCGCCGGCTGCAAGTTCCGCCACCTTGACGTCGAGCGGCAGCTTGAACGGCATCCGCTGCATGAATTGCGCAAGTGCGGCGCGCTCCTTGCGCCAGTCGATGACGCCCGGCACTTTCTCGCGGGAAATGACCAGGTTTTCCGCACCGGTCAGCGACGGGACGAGGGTAAAATGCTGATAGACCATGCCTAGCCCGAGCGCCGAGGCATCCTTCGGGCTGGCTATCGCGACCTCGCGGGCATCGACCAGCATGTCGCCGGCGGTCGGGCGGTAAAAACCCATCATGCATTTGACCAGCGTCGACTTGCCGGCACCGTTTTCGCCGAGCAGCGCATGGAATGATCCCGCTGGCACCTTGATCGAGACATCGTCCAGCGCGGTGAAGGCGCCGAAGCGCATGGTCATGCCGATAGTCTCGACGCCGACGGCTTTCTTGACGATGGTTCCGCTCAAGATCGCCCCCTCACGGCAGCTGCGCGACGAAGGACGCCGAGCTCGACACCGCGCCGAACACGCCGCCCTGCATCTTGATCATCTTGATCGCGGCGAGATGGTTGCCGTAGTCGGTCGCGCCGCAGCAGTCCTCAAGCATCACGCATTCGAAGCCGCGATCATTGGCCTCGCGCATGGTCGTGTGGACGCAGACATCGGTGGTGATGCCGGTCAGCACGATGTTTTCGATGCCGCGCTGGTGCAGGATCAGCTCCAGATCGGTGGCGCAGAACGAGCCCTTGCCCGGCTTGTCGATGATCGGTTCGCCCGCCGCCGGATAGAGGTCGGGGATGATATCCCAGCCTGGTTCGCCGCGCACCAGGATGCGCCCGCAAGGTCCGGGGTCGCCAATGCCGGCATTGATGCGGCGTGAGCGCCAGCGCTTGTTGGCCGGCAGGTCGGCGAGATCGGGCCGGTGGCCCTCGCGCGTGTGGATGATGGTGTAGCCCTGGGCCCGCATGGCTGCAAGCACCGACTTGATCGGCTCGATCGGCGCCCGCACCAGCGAAAGATCGTAGCCCATATGATCGACATAGCCGCCCGGCCCGCAGAAATCGGTCTGCATATCGATGATGATCAGAGCCGTATTGTCCGACCGCAGCTCGCCATTGTAGGGCCATGGATAAGGGTCGGCGTCGATGTAGCGCTGGGTGATCTCGGCTCTGGCGTTCATCGGGAAAACTCCAGTCATTTGGTGATCGACAACTCGCCCGGCGCGCCGGCAAGCGAGCGGCTCGGCGACGAGGTGGCGATCATGATGATGAGCGTGAGGATGTAAGGTGCGGCGTAGAAGAGATAGTAGCCCTGCGTTACCCCGACCGATTGCAACGCCGGGCCTAGCGCCCCGGCGCCGCCGAACAACAGTGCCGCGGCAAAGCAGCCGAGCGGGTTCCAGCGTGCGAAGATGACCAGCGCCACCGCCATCAGCCCCTGCCCCGACGAGATGCGTTCGGTCCAGCTGCCGGGGTAATAGAGCGACAGATAGGCGCCGCCGATGCCGGCGAGCGCGCCGCCGACGCCTGTCGCAAGCAGGCGCACGGTGTTGGGATTGAGGCCCATGGCGCGCGCCGCATCGGAGCTGTCGCCGACGACGCGTACGATCAGGCCGGCGCGGGTGTTACGGAAGGCCCACCACAGGAACAGCGCAAGTGCGGCCCCGATCAGGAACAGCACGTTGACGTTGAGCGCCGCCTGCACCTGCGGAATATTCGACCAGCCACCGAAGGCGATGGCCGGCAGGTCTGGCGCCGAGGGCTGGATGAACGGCTTGCCGAAGAAGAAGGCGAGACCCGAGCCGAACAGCATCAGCGCGATGCCGATGGCGATGTCGTTAACCCCGCGGAATTTGCAGATCCAGCCATGGAACAGCCCGAAGCAAAGACCGGCACCGGCGGCAGCCAGCACGCCGAGCCATGGCGAGCCGGTCACCACTGCTACCGCATAGGCGGTCATTGCGCCGAAGACCAGCGTGCCTTCGAGGCCGAGATTGATGCGGCCGGAGCGCTCGGTGATGGCTTCGCCGAGCGACACGAAGATGAACGGCGTCGAGACGCGGATGGCGCCGCCGAGAATGGCGAGCGGCACGCCCCACAGGCCGATCTCGGTCGCGTCCATCAGGAGCCCCTCTTCCACAGATCGGGATTGAAAACCTTGAAGCGGCCGTAAAAGGTTTCGCTGAACAGGATGACCACGAAGAGCATGCCTTGCAGCACCAGCACGGTGGCGTCGGGCAGGTCCATGCGGCGCTGGATCAGCCCGCCGGAAGCGCCGATGCCGCCGAGCAGGAAAGCGACCGGGATGATGGCGAGCGGATTGTGGCGGGCGAGGAAGGCGACGAGGATGCCGGTATAGCCGTAGCCGGCGGCGAGCGAGGCGTTGGCGCTGCCTTGCACGGCGCCGACTTCCAGCATGCCGGCCAGCCCGGCAAAGCCGCCGGCGAGCCCGGTAAAGCCGACGATCAGCGGGCCGACGGCAAGCCCTTGCACCTGGGCCGCCCTGACATTGCCGCCGGCAATGCGGGCGGCAAACCCCCAGCGCGTCTTTTCGATCAACAGCCAGGACAGGACGCAGGCGACGATGCCGACGACAAGGCCCCAGTGCACGTCCATGCCTGGAATGTTGCCGATGCGGTAGGCATCCGCCAGCGGCTCGGTCGAGGGTTTGTTGAGCGAGGCCGGATCGCGCAGCGGCCCTTCGACCAGATGGTTCATCAGCGCGATGGCGATATAGGCCATCAGCAGGCTGGATATGGTTTCGTTGACGGCGCGGTAGTGGCGGAGTGCGCCGACGGCACCGATCCAGATGCCGCCAGCGACCATGCCCGCCACGCCCATCAGCAGGATGACCACAAAAGCCGGCGCGCCATTCGCCGCGACGCCGATGGCGGCGGCGGCAACGCCGCCCAGCACAATCGCGCCTTCGCCGCCGATGACGACGAGGCCGAGCCGAGCCGGCAGCGCCACGCAGAGCGCTGCCAGCAGAAGCGGTGCTGCCCGCGACAGCGAGTTCTGGATCGAGAACCACGAGCCGAAGCCGCCGCGCCACATCGTCTCGTAGAGCTGGACCGGCGACTTGCCGACCAGCGCGATGAATAGGCTGAACAGCACCATGCCGACGATCAGCGCCGCGAGCGGGATGACGAAGGCTTCGGCGCGCCGTGCCACCCATTCGAGTGCCGCCCGATAATTCCTGGCGCCAAACAGCGCCGGTGCGCCCGCAGTGCTGACCGTGTCTGCCATGGCCCGTCTCCGATCCGGTTCAGGCGGTCGAACCGACGACGCCCTCGACGAGGTAGTCCATGCTTTCGAGCTCGAGCGCGGTCTCGACGAAGGCCTGGCCCTCGGTCGCGACGACGACGCCCTTGTTGCTCTTCAGCGGACCCTTGATGACGGAAAATCCGCCTTTCATCATTTCGGCCAGCGTGCCGTCGAACTGCTTGCGGGCGGCATCGCCGACGGCGGGGCCGAGCGGGCTCATCTTGACGAAGCCGTCTGCCAGGCCACCGCGTGTGAAATTGGGCAGCGGCGTGCCGGCCACCAGATCGTCGACGAACATCTTGTAGACCTTGGCCCAGTTCCATTCCGCGCCGGTCAGGTATTTCTCCGGCGCCAGCGGGCTCTGGTTGGCATGATAGCCGCAGACGAAGGCGCCACGTCCGGCCGCCGTCTCGACCACCACCTTGGGGCTGTCGACATGACAGGTGATGACGTCGGCGCCCTGGTCGACCAGCGCATTGGTGGCCTCCGCCTCCTTGACCGCCAGCGACCACTCGCCGGTGAAGATCACCTGGCAGGTGATGGTCGGGTCGACCGAGCGCGCGCCGAGCAGGAAGGAATTGATGTTGAGCAGCACCTGCGGGATCGGCTTTGCCGCGACGAAGCCGAGCTTCTTGGTTTTGCTGGTGTGGCCGGCGACGACGCCGTTCAGATACTGGCCCATGCCGATATAGCCGAAATAGGAACCGGCATTCATCGGATGCTTGTCCTTGTTCCACATGCCGCCGCAATGGCGGAACTGCACGTCGGGGAATTTCGCGCACATGGCCAGCATATGCGGATCGAAATAGCCGAACGAGGTCGGGAAGATCAGCGACGCACCGTCGAGATTGATCATCGATTCCATCGTCTTCTGCACGTCGACCGTCTCCGGCACGTTCTCCTCTTCGACGACGGAAATGCCTTCGATCCCCTTCAGCGTGGCGGCGCCTTCGGCATGCGCCTGGTTGTAGCCGTAATCGTCCTTTGGCCCGACATAGATGAAGCCGACGATTGCGGTCGCGGCGAAGGCCCTGCTGATCGGAAACGATGCGGACGCAAGACCGAGCGCCGCTCCGGCGGCGGAAGTCTTGAGCAGGTCGCGGCGGCTAAGCATGAATCGCTCGGTCATGTGAATGCTCCCTCTATGGGGCCTTTGGGGCCGGTTAACACCTCAATGAAAGAAGTGTATGCAATCAGCGTGCCAGTTTCAGAAATGGGATTTATTCAGCAATATCAACGAGTGTGCCGATGTAGCCTGCACAAAGCCGGAGCAATTGCATACACTTTTTGCCTCTAAAACGGCCAATTTGACATGAAGGCTAAAACATAGGCATACAGAGCTGCGGAGGAATCGAAGCCGGTGCGTGGCTTATGGCTGCGCGAAGAGACTGGACGGAGGAGACGTGTCGGCAAAGCGCAATTTGATCAGGTCGGGCACGACCGTCGATCAGATGGTGAGGGCGATCAGCGACCGGATCGTTACCGGTTTCCTGCGTCCCGGCGAAAAACTCGACGAAGCCTCGCTCGCCGCCCGCTTCGACGTCTCACGCACGCCTATCAGGGAAGCGCTCAGCCGGCTCAGCGCCATGGGACTGGTCGAAAGGCGGCCGAACCGCGGCGCCACCGTCGCCGTGATGACGCAGGAGCACCTCGCCTCGATGTTCGAGAGCATGGCCGAGCTTGAAGCGATCTGCGCGCGCTTCTCGGCCGAGCGCATGACGGCCGGCGAGCGCCGCACGCTGGAGGCCGAGCACCGGGCCTCAGCACGCTTCGTGCAGCTCGGTGCCGAAGAAGAGTATGAGATTTTCAACACCGAATTCCACACCCGGCTCTATCGCGGCGCGCACAGCAAGCACATTTATGAGTTGACCGTCATGACCCGCGGCCGGCTGGCGCCGTTCAGGCGCGCGCAATTCATGCTGCCCGGCCGGCTGGCCCAGTCCTGGCAAGAGCATGACGCCATCGTTACCGCAATCATGCGCGGCGACAGTACGGCCGCCGGAACAGCCGCCAAGGACCATGTCTCGATCGTCAGCGAGGCGAGCGCCGTCTTTGCCATCGGCGACCGCCCTAAAGGCAAGGCCGAGCCGTTTCCGACATCGGCCTCCTAGCCTCAATCGACCAGCACGGCCACCACGGCAGCACAGTCGCCGGCCTTGACCAATCCGGGGAAATGCCGCGCCGCCAACAGACCGGACATCTTGGCCCGGATCTCCTGCGGAGCGCCGCCGGTGCGGCCGATCGAATGGATGCGCGCCAGCACCTGGTTTTCTGCCACCGGCTCGCCGAGATCGATCATGGTTTCGATCATCCCGTCGTCCTCGGCGAACGAGAAGCAATCTCCCGATGGCATGTCGAGCCAGCGGGTCGGCTGCATCTCGACCGCGCCGGCGACGATGCCGGCATGGCGCAGCACATTGAGCACGCCGCGACGCGCGATCCGCACCGTTTCCGCGCGCGAAGTTCCGCCGCCGCCGAGCTCGGTGGTGATGAACAGCTTGCCCATCTCTTCGGCGGCAGTGTCGAACATGCCGACCGCGTCGATCTCCAGCATCTTCATCGACCAGGGTGCCGAGAAAGCTTCAACCGCAGCGAACCCCTTCTCTTCCAGCACCTTGTCGGGCCGGATATGGGCGGCGCAGAACGGCACGAAGTCGAGCGTCTTGCCGCCGGAATGGAAATCGAGCGCGATGTCGGTGCGCGGCAGAAGTTCGCGCTGGAAATAATCGGCGATCTTCTCGGTCACCGTACCGTCGGGCCGGCCGGGAAAGCTGCGGTTGAGATTGCCCTTGTCGATCGGCGAGGTGCGCGTGCCGGCGCGGAACGCCGGATAATTCATCGCCGGCACGATGATGACCGTGCCGCTGACCTGCCTCGGATCGAGCGTGCGGGCGAGATCGTAAAGCGCCAGCGGCCCCTCATATTCGTCGCCATGATTACCGCCGGTGAGCAATGCACTCGGCCCGTTGCCGTTGCGGATGACGCAGATCGGGATCATCACCGATCCCCAGGCGGAATCGTCACGGCTGTAAGGCAGGCGCAAGAAACCGTGCTGCACGCCGTCGCGCTCGAAATCGACGCTCGGCGTGATCGGTGATGGGCGAAGGCTGGACATCGGGCTCAATTCTTCACCACCAGCTTGCGCGGCACATTGGCCAGGCACGCGACCCCGGTTTCGGTGATCAGGATGGATTCGGTGATCTCCAGCCCCATCGTCTCCAGCCACAGGCCGGTCATGAAATGGAAGGTCATGCCGGGCTTGAGCTCGGTGCGGTCGCCTGGGCGCAGGCTCATCGTGCGTTCGCCCCAGTCCGGCGGATAGGAAAGCCCGATCGGATAGCCGGTACGGTTGTCCTTGACGATGCCGTATCTCTTCAGGACCGCGAAGAAGGCGTTGGCGATGTCCTCGCAGGTGTTGCCGGGCTTGGCCGCGGCAAGTCCCGCCTCCATGCCTTCCAGCGTCGCCTTCTCGGCATCGAGGAATTCCTGCGTCGGTTTGCCGAGGAAGACGGTGCGCGACAGCGGACAATGGTAGCGGTTGTAGCAGCCGGCGATCTCGAAGAAAGTGCCCTCGCCCGATTTCATCGGCCTGTCGTCCCAGGTCAGATGCGGTGCCGATGCATCAGTGCCTGACGGCAGCAGCGGCACGATCGCCGGATAGTCGCCGCCAATGCCGTCGACGCCGCGCGTGCCGGCATCATAGATCTCGGCGACCAGGTCGCATTTGCGCATGCCGACTTCGATCTTGTCGACGATGCGCTGGTGCATCGCTTCGACGATGCGGGCGGCTTTGCGCATGTAGTCGATTTCGGTCGGGCTCTTCACTGCGCGCTGCCAGTTGACCAGTGCCGTGGCATCGACGAAGCGGGCGTTGGGCAAGTGCCTCTGCAGCGATGCGAAGGCAGCGGCCGAGAACCAGTAATTGTCCATCTCGACACCGATGCTGAGCTTGCCCCAGCCGCGATCGGCGAGCACGCTGGACAGAAAATCCATCGGATGGCGCTCGGTCGACTGCACATAGTTGTCGGCATAGCCGACGATGTTGTCGTGCGCGAGATAGGCGGTGCGCTTGGCGCCGTTGGCGTCCTGGCCGCGCCCGTACCACACCGGCTCGCCCGACGGTGGCACGACGACCGCCTGGTGTACGTAGAACGACCAGCCGTCATAGCCGGTCAGCCAGGCCATGTTGGACGGATCGCTGACAACAAGCAGATCGACGCCCTTGGCCGCCATCGCCTTCCGCGTCTTGGCGAGGCGCTCCGCATATTCGCCGCGCGAGAATTTCAAATTAGGCTGCATTGTTCTTGGTCCTCGTTTGTTGGGCCTTGCGGCCGGTATCAGCTTTCGAAAATCGTTCCGGTCTTGGCTGCATGCGCGCGGTCGCGGGCGAGCGTGGCGATCGCCGTGTCCTGCACGCCGGTGCCGGTCAGATCGGCAATGGTGATGTCGCTGTCCGAACGCCGGCCATGCCTTTCGCCGGCGATGATGTGGCCAAGCTCGGTGATCTCGGCATTGGCCGCCATCACGCCCGCCGCGATGGCATGGTGCAGTTCGCCCAGGCGCCGCGTCTGTTTCGCACTGTCGGCGACGTAGAGGTCGGCCATGCGCAGGATCGCCGGCGCGATCTCGTTCTTGTGCTCCGCGTCCGAGCCCATCGCGGTGATGTGCTGGCCGGCGGAGACGAAGCCGGCCTTGATCAGCGGCTCGGTCGACGGCGTCGTGGTGACGATGATGTCGGCATCGGCCGCAGCCTTTGCCGCGTCCGGCTCGGCGTGAACGGCGATGCCCAGTCTTTCGGACAATGCGTTCGCCACAGCTTCGGCCTTGGCGGCATCCCTTGCCCAGATGCGGGCCTCGGTAATCGGCCGCACCAGCATCAGCGCCTCGAGTTGCAGTCCGGCCTGAACACCGGCGCCGAAGATTGCGGCAACGGAGGAGTCCGGACGCGACAGATGTTTGGCGGCGACCGCGCCGGCCGCCGCCGTGCGGATGTCGGTGAGATAGCCATTGTCGAGCAGCAGCGCCTCGACCAGCCCGGTCTTCGCCGACAGCAGCACCATCATGCCGTTGACGCTAGGCAGGCCGAGCTTCGGATTATCGAAAAAGCCGGGGCTGATCTTGATCGCAAAACCGTCGATGCCCGGCACATAGGCGGTCTTGACATCGACCTCGCCGCGATGCTCGGGAATGTCGAGCCGCAGGATCGGCGGCATCGCCACCGGCAAGGTGGCGAGCGCGCGAAACGCGTTCTCGACACAGGCGACGGCATCGAGATCGAGCTTCACGATCTTGCGCAATTCAGCTTCGGTGAGGATCGTCATCCGGCTCATGCTGCGCTCTCCGCAATTGCTTCGCCGCAAATGATCTTGCGGTGCAGTGTCATGTCGATGTTGCGGCCGGACAGCACGAGCACCGTCGGGCCGTTCGCCCCGACCTTGCCGGCAAGCACAGCCGCAATGCCGACCGCGCCGGCGCCTTCGACGATCTCGCGCTCCTGCTCATAAGCATGGCGGATGCCGGCGGCGATCTCGTCCTCGCTGAGCAGGATCACATCATCGAGCAGATCACGGCACATGGCGAAGGTCAGCCGGTTGTCGAGCCCAATGCCGCCGCCGAGCGAGTCGGCCAGCGTCGGCAGTTCCTCGACCGACACCGGATGCCCGGCGTCGAGGCTTGCCTTCATCGCCGCACCGCGCGCCATCGAAACGCCGATGACCCTCGTTGCCGGGCTGACGCCCTTGACGGCAGCGGCAACGCCAGCCGCCAGCCCACCGCCGGAAAGCGGCACCAACACCAGCGCGGCGTCCGCAACTTGTTCCATGATCTCCAGCCCAAGTGTTCCTTGCCCGGCAAGGACCGCAGGATGATCGAAAGGCGGCAGCATGATCAGCCCCTCTTCCGCGACCAGCCGTTCGACCTCCCGCTGCGCATCGTCCTGGCTGTTGCCGACGATGCGGATCTCGGCGCCGAGCCGACGGATTTCCTCGAGCTTGTTCTCAGGCACCAGCCGCGACATGCAGATCGTCGCGTGGATGCCTTGCAGTCGAGCGGCATAGGCAAGCGCCCGGCCATGGTTGCCGGTCGAGGCCGCGACGACGCCGCGCGCGCTCTCCTCTTCTGTCAACGAGGCGATAGCGTTCGAGGCACCGCGCAACTTGAAGGCGCCGGTGGTCTGCCGATGTTCGAGCTTGAGATAAACAGGAGCGTCCAAGTGTTGGGAAAGACTCGGGGAAGTGACGGTCGGCGTGCGCTCGACCTTGCCTGCGATGCGCTCGCGTGCGGCGCGGATGTCGGAGAGGCTTATCCTGGACGTGGTCATGGCTCTGCAATCAGTTCAACGGCAGCGTCATCAGGCGGCCGAATTCGGGGCGTGGCTCGTCGTCGCCGCAAAGCCGCAGGCAATTCCAGGCTGTCGCCTGGTTGCTGGTGACGACGGGACGGCCGATGGCTTCTTCCATACCGACAACTGCCAGCGCCGACCGCAGCGCCGTGCAGGACACGAACAGCGCGTCGGCCTGCGGGGCCGTCGCCTCGCGGGCCAGATCGACCAAGGATTTCGGCGCAATCCGCGCCATCTCGCGGTCATCCTCGAAGCCGAGGCAAGTGAAGCTGGCGATCTCGAAACCGTGTGCCGCGAAATAGGCCGCCATTGGCCGGCTCGTCTCGACCGTATAGGGGGTGAGGATGCTGATTGTCCTGGCGCCCAGCGCCTTCAGGCCGCGCACTCCGGCCATCGGCGGCGTCACCACCGGCGCGCCGGGTTTCGCGGCCTTCACCGCCGCCTCGATTTCGGCATCGCCGATCACGACGGAGGCCGAGGTGCAGGAATAGCAGATCGCATCGAGCGGTTCGTCAGGAAGGATCAGGGCCGCGCCCGCCGTCAGTGACGGCTGCATCTTGCGCAAATTCTCCGGCGTCGTCGGGTTGGCGTAGGGAATACGCGCGACATAGACGCCGATACGATCGCTTGCCACCATGCGGTGAAAATCCGGTTCGCTCGTATGGTCGGTGGCAAGGATAATCAGGCCGACCCGCTTTTCCAGCGGACGTGCATCGAGCGCTGGACGGGCCGAGCGCAGGCGGATATCGGGTGCAGCGCTCATCGTTCGATCCGCCCATAACGGTGTTCCAGCCAGCGCAGCAGCACCACCGAGAACAGGCT
This sequence comes from Mesorhizobium sp. M1423, assembly GCF_040317575.1. Classification (NCBI taxonomy): domain Bacteria; kingdom Pseudomonadati; phylum Pseudomonadota; class Alphaproteobacteria; order Hyphomicrobiales; family Phyllobacteriaceae; genus Mesorhizobium; species Mesorhizobium sp. M1423. The sequence continues at coordinate 189,030 of NZ_JAMYKU010000003.1, forward strand.
GATGGCGAGGAAGAAGGCGCCGACCAAGGTGATCGGTTCGATATACCGATAATAGGTATTGGCGACGCTCTTGGCCTGGTTCATCAGTTCCAGCACGGTGATCGCCGACAGCAGCGGCGTCTCTTTGAACATGGCGATGAAATAATTGGCAAGCGCCGGGATCATCGGCGGGATCGCCTGCGGCATGATGATGTGCGTCCAGGTCTGCGTGGCGTTCAGATTGCAGGCCTTGGCCGCTTCCCATTGGCCGCGCGGCACATTATCGATGCCGGCGCGGTAGACCTCGGCTGTGTAGGTGCCGTAATGCAGCCCGAGACCGATGACGCCCGCCACCAGCGGCGGCAACAGGACGCCGAAATCCGGCAGCACGTAGAAGATGAAATAGAGCTGCACCAATAGCGGCGTGCCGCGGATGAACTCGGCAAGGAAGCCGATCGTGCGCGACAGAGCCCTGTTCGGCGAACGGCGCGCCAACGCGATGCCCAGCCCAACGATGGCCGCCAGCACCGAGCCGAGCAGCGTCGCCAGAATGGTGATCTTCACCCCCTGGATCAGCGTCGGCAGGATCTGCCGGACAAAATCCCAATCCCATTCCATTACAGAGCCCGATCCATCAGACGCGCACCCCGTCGAGGCCGCGCGCCATGCGGCGTTCCAGCGACCGCACGCCCCATGAGATGAGTAGCGCCAGCACGAAATAGATGACGAGAATGGTGCTGAACGGCACCAGCGTGTTGCCGGTCTGCGAGCGCACCACCTGCGCCTGGAAGGTCAGGTCGGCAAGCGAGATCAGCGAGACGACGGCGGTGGCCTTGAGCAATTCAATGGCGTTGTTGCCGAAGGTCGGCAGCATCACCAGCAGTGCCTGTGGCAGGATGATATGGCGCATGGCTTGCCAGCGGCCGAGATTGAGCGCGGTGCAGGCCTCGTATTGTTCGCGGCCGATCGACTTGATGGCGCCGCGCACCACTTCCGCCGCATAGGCCCCGACATTCAGGCCCAGCGCCAGCACGCCGGCCTGCAGCGGCGTCAGCGAGATGCCGGCGAAAGGCAGCACGAAATAGGCCCAGAACAGCTGCACGAAGATCGAGGTGCCGCGGAAGAACTCGATATAGGCGGTGGCCAGCGCGCGTAGCACAAAAAACCGCGACAGCCGCCCCAGCCCGGCAAGAAAGGCCATGATCAAGGCCAGCACCGACCCCATCAGCGTCAGCTCGATGGTGACAAGCGCTCCTTGCAAAATCAGGCCGAAATAGCCGGACCATTGGGTCATTGGTCGAAAGGGCTCCGCATTGAATATTTGGCGAGGCGATCACTTCAGCGTCCTTCTCCCCGTTCACGGGGAGAAGATGCCGGCAGGCAGATGAGGGGCAGAGCCAATCTGTCAAAAGCTGGGCGTCGCCCCTCATCCGGCCCTTCGGGCCACCTTCTCCCCGTCAACGGGGAGAAGGAAGAACGCGCCTACTTCGCCGAGCAGAGCTTGTCGCGGCTCGTCGACATCGCCGCCGCCGCCGAGAAGCCGTAGGGTTCGATGATCTTGGCGAACTCGCCGGACTTCTTCAGTTTCGCCAGCTCGACATCATAGGCATCACGTAGCGCTTCGTCGCCCTTTTTGAAGGCCGCACCATCGCAATAGACCGGCGCACCGACCACCGGCGCGATGACTTCGAGGTTCGGATCATTGGCTTTCTTGACCAGGTCGTTGATCGACAGCACCGGCAGCGAATAGGCATCGATGCGGCCGTCCTGCAGCATCTTCAGGCCGCTCTGGCCGTCCGGCACAACGATGACGCGCTCGCGCGGCACGCCGGCGGTGAGCGCCAGCTTCTCCTCGGTACCGCCGCCCGGCGCGCCGATCGTCGCGCTGGTGTCCTTGGCGACATCCTCATAGCTCTTGAAGCCCTTCGGGTTTCCCTTCTTCACCAGCATCGCCTCGGCGTCGCACAGCACCGGCTCCGAATAGACGACCGCCGCGCAGCGCTCCGGTTTCATGAACAGGCCGGCGGTGACGACGTCGAAGCGGCCGGCCTGCAGGCCGGGGATCATCGCGCCATATTCCGAAATCGAGGCAACGATATCGTTGACGCCAAGGCGCTTGAAGATTTCACGGGCAACGTCGGGCGCCGCACCCGAAACCTTGCCGTCGGCAGCGACCGCCGTATAGGGCGGCTCGTTGGCGATGGCGACGCGGGCAAAGCCTTGCGCCTTGAGCTGCTCGAGCTTGCTGTCATCGGCCGAGCCGGCCGTCGAGGCGGCCAGCACCGCCGTCAGCGCAATACCGGCGACGCCGGCCAAAATGGCAAATTTCTTCATTGTTCCCAACTCCTTGTTTGTCTGTCTTCTTGGCTTGCTTGAGGCGTCGCCGCCTCGCATGGCAGTCAGACCCGATGTCCGGCCGCAATGATCTTCTTCAGGAAACCTTGCGTACGCTCCTGTTTGGGATGGCGGAAAATCTCGTCGGGCTTGCCTTCCTCGACTATTCTGCCGCGATCGAAGAACAGCACCCGGTCGGCGAAGTCATGGGCGAAACCCATCTCGTGGGTGACCAGCAGCATGGTCATGTCGGTCTCGGCGGCGAGCTTGCGCATGACGTTGAGCACCTCGTCGACGAGTTCCGGGTCGAGCGCCGAGGTGACCTCGTCGAACAGCATGATCTTCGGCGACAGCGCCAGCGCCCGGGCAATCGCGACGCGCTGCTTCTGTCCGCCGGAAAGCTGCGCCGGCATCGCTTTGGCCTTGTCGACCATGCCGACCATGTCGAGCAGCTCCATCGCCCGCTTTTCGGCGGCGGCCCGCGGCATGGCTTTGGTCAGCATCGGTGCCAGCGTCACATTGTCGATGACGCATTTGTGCGGAAACAGATTGAACAGTTGGAAGACCATGCCGATCTTCTGGCGCATCTTTGCCAAATGCCGTTCATCCGCCGTCAGCAGCCGGCCGTTACGCTCCATGTGGTACAGCTGCTCGCCGTCGACCTGAATATGGCCGCTGTCGATACGCTCTAGCGTCATCAGTATGCGCAGGATCGTCGTTTTTCCCGAACCCGACGGGCCGATCAGCGCCAGCTTCTCGCCGGGCATGACCTGCATCGAGAGGCCATCCAGCACCTTGAAGGTGCCGAAGCTTTTCGAAATGCCGTCGATCTTGATGATGGGCGCCGACAATGAATTTCCCGTGATGGAGAAGCTGTGCCTTTAACGATGCGGATCGCGGCAAATCATGTCAATCAAGAAAATAATATCATGACAATATTTCGGACTCCGCACAATTCCCCGCCAATTGTTGCCTAGATCGCAAGCAGGAGATGCTCGGGATCGCCGAGCAGAAGCTTGGTGACAACGCCGAGACCGGCACGCAGTTCCCCCTCCGTGGTCGAGCCCAGCGAAATCCGCACGGCTGGATGCCAAGGCATCTGCGAAATGCGAAACGACGTGCCGGGCGCGATCGCCACGCCCTGCAGGCGGGCCTGGGAAACAAAGCCTTCCTCGCCGCGATCATCGGGCAGTTGCAGCCAGACATGCAGCCCGTCGCGATGAGCCCGATAGTCCACTCCGGCGAGCGCCTCGGCGGCGATGTCCAGACGCCGCCGCAAAGCCATCCGCTGCCACCGAACGAGTTCCATCGCGGTGCCGTCGGTCACCCATTTGGTGGCGATCTCGGCCACCAGCGGCGTCGCCATCCAGTTCGAGACGAGGTGGCGGTTGGCAACCGCGGCGACATAACGATCGGGTGCCGCGAGATAGCCGATGCGCAGGCCCGGCACCACGATCTTGGTGAAGGAGGTGACGTAGAGCGTGCGCTCGGGTGCAAACGCCGCGACCGGCGGCGGCCGGTCCTCGACCAGCGGGCCGAGGACGTCGTTTTCGATAATGGCGATGTCATGCCTGCGCGCAACGGCGGCAATCTGTTCGCGCCGGGCGGCGTCCATCAGCGTCGCCGTAGGGTTGATCACCGAGGGCTGCACGAACACCGCGCGGATGTCCGACAGCCGGCAGGCCTCGTCCAGCGCTTCCGGGATCAGCCCATTGTCGTCGATCGGCAAACCCTCGAGGTTGAAACCGAGATAACGCGCCAGCGGGATCAGTGTGTGATGGCCGATCGCCTCGGTGGCGACGGTCGAACCGGGCGGCGCCACGCTCATCAGCGCCACTGTCATCCCTGCGGTGGCGCCGTTGGTCAGGCTGATGTTCTGCGGCGACGCGTCGAGGCCGCAGAAGCGTAGCCACTCGACACCCACCGCGCGGTGGCGCGGGAACACCATGTTCGGCCTGAACGACAGCGCCGAGCTCGACGGCAGGTTTTCGGCGAGCCAGCCCAGCGCCTGCTTCAGCCGCTCCAGATGCATCGGTTCGCAGACCGGCTTCAGGATAGAGAGGTCGATGACCTCACCCAGCCGCTCCGGCAAATAGGGCGGCTCCGGCTCGCGGCGCTGCGTCTGCACGAAGCTGCCGCGGCCGACCTCGCCGGACACCAGCCCGCGGCGGATCAGCTCCTCATAGGCGCGGCTGACCGTCTGCACGGAAAGTTGGAGATCGTCGGCCAACTGCCGGTGTGTCGGCAACCGAGCGCCATTGGCCAGGCGCCCGTCATGGATGGCCCGCGCGAACTGGTCGGCGAGCGATTGGTAGGCCGGCCGCCGGATAAGAGCGGGATCTGGTCGCCATAATGTCATGACTTATTAGAGATCGAAATCAGTGCAATTGACAATCGAAATAATGCGCCGTCATGGTGTCCGGCACTGGAAGCGGACGATCATGGCTGCAGCGAAACTCGATCCGATCGACCTGAAAATCCTCGAGGCCATCCAGCGCGACGGCCGCATCACCAAGCTGGCGCTGGCCGAGAAGGTCGGCCTGTCGCCGACGCCGTGCTGGATGCGGCTGCGCAAGCTGGAAAAGGCCGGCATCGTCTCCGGCTATCACGCCAGGATCGCCATGCGTGCCATCGCGCCGGTCGCCACCGTGCTGATGGAGGTGACGCTGGCCAGCCACCGCCAGGCCGATTTCGACCGTTTCGAGCGCGTCATCCGCGACATCCCCGAGATCGTCGCCTGCTGGTCTGTCGGTGGCGGCGTCGATTACCTGCTGAAGGTGATGGCGCGCGACATCGACGCCTATCAGCGGCTGGTTGACACTCTGCTCGAACGCGAGATCGGCATAGACCGCTATTTCACCTACATCGTCACCAAGACGGTGAAGGAGGAGAGTGTGCTGCCAGTGGCCGATCTGCTGCCCGCATCTTCCTGATACAGGAGAGATCGTCTGCCCGGGCGATGCAATAGAGACAATCTCTCTACGTGGCAGGCACCGAAACAGCCTCTCTGTTTGCGCGGCAGAGATAGTCTTGCGGCATCACCCGAACCGGGAGCCCGATGATGTCCGCACATTTTGCCCGCTCGCAGCGCCATGAAGCGCTTGATCGCCTCGCCGACCGACGGCTGCTGCGTGAACTCGCCTATGTCGATGGCCACTGGACGGCAAGCGAGACCGCGGAGAGTTTCGAGGTGACCGATCCGGCCACCGGATCCACCGTCGCTTTCGTTGCCGCGCTCGATGCCCGGCAGACCACATTGGCGATCGATGCGGCATCGCGCGCCTTTCCTGCCTGGCGCACATTGCTGCCGCAGGAACGGTCCAAAATACTGCGAAAGTGGTTCGATCTGATCATCGCTGCCAAAAATGACCTGGCTCTGCTGATGACGCTCGAACAAGGCAAGCCGCTGAAAGAATCGCTCGGCGAGATCGACTACGCCGCCTCTTTTGTCGAATGGTATGCCGAGGAGGCCAAACGCCTCAACGCCGAAAGCGTCACCAGCCATTTGCCAAACGCCGAGATGATGGTGCGGCGCGAGCCGCTCGGCGTCGTCGGCGTGGTCACGCCGTGGAATTTTCCAGCGGCCATGCTGACCCGCAAGGCGGCTGCCGCTCTTGCCGCCGGCTGTACCATCGCCGCGCACCCTTCCTCGGAAACGCCGCTGTCCGCACTGGCGCTGGCCGAGCTTGGCGAACGTGCCGGCCTGCCGGCTGGCGTGTTCAACGTCCTCACCGGCAAGGCTTCGACCATCGTTGGGCGGATGTGCGAAGACCCGCGCGTTCGCGCCATGAGCTTCACCGGCTCGACCGAGGTCGGCAGGTTGATCGCCGCGCAGAGTGCGCCGACGATGAAGCGTCTGGTGATGGAACTCGGCGGTCATGCGCCGCTGATCGTCTTCGCCGACGCCGATCTCGACAAGGCTGTGGCCATCGCCGTCGACGCCAAATTCGCCACCTCCGGCCAGGACTGCCTCGCCGCCAACCGCATCTATGTCCAGCGTCCGCTATACGATCGGTTCTGCGCTGCTTTCGCCAAACGCGTCGAGGCATTGCGGGCCGGCAATGGCCTCGCTGACGACACCGAAATCGGACCCTTGATGCACGAACGCGCTGTCAAGAAGGTCGAGGAGCAGGTCGCCGATGCGCTCGCCAAAGGCGCGCGTTGCCTGACCGGCGGCAAGCGCCATCCGGCTGGGCCGTTGTTCTACCAGCCGACCCTGCTCGCCGATGTTGGAGACGACGCTTTGATCATGCGCGAGGAGACCTTCGGTCCGGTTGCCGCCGTGACGCCCTTCGACAGCGAAGACGAAGTCGTCGCCCGCGCCAACGCCACCGAATACGGCCTCGTCGCCTATGTCGTCACTGAAAACGGTGGCCGCCAATTGCGCATGGGCCGCGCGCTCGACTATGGCATGGTCGCCATCAACCGGGTCAACATCACCGGCGCGCCGATCCCGTTCGGCGGCGTCAAGCAGTCCGGCATCGGCCGCGAGGGCTCGCGTCACGGGCTCGAAGCCTTTACCGATCTCAAATATCTCTGCCTCGACGAGGCGTAAGCCGCGCCCGACACTTTCCCTTTAGGAGTTAAAAATGCTCGACCAGTCAAACGAACTCGCCGCCTGGGATCGCGATCACTTCTTCCATCCCTCGACCCATATGGGCACCCACGCGCGTGGCGAGAGCCCGACGCGTGTGATCGCCGGCGGCGAAGGCGTCACCATCTGGGACAATAACGGTAAGAAGAGCATCGATGCCTTCGCCGGGCTCTACTGCGTCAATGTCGGCTATGGCCGCCAGAAGATCGCCGACGCCATCGCCGCACAGGCCAAGAACCTCGCCTATTATCATGCTTATGTCGGCCACGGCACCGAGGCATCGATCACGCTTTCCAAGATGATCATCGACCGCGCGCCGCAAGGCATGTCGAGGGTCTATTTCGGGCTCTCCGGTTCCGACGCCAACGAAACCAACATCAAGCTGATCTGGTACTACAACAACGTGCTCGGCCGGCCCGAGAAGAAGAAGATCATCTCGCGCTGGCGCGGTTATCACGGCTCCGGCATCATGACCGGATCGCTGACCGGCCTCGACCTTTTCCACAACGCCTTCGACCTGCCGCGTGCGCCGGTCCTGCACACGGAGGCGCCCTACTATTTCCGCCGCGCCGACCGCTCGCTGAGCGAGGAGCAGTTTTCGCAATACTGCGCTGACAAGCTCGAGGAGATGATCCTCGCCGAAGGGCCGGAAACGGTCGCCGCCTTCATCGGTGAGCCGATTCTCGGCACCGGCGGCATCGTGCCGCCGCCGGCCGGCTACTGGGAGAAGATCCAGGCGGTGCTGAAGAAGTACGACGTGCTGCTGGTTGCCGACGAGGTCGTCACCGGCTTCGGCCGGCTGGGCACCATGTTCGGCTCCGACCATTACGGCATCAAGCCCGACCTGATTACCATCGCCAAAGGCCTGACCTCGGCCTATGCGCCGCTCTCCGGAGTCATCGTCTCCGACAAGGTCTGGCAGGTGCTGGTGCAGGGTTCCGACAAGCTCGGCTCGCTCGGCCATGGCTGGACCTATTCGGCGCATCCGATCTGCGTCGCCGCCGGCGTCGCCAACCTGGAACTGATCGACGAGATGGACCTGGTACGGAACGCCGGCGAGACCGGCGCCTATTTCCGCGCCGAGCTGACGAAAGCCGTCGGTGGCCACAAAAACGTCGGCGAGGTGCGCGGCGACGGCATGCTGGCGGCAATCGAGTTCGTCGCCGACAAGAACGATCGCGTGTTCTTCGATGCCTCGCAGAAGATCGGTCCGCAGATCGCGACCGCGCTTGCGGCAAGCGGCGTCATCGGCCGCGCCATGCCGCAGGGCGACATTCTCGGTTTTGCGCCGCCGCTCTGCCTGACGCGGGAAGAGGCAGACATCGTCGTCTCCAAGACGGCCGATGCGGTGAAGAGCGTGTTTGCCAACATCTGAAGAACCGACATGCCAACATCTGAAGAACCGACATGAATGCCATGACCAAGACCATCCCCGCCACCATGGCCGCCGTGCAGTTGATCGGGCACGGCGGACCGGAAAAGCTCGTCTACCGCACCGACGTCAAAGTACCCTCGCCCGCCCCGGGTGAGGTGCTGGTCAAGGTCACCGCTTGCGGTATGAACAACACCGATGTCTGGGTGCGACAGGGCGCGTATGGCACTGAGGAGGATGCCGCCGCTGTGTCGACCTGGCGTCGACAGGGCAATACGCTGACCTTCCCGCGCATCCAGGGCACCGACACGGTCGGCAACATCGTTGCCGTCGGCGACGGCGTGTCGCGGGCCCGCATCGGCGAGCGGGTGATGGTCGATTTCTCTATCTACAATCGCGACGACGATTCACTCGCCGACATCGACTATATGGGCCATGGCCGCGACGGCGGCTATGCCGAATACCAGACAGTGCCTGCCGAGAACGCCCATGTCGTCGACACCGATCTTAGCGATGTCGAGCTCGCCACTTTCTGCTGCGCCTATCTCACCGGCGAGCAGATGCTGGAACGCGCCGCGTTGAAAGCCGGCGAGCGTGTGCTGGTCACCGGCGCCTCGGGCGGCGTCGGCTCCGGCATCGTGCAGCTGGCGCGGGCGCGCGGCGCCATTCCCTATGCAATTGCCGGCAAGGGCAAGGAACAGGCCGTGCGTGACATCGGCGCCGAGGCGGTGATCACCCGTGGCGTTGCCGATCTGCCGGCCGCCGTCAGCGCGGCGACCGGGGGCCAGCCGATCGACGTCGTCGCCGATCTGGTCGGCGGCGCGATCTTCAACGACCTCCTGCGCATCTTGAGGCCGGAAGGCCGCTACACCACGGCTGGTGCAATTGCCGGCCCCGTCGTGCAGCTAGATCTGCGCACCATGTATCTGAAACAGCTGCAACTGCATGGCTCGAGCCAGGGCACACGGGCGGATTTCCGCCGCATCGTGCGCTACATCGAGGAGAAGAAGATCCGGCCGCTGGTCGGCGGCGTCTACAAGCTGTCCGATTTCCATCGCGCCCAAGCCGATTTCATCGCCAAGGATTTCGTTGGCAAGCTGGTCGTCGTGCCGGATGCGGTCGGCATCGCTAAATAGCGCGATCAGCTTGGCGATCGGACCTGCTTGACGGCAGCCTCGAGCGATCTTTCAAACGCGTCGATCACCTGGTCGACCTGCGGCTCGGTGATGATCAGCGGCGGGCAGAAAGCCAGCGCATCGCCCATATTGCGCGAGATGACGCCGTTCTGCTGCATGAAGCCGTTGACGAGCCCGCCCAGTTCACCGGTCTTCCCCCACGGCGCCTTGTTCGCCTTGTCGCCGACGAGTTCGACCGCCGCGATCAGGCCGATGCCGCGCACCTCGCCGACAAGCGGGTGCGAAGCGAGCGTGCGCAGCCGCTTCTGCATATGCGCGCCGACCGCACGCGCATTGCCGACAAGGTCGCGCTCCTCGATCAGCTTCAGGTTCTCGAGCGCGACCGCTGCCGCAACAGGATGGCCGCCGCCGGTGAAGCCGTGGCCGAAGGTGCCGATACGATTGCTTTCGTCGGCAATCGGCTGGAACACCTTGTCGTTGATCAGCAAGGCCGAGATCGGCAGATAGGACGAAGAGATCTGCTTCGACAGCACCATGATGTCGGGCCTGATGCCGAAGGTCTGCGAGCCGAACATCTCACCTGTCCTGCCGAAGCCGCAGATCACCTCGTCGGCGACCAGCAGGATGTCGTATCTCGACAGCACCGCCTGGATCTTTTCCCAGTAGCCGGAAGGCGGAACAATGACGCCGCCAGCACCCATGATCGGTTCGCCGAAGAAGGCGGCGATGGTTTCCGGTCCTTCGGCCAGGATCAGCTTTTCCAGCTCGTCGGCGAGCCGGCTCGAAAACTGCTCTTCGTTTTCACCCGGCAGCGCCTCGCGCCAATGGTGCGGTGTCGAGGTATGCAGCACATTGGCGATCGGCAGATCGAACGAGATGTGGTTGTTGGGCAGTCCGGTCAGGCTCGCCGAGGCAATGGTGACGCCGTGATAGCCCTTCTTGCGGCTGACGATCTTCTTGCGCGCCGGCTGGCCGAGCGCATTCGACCGGTACCAGATCATCTTCATGGCCGTATCGTTGGCCTCGGAGCCGGAATTGGTGAAATACGCCTTGCTCATCGGCACCGGCGCCATCTGCACCAGTCTCTCGGCAAGATCGATCAGCGGTGAATGCGATTTGGAGCCGAAGTCGTGATAGTAAGGCAGCTTCGACATTTGCCGTACCGCCGCATCGACCAGCCGCCTCTCCGAAAAACCGACCGCGACGCTCCAAAGCCCGGCCATCGCCTCGATATAGCGGTTGCCGGCGAGGTCCTCGACATAGATGCCGTCGCCCTTCTCGATGACGAGCGGCCCTGCCTCCTGATGCTTGCGGGCGTTGGTGTAGCCATGCATGTGAAAGCTTATGTCGCGGGCTTCGGGGGAGTTCGGTCGTGCGTCCATGATGGCTCCTGTGCGGGTCCGCATCGGCAGGCCCCGTGCATTATGCGGTTTGATGCATCTTTCTCGAACGATATAGTGTCAAGCGCTTTCGACAGGGCCAGCGGATGGATGGACGCATGCAGAACTTCGGCTTGACCTGATCGTGGACCAAATCGACTGCATTGTCGCCGGCGCCGGCGTCGTTGGCCTGGCGATCGCGCGAGAGATGGCGAAGCGCGGCATCGACACGCTGGTGCTGGAAGCCGAGAGCGCCATCGGCACCGGAACAAGTTCGCGCAATTCCGAGGTCATCCACGCCGGCCTCCACTATCCAGTTGGATCGCTGAAAGCCCGGTTCTGCGTGGCGGGCCGGGAAAAGCTCTATCGCTACTGCGACGAGCGTGCGATCCCGCATTTGCGCTGCGGCAAGCTCATCGTCGCCACAAATGCCGAACAGGAGCCGGTGCTCGCCTCGATCCGGGCCAATGCGCGCGCTTGCGGCGCCGGCGACCTGGCGCCCTTGAGCGAAGCCGAGGCACATGCGCTGGAGCCCAGCCTCAAGTGCACGGCGGCGCTGCTGTCGCCGGCCACCGGGATCGTCGACAGCCATGCCCTGATGCTTGCCTTGCTGGCTGATGCCGAGGAGCACGGGGCGGCACTCAGCCTCAACACCCGCGTCGCCGCCGGCCGCATCGAAGCGGGCCGCGTCGTGCTCGACACGGTGGACGCTACCGGCGGCGAGCGCTTCGAGATTGCCACCACACGCTTCGTCAATGCGGCCGGGCTTAGCGCCGCAGCGCTTGCCCGCTCGCTTGAAGGGCTAGATCAGCAGTTCGTGCCAAAGCTCCATTACGCCAAAGGCAATTATTTTTCGGTGGCCGGCCGGGCGCCCTTCTCGCGGCTGATCTATCCAGTACCCGAACCAGGCGGACTCGGTGTTCATCTGACGCTCGATCTCGACGGCGTCACCCGCTTCGGGCCGGACGTCGAATGGACTGATCAACTCGACTATCGCGTCGATCCAGCTCGTGGCGAGCGCTTCTACAGCGAGATCCGCAAATACTGGCCGGACCTGGCCGATGGCAGCCTGCAGCCCGCCTATAGCGGCATCCGGCCAAAACTGTCCGGTCCCGGTGAGGCCAATGCCGACTTCGTCATCCAGGACGTGGCGGTGCATGGCGTGGACAGCCTGCTCAACCTGTTCGGCATCGAAAGCCCCGGCCTGACCTCCTGCCTGGCGATTGCCGATCATGTCGCGCAGCGCCTCGCGCCGAAGTTGTAGCGTGCGGCGCCCGCGCCACGATCTGAGGCGCATTGCGTGAACTTTCAGGCGCAAGTCGCCTAAGAGGCACATCGCGCACTTGCAGCCCGCTCCGCGCTCTGATTCCCTGCATTCTGGGCTGTTCTGATTCGCACTGCCCGGTTCAAAGTTTTCGCAGTGCGCCCGGGACAAGCTTCCAGCGACCACTCGGCGTATCCAGGGAGAACGGCAATGAACACCGCGACGAGGCCGGTAATCTCGGAGATGAGGCCTAAGATCACCGTCGTCGGGGTCGGCGGCGGCGGCGGCAACGCCGTCAACAACATGATCGCCGAAGGCCTGCAGGGCGCGGAATTCATCGTCGCCAACACCGATGCCCAGGCCCTTGCCATGTCGAAGGCAACGAGGCTGATCCAGTTGGGCGCTCATATCACCGAAGGTCTGGGCGCCGGGTCCCTGCCCGAGGTCGGCCGTGCCGCGGCCGTGGAATCCATCGACGAGATCATGGATCACCTTGCTGGAACGCATATGTGCTTCGTGACCGCCGGCATGGGAGGTGGAACCGGAACAGGTGCCGCGCCTGTTATAGCGCAGGCAGCGCGGGCAGCTGGAATACTGACCGTCGCCGTCGTCACCAAGCCATTCGTCTTCGAAGGCAGGCGCCGCATGCACGCTGCCGATGACGGCATCGAGCGCCTGCGCGAAAGCGCCGATACCGTCATCGTCATCCCCAACCAGAACCTGTTCAGGATCGCCGACGCCAGAACCACGTTCGCCGACGCATTCGCCATGGCCGACCGGGTTCTCTATGCAGGTGTCGGCTGCATCACCGATCTGATCGTCAAGGAAGGGCTGATCAATCTCGACTTCGCCGATGTGAAGTCGGTGATGCGCGACATGGGCCGCGCCATGATGGGAACCGGCGAGGCCGCCGGAGAAGGCCGTGCCAAGAAGGCGGCGGAAGCGGCAATCGCCAACCCGCTGCTCGACGAAGCTTCGATGATGGGCGCCAAGGGCGTCCTTGTCTCGATATCGGGCGGCATGGACATGACGCTGTTCGAGGTCGATGAAGCGGCTACCCGCATCCGCGAGGAGGTCGACAACGATGCCGACATCATCGTCGGCGCCATCTTCGACAAGGCACTCGCCGGAAAATTCAGGGTGTCGGTCGTCGCCACCGGCTTGCGGCGTGGCCTGGAGATTCCACTGCTGGCGGAACCGGAAGTTCGAATGAACTGAACGCGTATCGCGGCTCGCTCAGCCGATTGCCAGCCTCTCCTCACCAGGGCCGCGCGCCGTCGATGACTTCCATGGCGCGTGCAGCGAAATGGCCGGCCAGCGGTGCCACATCCGCCGCATCGGCCGCAACCGCGCTGCCGGCCAGCACGCGGTCGGCGATGCCGACGAAGATCACCGCAAAGCGGAACATGGCAAACACCAGATGGAACCGTTGCAGCGGCGCCGTCGGCACGGCGTGGGCGAAGTAATGATCGAGGAATTCGCGTTGTGTCGGAATCCCGAGCGCGGCCTGATCGAGGCCGAGGATGCCGCCATATTCGTCAGGCGAGGAATGCCAGGGCATCGAGCAGAAGCCGAGATCGGCAAGCGGATTGCCAAGCGTCGATAACTCCCAGTCGAGTATGCCGATCACTTCGGGCCGCTCGGGATGGAAGATGAGATTGCCGAAACGGAAGTCGCCATGCGCGATCGAGACGTGGCCGTCATCTGGCGGAAGATGTCGCGGCAGCCATTCGGCGACGGCTTCGAGCGCGGTGATGCGCTCGCTCGGCGATTCCCGCAACTGTCTGGTCCAGCGCGCGATCTGTCGCTCAAAATAGTTCCCGGGACGGCCATAATCGCCGAGCCCGACTTCTTCCGGCCGGACTGCGTGCAGCTTTGCCAGCGCCTCGGCCATGCCGAAATAGATGCCGCGCCGCTCGTCCGGCGCCAGTCCCGGCAACGCACCATCGTGGAACACCCGGCCGTCGAGCCGCTGCATCAGATAGAACGGCGTGCCAAGCGGCTCGTCGCCGTCGTGAAAGAGCACCGGCCGCGGCACCGGCACCTCTGTCTCCGCGAGCGCTTCGATCACCCTGTATTCGCGATCGACGGCATGAGCGCCGCGCAGGATCGGTCCCGGAGGTTTCTTGCGCAGCACCATGCGGCGGCCGCCATAGTCGACGAAATAGGTCGGATTGGATTGGCCGCCGACGATCCGCTCAAGCGACATCTGGCCATCGCCAAAATGCGCTCTCAGAAAATCCTCCAGGCGCGTTGGATCGAAATCCGTCCTCATTGCCGGCTCAGCCGTTCCCGCTGCGACCTGTGTCATCTTGCGTGCCGGCTTCGACATGCCAGCGCCAGAAGCCTGTACCTTCCTCGTTGAGGAAGCGATTGAGCACCATCTTGTGAACCTCGTCGGCGCCGTCGACCAGGCGAGCCTGGCGGGCATAGCGGTAGATCCATTCGAGCACGGTGTCTTTCGAATAGCCGCGGGCGCCGTTGATCTGGATCGCCACGTCGGCGGCGTCATGCAGCACATTGGCGACCTGGATCTTGGCCATGGAAACCTCCTTGCGGGCAAAGCCACCGCGATCGAGCTCCCAGGCCGCCTTCATCACCAGCAAGCGACCGATCTCGATGCGCATGGCAAGGTCGCCGAGCAACAGCTGGATACTCTCGCGGTCGGCCAAAAGCTGCCCGAAGCCGCTACGCTCGGCGGCATAAGCGCGCGCGATTTCGACGCAGCGCTTGGAAAGGCCGAGCCAGCGCATGCAATGGGTGAGCCGCGCTGGACCGAGCCGGACCTGGGTAACCCTGAGGCCGCTGCCTTCGCCGGCAAGCACGTCCTCGACCGGGATTTCAAGCCCGTCGAATTCCAGCTCGCAATGGCCGCCATGTTCTTCCGGTCCCATGATCTCGATGCGCCGCAGGATCCGCCAGCCCGGCTGGTCCTTGTGGAACAGCAAGGCCGAAAGGCCGTGACGCGGATCGTCCGAGGTGCGTGCGACAAGGATGAAATGGCTCGCCTCTTGCGCCCCGGTGATAAACCATTTGCGGCCGCTGACGACATATCTGTCGCCGCGCCGCTCGGCTCTGGTCATGATCATCGACGGGTCCGACCCGCCGCCCGGATGCGGTTCCGTCATTGCGAAAGCCGAGCGCACCTTGCCATCGACGATCGGCTTCAGCCATCTCTGTTTCTGCTCCGGCGTCCCCAACCGTTCCAGCACCATCATGTTGCCGTCGTCGGGAGCCGCGGAATTGAACACGACCGGACCGAAGATCGAGCGGTTCATCGCCTCATAGCAGACAGCTATATCCACCTTGGAAAGGCCCGCCCCGCCAGTCTCGGGTTTCAACTGCAGGCACCACAGGCCAGCCGCCTTCGCCTTTGGCCGCAGCGTTTCGAGCAGCGGCAGCGCGATGTTGCCATGGCCGTCATAGGAAGCCTTGTCTGCCTCGAGCGGCAGGATTTCGCGCTCGACGAAATCGGCGATCCGGCTGCGGAAGGCCTCGGTGCGGACGGGGATGTCGAAATTCATGGCGCTCACAACGATGAAACGAGATGCCGCCATCGATCTCGATGGTCGAAACGGTAGTGTAGCTGCCGGCATCGAATGTGAGCAACGGCAATGGCGATACCAGCCTGTGAGCTGCCGATACCGGTCGACTTCCAGGATCAGGCTTACTCAGTTTCGTTTTGCCACGTCCGCGACGCTTTGCGGCGTAATGTCGGGACTGGTCCCGCCCCACTTGACGCGCAAGTAATTGCCGAGATCCACGACTTCCTGGTCGGTCAGCAGTTCACGGAAGCCCGGCATGTCCTGCCGCGCTTCGCCGTTCGGATAGATGCGAGCCGGAAGGCCGTCCAGCACGATTACCAGCAAATTGTGGGCGCTCGGCAGGCGCAGCGACACATTGGTGGTCACTGCCGGCGCGACATGCGGCGTGCCTTCGCCGTTCAGGCCATGACAGCCGGAACAGGCCTCGACATAGACGCGTCGGCCGGCGGCAGCCTCGGTCGCGGCAGACGGCTTGCCGGGTTCGGGTGCGGACGCCGCCTCGCCGATCAGATAGGTCGCCATCGCCTTGGCGTCCGCCTCGTCCAGATGCCGTGTCGAATTGTGCACCACGTCGAACATGCCGAAGCTCATCACCCCCTCCGGCCCAAGCCCGGCGCGCATGTAAGCGGCGAGACCGTCGCGGTCGAAGCCGAACCGCGCCAGGCTGGCCGTGGTGATGTCCGGTGCGTCGACATTGTCGATCCGCGCGCCCTGGAGATATCGGCTCGGGATCGTGGCCATGGTGAAATCGCGTGGCGTGTGGCATTCGCCGCAATGGCCGAGTGCATCAACCAGATAGCGTCCGCGATGCCAGTCCTGCGATTTGGCCGCGTCCTCGGCAACCGTTCGGGAGGGAAGATTAATCAGGTTCCAGAAGGTCATGAACCGGCGGACATAGGGGAACGGAAAGCTGCCCGCCCGATTCGCCTGCCGGATCGGCTCGCGTGTCATCAGGAAGGCGTAGATCGCATCGACATCTGCCTCCGTGAGCCGCCGATAGGACGTATAGGGCATGGCCGGATAAAGATGCCGGCCATGCGCCCCGACGCCGTCGCGGACGGCGCGATGGAAGTCGGCCCGGGTCCAGGCGCCGATGCCGGTCTCTTTGTCCGGCGAAATGTTGGAGGCGTAGAGCGTGCCGAAGGGCATGGCAAAGGCGAGACCGCCGGCGAAGGGCGCGCCGCCCGGCGCCGTATGACAGGCGGCGCAATCGGCCGCCTGGGCAAGATACCGGCCCTGCGGAGCCAATTTTTGCATCTCCTCGGCTGACAACGGCCTATCGACCACCGCGCTGACGGCGCTCTTTTCGAACAGGCCGAGGAAGACCGCCAGCGCTGCGATCACAGTGACCGCCAGACCGAGAATTAGAAAGCGCGGCAGGCGGAATCCAGAGGCGCCTCATCATCGCGCCTCAGCCCTGTACCAGCCCGGGCGTGCTCAGGATCACGTCACGAACGGCCTCGTAATAGCGGACATAACCGGTGCAACGGCAGATATGCGGCGCAAGCGCCTGCTCGATCGTCTGTTCGACGTCGGCACGCCGGACGGGCGCCGTCTTCAGATGCTCGATCAACACGGTCGCGGCGGTGACGAAGCCCGGCGTGCAATAGCCGCACTGGAAGGAAAAATGCTCGATGAAGGCCTGCTGGACCGGAGAGAGGCGCACGACATTGCCGTTCGCGTCGCGTTCGGCATGTGCCTCGATGGTGCGGACAGATTTGCCCTCGAAGAAATGCGCTCCGGTGATGCAGCTCCGGATTTCCCGGGAGCTTCCATCCGGCCCATCGAGGATGATCGCGCAGGCATGGCAGATGCCCTGGCCACAGCCGAGCCGCGATCCCGTAAGGTTCAGATATTCGTGCAGGAAGTCGATCATCATCAGATCGTCCGGCACATCGACCGGGCCGACCGTCCGATTGTTGACGGTCATGGAGAGTGGTCGCGTGGCGAGGGTCACGACAGGGCCTCCAGGATTTTCTCGGATGTGATCGGCGTCTGATAGAAGCGCCTGCCGATGGCATGGTTCACGGCATTGGCGATCGCCGGAACGATCGCGATCATCACTACCTCGGCCATTCCCTTCGGCGGATCGGTTTCAGAAAGCGGCGGCAGCACCTCCGACGTCTGCGTCCAGACCGCGACATCTGTTGCATGCGGCAAGCGATAACGGTTCCAGTTCCAGGTGCCGTCGCCGGGGCCGTCCTCATAGAGTGGCAACTCCTCGAGCAAGGCGTGCCCGACTCCCATCGCCAGACCGCCCTGGATCTGACCGGAGACGAGTTCCGGCACGACCTGAGTGCCGCATTCGAGGATCGAATGATGTGACAGGAGCTTCACCTCGCCTGAGGCGGTGTCGACGGCGATCTCGGCGATCGTCGCCATCCCGGTGTAATAGGTGACGGCAGCATTCAGGCGCTGCACCGGCGGGTAGAACACCTCACGCCGGTCAAGGAAATGGAAGCCATCCGAGGTCATCAGGGCCTTCAATTCAGCCGGCGCGCCTTGGCCATAGCACGCCGACAGTGCATCGGCTGGCAACCGGACCGTGCCGACATTCGGCACGTCGAACACCGCCTCCGCCCATTGCCAGCGGTTGAAGACATGGACGCTGACGCCCGTGACCAGGCCAAGCTTGTGCGCCGCTGCCGCGAGTTGCTCCAGTCCGAGCGGCTCCATTCCACCGGCCGTCAGCCTGCCATCGACCAGCCGCGCATCCCCGATATCGATCGCGAGCGGCCGCGCCTGCCCGCCACCCGGCCCGCTCGACCAGAGCGCGACTGCCGCCGGCCAGAGCGACAGGCGCAGCAGTGCGCGCGCCGCCGTCCGCGTTGCGTGGCCGACGAAATAGGCGCTGTTGGAAGCGCTCATCGGTGAAACAAAGGAGGGCGTCCAGCGCGGATTCTGCGCCAGCGCATCCTCCTTGTCCTGTGGCGTTGTATAGGGCTCCTCGGTCGAAACGAGCGGCATTTCCGGCCAGTCGACGACGCCGAAGGCGCATTCGTCCGGCACCCGGCCGATGATGTCGGCGACCATGACCGCATGCGAGGTGGTCAGGCCCGTGCCGATATCGTTGCCGTTCTGCCGCATCGCCAACCGACCGGACGGATCCAGCGACAGCGTGGTCACCGCTGCGTCGGCTCCGGTCCCGTAATCCTTCTGCACCTGCGCGAAACCGACGCCATAGTGATTGCCGGGATTAGCGGTGTCGAACTCAGTTTTCTTCGCGGCGCGATCCTTCCAGAGCGGATGGGCACGGGCCCGCTCCAGGATCTCTTCCGTCCTCAGCGCCCCGCCGGGAATGGCACCCTGCGAGTTCTTCATGCCGGTCTTGAACGCATTCTTGAGGCGAAGCTCGATCGGATCGATGCCGAGCAGTTCGGCCGCCTCGTCGACCATCATCTCGGTCGCCGCCATGGTCTGCAGCGTGCCGTATCCACGCGTCGAGCCGGCGTCAACGGCGCGCGAGGCGCGGACCTCGACCGAGAAATCGCTCTTCGGTAGGTAATAGATACTCTGCGAAGCGCTGGCGCCGACGTTGCCGACGTCGGGCGAGAAATTGCGCCGCCCACCAGCATCCGTACGATAGCTCCCCTTCATGATGCGGAAGGCGTGCGTGGAGCGATCGACGACAAGCGTGTTCTCCATCCAGAAGGCGTGGCGCTTCAGCCCCATCTGGAACTGCTCGAACCGGTCGTTGGCAAGGCGCACCGGCCGCCCGTCGCCATAGAGGCCTGCCAGGACGGCGTAATAGGGAAAGATCGAGTGGTCCTTGGTGCCGTATCCGACGGTATAGCCGATCGAGAGATCGAACGCCTTGAGTGCGAACCGCGATGTGGACAGCATCGCCAGGGTCGAGGTCGCGACCTCATAGGGCGATTGGGTTGCGATGATTGCATGTAGCGTCAAGCTGGCCGGCTCGAACCAGACATTGCCGTTGTCGGCCTCCATCGCCGAGGCGTCGACCGATTGCGAGAAATAGCTTCGCTTCAGGATCAATGCGTCGTCGCCGGTGGCCGCGATTTCGCGCTCGATCTCGCCCGCCGCCCACATGGCACGCGCCGCGGCATCACCGCTCTGATCCGGCTTCGGCCAGACGACCTGATCTCCGTCGAAGTCGCCGTAGATCGTCGTGCCTTCGAGCGGGGCATAAATGTCGGGATCGCCCGACGTCGCGCCGCCGATGCGCACGAAACGGCCGGCGCCGTAATGCGGCGGCGTGTCGTAGCCGCTGGTCGCCCGCCAGCGCACGACGCCGTCTGCGAAACGGACCAGCCGCTTCGCGGCGTCGAACCGCGCGAAATCCTTGTAGATCAAGAGCGCAACGGGCTGGCCGAGCAGGCGCGGCGTGCGCCCCTTCGGCACCAGGAACATGTCGCCATAAAAGCCAGGGGCCGTTGTTTCCGGCGGCACAAGGCCATCGCGCACAAGGTCTTCGCCGAGGACAAGTCGGTCGGGTTTGAGATCCTCGCCGAGCAATGAGAGGTCCAGTCCGTCGAACGGAGCGTCGGCCCGGGTTCCGCGGATCAGGAAGGCGTGGCTCTGTTCCTGCGGCCAGCCCGCCACGTCGCGGGCGCGAAAATCGCGGGTGAAGGTTTTATCGCCGGTGACCTTGGCCACGGCATCCATCCGAAAGCGCGGCCGACCATCCGGTCCGATCCAGTTCAGCGAACCGTCCGACGGATTGGCAATGAGCGCCGCCGATGCAGGCCGACCCAGAAAACCGACCTTGACCGAAATTCCCGCGCCGGCAGCCGCCGCGATGAACTGGCGCCGCGAAACCGTGCCGTTCATACCGCCTCCCCGACTGGCCAAGTGCCGGACCGGACAGTTGGTCGGCTCGCCTCCCATGTATAGTTCGCGAGTCGGGGCCGTTCCGCAATGGCGGTATTCGCCGAAAAGCAGAACAGTCTTGCCATGTCATGAAAATCGTTGGAACGTTTTATGACGATCCTGCCAGTTGTAAGGCGCAAGAGCTCTATTTAGGATGTGAATATCCTGTGCGACATTACCCTTTTGCTCCAGCGTCAACAGCTGTTCGCCGTTCCATCATTCTTTGCGTGACTTTAGGGCCATTCGCCGGCATCGTTTCGGTCCGGCTGGTTTCACAATCCGGGTAGAGGCGCATCGGCAAACGCCGTGCTCGTCGCAGCTACGGAGTTTGACCAGGCCACTTCTTTGGATTGAAGGTGGGAGAACGCACTGGCCCAGGCCCGAAGTAACGCGGCCATTTAGGCGCGGGCTTGTCCTCGGCAGCGGGAACCGAACCGGTTGACGGCAAGGGGGCAATCTCGAAAGATATGGCTTTCCCGGTCTGTGGGTTCAGCCCGCAGGAAAAGCTGAAGGCTTGCCAGTCGTCGCCCGTTCGGGCCTGGCCGCTGCCCGTCAGCCGACGGTTGCTCACGAGCTGCAGCGTGCTGGGATCGTCGGTCCCCAGAAACACCCGATCGACACCCTTGATGCGACGCTTTAGCGCTTTCATGGCAGCTGGGCGGCAGATGAACTCGGCTACTTTCTTCGCATCCGTCCAACCTTTGGCGAGCGCACGCTCCTCAGGATGTTTGAGCTTTGCTATCTCCGCCGTAACGACCGAAGCCTGCGCTGGCGAAAGCCTGGCAGCCGCGGCCGGAACGGACGAACCGAGCAACAGCCAGGACACGATTCCAAGCGCCAGGGAGAAACGCAAATTCCGAGTAGTTTTCGGCATCTCGTCCACAGAATTTCTCCTCCACTGTCAACAGTCTACCAAATCTCCCAGTAGAACATTACCAAAAAATCAACGCTCTCACCATTTTCGATATTCTGTGGACTGGAAACTGACCTCCCTATTCTTCTATCTTGAACCTGCTGGCGGCATATCGTATCGCATCAGATCAATTCGATGATAGCACAGCCATAGCCGTCCAGGGTCAGCACTCCGGAGACAGGCCTTTTGCCGTCGAGCAGGTTGCTGCCGGCGGGAACGCCGGTTACCGCAACCGGCGTGTCCTTGATGTTTTGCATGAACAGAAGCTGGCGTTCATCATTCTCGCGCATCGTCACCTCGACGCCGTCCGGCAGATCCGGAACCAGAGGCTCCACGTTCGCGTCGGCGAAAGTGCGGGTTGCGAGCTGAGCCGTCAGTTCCGGAGTCAGGTAGGTGCCGACATAGAGCACACGGCCCTTGCCGACGGCGCGGGAAGTGATTGCAGGCGCTCCCACCGCGTAGCGGTTCGACCAAACCCCGATAATTTCGACTTCCGGTTCGACTGCGAGGTTCTCATAGAAATAACCGGCATCGAACTCGTGGTTGCCGAAGGTATAACGACGGATGCGGCGGCTGGATTCGGCCGGTCTGTCGGGGGGAATGACGAGCCCGCCGGAGCGCGACATGGTGTTGAACAGGCCATTGGCCCCAGGTGCCGCCAGCCGCCCGAAATCCTCGACGCGAACACCGGTCAGCTTCGACAGCGACCGGCCCGGCGCTGTCTCGCGGATGACGTGGTTGTTTTCGTCGCGGGTTCCCGTGCGCGCGCCAACGATGACGGTACCGCCATTTTCGGCAAAGACTTGCAGCCGCTCGGTCCAGCTGTCCTTCCAGATCACCCAATGCGGCACGTAGAACACCTTGAGCTTCGACAGATCGTCTTCCGGGTGGATGAAGCCGCAGGCGATGCCGCGGTCATAGCAATACTGATGCAGCAAGGTTGCGTCGTCCTGCGGGCTTGGCAAGCCGATCGGGAAGGTTTTGTGGGCTTCCTGATTGTCGAAGTCCGAGCCGGCGATGCCGACATCCATCCGCACATGGGTGCCTAGGATCTTGTCTTTAAGCGCCATCATCTCGGTGGCGAACTGCCTCGCTTCGTCATAGCGGCGGCGAGCGACATCATCGTGATCGATGATGCCCATCCAGTATATCTCGGCGCCGAAATGCGCGGGACGCCAGCGGAAGAACATGATGCCATCGGCGCCACGCGCAACCGACGACATCGCCATGCGTCGCATTTCGCCCGGCTCCGGCGTCAGCGTGCAGAAGCCCGGCTGGGCGCCAAAACCCGACTGTTGTTCCGGCACTATGTAGTTGCCGGAAAATCCCCTGCAGATGTCGAGATGCAGTGCCTGGATCTTGGCGTGGTTGCCGAGGCGAAAGAACTCGTCATAGAGGAACGGGTAGATATCGTAGCCGACAAAGTCGAGATCGGTGGAGAACTGGCCTCGAAAATCGATATCGCGCAATCCGCCGAGATTGTGGAAGATGAACCAACCGGCATTCGTGGCTCTCAGGATCTCGACCTGGTCGTGCTGGAACCGTGCTGTCGAAAACGCGAGAAAACGGTGGTAGTCCTGGAGGTGACCGGGACCGGGAAAGGACGGGGAAAAATCCAGCGGGAAGACAATTTCGCTGAAATCGCCGTAAGCCGTCGCCCAGAAATCGCCACCCCAGGCGAAGTTCAGCCTGTCTATCGTCTTGTAGGTTTCCTGGAGATAAGCCTGGAATTCCTTCAATGCCGACGGCGAATAGGATTCCGGCATGCTGGTGTTGAGTTCGTTGTCGGTCTGCCAGCCTATGACATTTGCATTGTCGCGGTAGTGGTCCGCCATCGCCCTGGTAATCTTGCGGCTATAGTCGCGAAACACCGGGCTGCTGGTGTCGGCATACTGGCGCGAGCCGTGGCCCATCGACCGGCCATTTCCATCAAGCCGCAGGATTTCCGGATGCTTTGCGGTCAGCCAGCGCGGCGGGGTGGCGGTCGGCGTGCACAGGATCGTGTTGACGCCGCGACGCGCGAGGCCCTCGATTGCCCGGTCGAACAGGTCGAAATCGAAGGTGCCTTCACGCGGTTCGAAAATGTGCCAGGCGAATTCGCCGAGGCGGGCGACGTTGAAGCCGGCCTCGGCCATGCGCCTGGCGTCATTGTCCCAGTAACTCTCGTCCACATGCTCGGGGTAATGCGGCGCGCCGACCAGAAAGCGGTCGGTCTGGATCGTCCGCCAGACCGACAGGGCGCGGCCGTTTGAAGTCTTGTTCACGAAGGATACTCCTGCAGGTCAGTCGGTGATGGTGGGTTTACGGGCACTGATGGTCCGCTCATCGACAGAGGAAAAGAGATAGACGTCACGCGGCTCGACCTTTAAGCCGACGGTCGCGTCGGCAGAGACAGCGCTCGCATGGCCGATCTGGACGGTGACGTTGCCGCTGCCGCTTTCAGAACTGACGCATTGCAGCGGGCCGGCGTCGGCATAGAGGATGGTCTCGCGGCCGAGATGCTCGACCAGCCGCACCCGTCCTGCAAAACTCGCTGTCCCTTCCGCGGCCAGGCTGATGCTCTCCGGCCGAATCCCCATTGTCACCCTATCGCCGACCTGTACGGATGCCGCTTCCGTCAGTTCGACAGCCAAAGGAGAAAGACCGGCGGTCGACAGCGTGGCGGCGCCGCCGGAGACAGCGGCGACGGTCACTTCGAAAAAATTCATTCGGGGTGCGCCGAGGAAGCCCGCGACGAAGAGATTGGCCGGATTGCGGTAGAGTTCGAGCGGAGCGCCCACCTGCTCGACCGAGCCGCGATTGAGCACGACGATACGGCTCGCCATTGTCATCGCCTCGGTCTGGTCGTGCGTGACATAGACCATGGTGGCGCCGAGCCTGGCGTGCAGATCGGAAAGCTCGACGCGCATCTGCGTGCGCAGCGCTGCGTCAAGGTTGGATAGCGGTTCGTCGAACAGGAACACGTCGGGCGAGCGGGTTATGGCACGGCCAATCGCCACACGCTGACGCTGGCCGCCGGAAAGCTGTTTCGGCCGCTTGTCGAGCTGGTCGGTAATGCGAAGGATCTTGGCGGCTCGCAGCACGGCGGAATCGATCTCGGCCTTGGGGCGATGCGCCATGCGCAGGCCGAAACCCATGTTCTCGGCGACGGTCATATGCGGGTAAAGCGCATAAGACTGAAAAACCATGGCAATGCCGCGCTCACCCGGCTCGGTGGTGGTGACATCACGGTTGTTGATGAGAATTTCACCGGTCGAAACGGTTTCAAGCCCGGCAATGATCTTCAACAGCGTTGACTTGCCACAACCGGACGGCCCGACGGTGACAATGAACTCGCCCTGTTCGACGCTGAGATCAATGCCGCGCAGTGCATGATAGGTGCCATAATTCTTTTGTATCTGCCGGAGTTCAAGACTGGTCATGGAGCCCTGCTTGCAAAATCGGTTTCGAATCGGATGGGCGACGCCTTGAAGCCATGGTCGTTCATCCCTTGACCGCTCCCATGGTGAGGCCGGTGATGAAGTGCTTCTGCATAAGGAAGAACATGGCGACTGGTGGCAAAGCCACGACGATGGTTCCAGCCGAGATCAAGTTCCAGGCCGAGACCCATTCGCCGCGCAGATTGGCAAGGCCGGCGGTGACCGGTTTTACGGTATCGCTGATGGTGAGCACGACCGCCCAGAAATAATCGTTCCAGATGAAGGTGAAGAGCAGGATGGCAAGCGCCGCGAGAGCCGGCCGTACCAGTGGGACGACGACGTGTACCAATGTCTGAAACGGTGTCGCGCCCTCGGCCCTGGCTGCCTGAAACAGCTCTCCCGGCAAGGCGGCGATGAAGTTGCGCATGAACAGTGTTGCAAACCCGGTCTGGAAGGCGATGTGGAAGATGATCAGGGCCGACATCGTGTCGTAGAGGTTGAGCCGCACCATGAGATCGCGGACCGGGATCATCATGATCTGGTGCGGCAGGAAGTTTCCGCCGACGAACAGGGCGAAGACGAGCATGTTGCCGCGAAATCGGTAACGGGCGAGCACGAACCCGGCGAGCGTGCTCAAGATGAGAACGCCGATCACCGAGGGGATGGTGATCGTCAGGCTGTTGAGGAAGTAGCGGGCCATCGGCGTCTGGGTGAAGACTGCCGTGTAGTTGTCGACCAGGCCGAATTGGGTCGGCCAGCCCCACAGATTGCCGCCCATGACATCCTGCGTAGAGCGGAACGAGGTAAGAATGATGGCAAAGAGCGGCGCCAGCCAGACAATCAGGATGCCGACCACCAGCACGACATAGAGGCGACGCTGCCAAATAGCAGTTTCGGGAATCGGGCGGGGAAACATCAGCCGCCCCTTTCATCGGCGCGGATCATCCGCGTCAGGTACCAGGCGATGAAGACCGCCATGATCACGAACAGCACCGAGGCAATGGCCGCGCCATAGCCGAAGCGGTAGGAAAAGATGGACTGCTCGAACATCTGATAGGCAAGCACCTCGGACGAACCGAAGGGGCCGCCGCTGGTCATCACCGAGACCATGTCGAAGGAACGCAGTGCGCCGACGACGGTGACAGCGATGGCGATAAAGGTGACCTGTGTCAGCTGCGGCAACACGATGTGGCGCAGCATGTTCCAGCCCCTGGCGCCGTCGACCCGCCCGGCGCCGATCAGGTCCTCGCTGAGATTGTTGAGGCCGGCGAGATAGAGCACCATGCAGAAGGCGATCTGCGGCCACAACGCTGCGATCACGACGGCGAAGGTGACGAAGTTTTCATCCGACAGCACTGCCGGGGCGGTCGCGCCGAAGGTGCGGAAGATCAGGGCGAGAAGTCCGAATTCCGGCGTATAGACCCAGGTGAAGACAACGCCGACGGCAACCGAAGCCAGCACCAGCGGAATGAAGAACAGCGACTTGAGCAGGCGCATGCCGCGGATTTTCTGGCTGACGAGCAGCGCGATGGCGAGGCCGAGCGGCGGCGCCAGCATGAACATCACCAGCCAGATCAGATTGTTCTTCAGCGAAACATAGAACTGCGGGTCGGCGAACAATTCGCGGTAGTTGCCAAGGCCGATCCAGACCATCGGGCTGAAGCCGTCCCATTCGTGCAGGCTGATCCATAGGCTCTCGACCGCAGAGGCCAGAATGACGACGGAAAACAGCACAGCAGCGGGCAGGATCAGAAGTGTCGGTGTCAGCCACCAGCGATGGCGGCGCCAAAGCTTCGTCATTTTGGGAGACCTCATTCACCGGAACGCATCGGGGAGCGGGCAAGACCCCGCTCCCCTCGGCTGGGAGGCGCTAGATCTTGAAGATCCGGCGACGGGTTCCCTCGAGTCGCTGAAGAATGGCATCCCGGCGCTCCGGCTTGGCCATGAATTCCTGGAAACCGACCAGACCCGCCTGGGCCATGTCGGGATCGGTGTCGCGGTCGTAATATTGCGACGTGCCGGCCACCGTCTTGAGGCTTTCCACAGCCGCGTTGACCAGCGGGTCCTTGCTGGCTGGAAGGTCGTTGCGCGGCGGAACGTTGCCGCCAGGTTCCAGATAGGGGCCGAAATTTTCCGGCTGGTAAAAGAAGGCGAGGAACTCGCGGGCACCCGCCTTGTTCTTGGCGTTGGCCGGGATGTGGACCGAATTGACCGAGAATTCTTCGTAGCGGTCGAGGGCGGCGTCAATCTTCGGGAAAGGCGCGAATGTCAGCTGCTCGAGATCCTGCTCAGGGAAAGTAGCCTTCACGAAGGCACCGAGGTTCATCATGCCGGCCTTCTTCTGGGCGAGGAAGGCGCCGGCCTCCTGCCAGCCGAACGAGGTTTGATCCGGCGTGAAGAAACCCTGCCTGATCAGCTCCTCCCAGTGGTCGAAAATAGGCTTCAGCGCCGGGTCGGTATAGGCCATCTTGCCGTTCATCAAGGCGAAGTGCTTGTCGAGACCATTGATGCGCAGGTTCATCTGATCGAACCATCCGGCCGCCGGCCAGAGTTCCTTGGTGCCGATGCTGACGGGGATTAGGCCGGCGGCCTTGGATTTCTGGCCGTAAGCGAGGAATTCGTCCCAGGTCGCCGGTACCGTAAGTCCGTGCTCGGCAAAGACGTCCTTGCGATAGAACATGCCCCACATCGTGCCGCCGGTCGGCAGTCCATACTGCTTGCCGTCGACCGTGACGGCACCGGTCGTAGCACCCAGCACGTCCTTGTATTTTTCCTTCTCGAACAGATCCGAAATGTCGTCGAACAGGCCGCGGTTGACGAAGGCACGCATGCGGTTTCCGGAGAACCAGAAGCAGACATCCGGCGCGCCGGCCACAAGGTAGTTGCGGATCGCGGTCTTGTGGGCCTCGTGATCCATGTTGTTGATCACAACTTTGGTGCCTGACTGCTTCTCGAAATCGGCCGCGATGCGCCGCAAAATCTGCAGGGCATCGGCATTGTTTTCATCTGAAATGATGGTGACTTCGCTCGACTGGCTGAGTGCCGGCATTGGAAAGCCCGTGAGCACCGCGGCGGAAACGCCACCGGCTCCCTTAAGGAAATTGCGCCGCGTCGACGGCTTTTCGATCCACTTGAACGTCATTGTCACTCCTCCCTTGGTGTTAATTCTGCCCGGCATCGCGGCCGACGCGGTCGTCCCCCTCACCGGCGCTGTGCGAACCCGACAACGCATCTCCCGGGCAAGACAACATGCTTGCCCGCTCCTTCAGAGCGCGGTGGCTGCCGGTATGAACCGGATTATTTTCGTTAACCCCGGTTCGGGTGTTGAACAGTTGGGCAAACTTACGCATATGTTTGATCGAGAGGCAATAATTAATTTACAAAATTAAGGAATAATCCGTGAAGCTCAAGGGTGACCCGAGCACGACCCGGGCGATGAACCGGAGACTGATCCTCAATCTCTTGCGGCAGGAGGGTCCGCGCAGCCGGGCCGACATAGCGTCCGTTACCGGCCTCAGTCCGGCGGCCGTCACCTTCGTCGTGGCGGACCTCATCGAGGATGGCCTGCTGATCGAGGGCAAGACAGTCGTGGGCTCGGCCGGGCGCCGCCCTATCCCGGTGGATATCAACTACGCAAACGGCCTCGCCATAGGTTTCAAGCTGATGGTCGGGTCGGTCGAATGCGTGGTCACCGATCTTGCGACCAATCCGCTGGGTTCCATGCGCGTCAAGCTCTCGGACAGCGATCCCGACCGTATTACAAAGGCGTTGGCCAAGGCGGTGCCGGAGCTGATTGCGATTGTCGATCGGCCCGGCGCCAAGCTTGCCGGGATCGGCGTTTCAATGCCTGGCGTTATAGACAACCAGAAGGCCGTGTGTATCCGCAGCAATCGCTATAACTGGGACAACGTTCCCCTTGGCCCGATGCTGGCCGAACGGGTGGACGTCCCCGTGTGGCTTGAGGACGACACCAATGCCTACGCCATTGCCCAGCAACTCTTCGGCCTCGGACGCCAGCACCGCAATATGGCGGTGCTGGCGATCGGCGTCGGGATCGGCTGTGCGCTCGTCTTCGAAGGCAAACTCTATCGCGGTGCGAACGGTGCTGCCGGCAAATTCGGTCACACCTCCTATGAGGAGAACGGCCGCCTTTGCGAGTGCGGAAAACGCGGCTGCCTGATGGCCTATTACGCCGAGCCGGCGATCCTGCGCACATGGCGCGAAGCCACCGGGCACGACGAAGCGGATTGCAAAGCGACCCTTATGGAAGCCTTGGCAGACCGCGAACCGCGAGCCGTCGCCATTCTCGAAGAAGCCGGACGTGGCATCGGCCGGCATCTCGCCAATCTTGTCAACATCACCGACCCGGAGGTCATTGTTGTCGGCGGTGAAGCGGTATCGTTTGGCGACGCGCTGTTTGGCCCGATGCGGGTGATGCTCGGGCAAAACACCTTTCGACAAGCACCGCCAATGCTGCTGGACTGGGAGGACAATTCCTGGGCAAGAGGGGCGGCTGCACTGGTGACGCAGAAGCTCTTCGATTTCGAGACATCGGCCGGCAACGCCGCGCCGCTTTCAAAGCGGGCTTTATGGTCGGCATAGGCGAGTGAAATAGACAGCCCTGCGCCTCAGGCCGCCCGAACGCTGCGCGCTCCGCGCGCCCAGGCCGGCAGCCAATCGCCATGCGCAACCAGCAAATCATCGACCAGCGACCATATCTGGTCGAGGTCGAGCTCAGCCGCCGTGTGCGGGTCCATCATCGCCGCGTGATAGATGTGCTCGCGGTTCTCGGTCATCAGCGCCTGGACCGTCAGCTCCTGGACGTTGATATTGGTGCGGATTAGCGCAGTAAGCTGCACCGGCAGGTCGCCGATGAAGGTGGGTTGAATGCCGGAGGCGTCGACGAGGCACGGCACCTCGGCCGCGCAATTATATGGCAATGACGTGATGCAGCCATTGTTGCGGACATTGCCGTAGATCACCGACGGCTCGCCGGTCCAGACCGAATTCATGATCGAGGACGCATATTCCTTCGACTGCTCCACTTCGATCTTGTCAGCCGAGCGATAGGCTTCCGCTTGCCCCTTCCAGCGTTCGATCTGCTCGATGCAGCGCTTCGGATACTCGTCGAGCGGGATACCGAATTTCTCGATCAGATCTTCGCGCCCGTCCTTGATGAAATAGGGCGTGTATTCCGCGAAATGTTCGGAGCTTTCAGTGACGAAGTAACCGAGGCGCTTCAGCATCTCGTAGCGCACCTTGTTCGGGCAGCGCGGGTTCCACCCCGGCTTCGGCGCCCGCCCTTCGCTATAGGCGCGCAGCAGATCCGGATAGAGGTTGCGATAGGAGCCGTCCGGCTGGCGATGCTCGAACTTCAGGTAGAAGGCCATGTGATTGATGCCGGCCGAGCGATAGCGAATCTCCTCGTAGGGAATGTCGAGATCATGCGCCAGCTCCATTGCCGTGCCTTGCACCGAATGGCAGAGGCCGACCTGCTTGATGTCGGGGTATTTCTCCGCGATCGCCCAGGTGTTGATCGCCATCGGGTTGACATATTGCAGCATGATAGCCTGCGGGCAGACCGCGAGCATGTCTTCGCAGATCTTCCACAGATGCGGCACGGTTCTCAAGCCTCGCATGATGCCGCCGACGCCGAGCGTATCGGCGATGGTCTGGCGCAGCCCGTATTTCTTCGGAACTTCGAAGTCGGTGACCGTGCAGGGCTCGTAGCCGCCGATCTGGAAGGCGACGACGACGAAATCGGCGCCCGCCAGCGCCTTGCGCTGGTCCGAATAGGTTTCGGCTTTGGCCTTTACGCCAAGCGTCGAGATCAACTTGCCAACGACGATTGCACTTTCTTCAAGTCTTTGCGGATTGATGTCCATCAGTGCGATCGTCGCGCCGGATAAAGCCGGACGCTGCAATATGTCACCAACGATGTTCCTCATGAACACCGTCGAGCCAGCTCCGATGAAAGCGACCTTGGGATTTCTTGCCACAATAACCTCCGGCATAACAATCAGGCTACCTCGAAAGCGGCTTTGACCAGCCGTTCGGTGTAAGCGGTTTTGGGATGGGACAGGACTTCGTCGACAGGCCCCTCTTCGACGATCCGGCCGTGCTGCATGACGATGACGCGATGGCACAGCGCCCGCACGACTTTGAGATCGTGCGAGATGAAGATGTAGCTCAGGCCCCGTTCGCGCTGCAGCTTGCGCAGCAGTTCGATGATCTGCGCCTGGACCGAGAGATCCAGCGCCGATGTCGGCTCGTCGAGTACGATGAATTCCGGTTCGAGCGCGACGGCGCGGGCAATCGCAATACGCTGGCGCTGGCCGCCGGAAAACTCGTGCGGGAAGCGCGACAGGATATCGCCCGGCATGCCGGCGCTGATCAGTGCCTCGCGCACCCGCTCGATCCGATCGTTCCTCGTGGCGCCGATGCGGTTGACGACAAGCCCTTCCTCGATGATCTGGCCGATCGTCATGCGCGGGTTGAGCGACGAGAACGGGTCCTGGAAGACGACCTGCATGCGCGACCGCAGCGGCCGCATCTGCGCCCGCGAACAGCCATGGATCGGCTGGCCATCGAAATAGATCTCGCCGCTGTCCGTGGTGTTGAGCCTGAGCAACGCCTCGCCGAACGTGGTCTTGCCCGATCCGGATTCGCCGACGAGGCCCAGCGTCTCGTGCCGCCGGAGGGTCAGGCTGAGGCTGTCGACGGCGACAAGTTCGCGCAGATCCGGCTTCATGAACGTGCCGTGCCGCAGCATGAAGGAGACGCGCACACCCTTGGCCTCAAGAATGACGTCGGCGCCTTCCGGCAACGGATTTGCCTGGCCGCGCGGCTCGGAGGCAAGCAGGTGGCATGTGTAGGGATGCTGCGGATTGGCGAACAGCTTCTCCGTCACATTGTGCTCGCGCATCTCCCCATGCTGCATGACGTAGACATAGTCGGAGAACTGCCGCACCACGGTCAGGTCGTGCGTGATCAGGATCACCGCCATGCGCAGTTTCTTCTGCAGGTTGCGGATGAGATTGAGGATTTGCGCCTGAACCGTCACGTCGAGCGCCGTCGTCGGCTCATCGGCGATCAGCACGTCCGGATCGTTGGCCAGCGCCATGGCGATCATCACACGCTGGCGCTGACCGCCGGAAAGCTGGTGCGGATACTGCTTCAGCCGCGCCTGGGGCTCAGGAATTTGCACCTGCTGCAGCAGCTCGAGCGCCCTTGCCTCGGCCTGCCTGCGGCTCATCTTGCGATGCACCCGTATCGCCTCGACGATCTGGCTGCCGATCGTGTAGATCGGGTTGAGCGAACTCATCGGTTCCTGGAAGATCATCGAGATGCGGTCGCCGCGCAGTTTGCGCCGGGCACGCTCGGAAAATTTCAGGATGTTCGCCCCATTGTATTCGACGGTCGATTTCGGCGACACGACCGCACGCTTCGACAACAGTCCCATGACGGTGCGCGCCGTCACCGACTTGCCCGATCCGGACTCGCCGACAATGGCGATCGTCTCGCCGCGATAGAGCTGGAAGGAGATGTCCTTGACCGCTTCCACCATGCCGTGCTCGACCTTGAAATCGACGGCGATGTTGCGGGCATCGATGACCGGGTTTTCCGAACGTCCATCATGGTCGAGCCGGACAGGCGGTGCGAAAGATTTGACGAGCGCGTGTTGCATCATGTCACGTCAATAAGGATCGACTGCATCGCGCAGTCCGTCGCCAAGCGCGTTGAACGCGAAGACGGTGACAAGCACGAAGCCGACCGGCGAGAGGATCCAGGGATAGGTGCCAATGACCGAATAGGTGGCGGTGTCTTGCAGCATCAGCCCCCAGGAGATCAGTGGCGGCTTCACCGCGAAGCCGAGAAAACCGAGGAAGGATTCGAGCAGGACGACACTGGGGATCGCCAATGTGACGGCAACGATCACGTGGCTCATCACGTTTGGGAAAATGTGCTGCATGATGATGCGGCCATCCGTGGCGCCGACCGCCATCGCCGCACGGACGTAGTCGATTCGCGCCAGCGCCAGGGTCTTGCCGCGCACCTCGCGCGACATCTGCGCCCAGCCAAGCGCCGACATGACGACGATCACGAAGGCCAGGAAGACATTTGTCGGCGCCGTCACCGGAACCAGCGACGTTAGCGCCAGATAAAGCGGCAATTGCGGAAATGCGAGCACCAGTTCGACGAAGCGCTGGACCCAGACATCGAATGTGCCGCCGAAATAACCCGACACCATGCCGACCGTCGTGCCGATCACGGTGACGATGAAAACCACGGTCAATGCGATCATCAACGAGATGCGCGAACCATAAATCGCACGAGCCAGCACATCGCGGCCGAATTTGTCGGTGCCAAGGAAGTGCACCGGCTGGCCGTCGGCCGAGCCGAAGAAGTGCCGGTTCGCGGGAAGCAGGCCGAGCAGTCTGTACTCCGCTCCCTTGACGAAGAAGCCGAGCAGCCGCGGATGGTCGTAGTCCGGCCCGACGACGGGTTGGAAGGTAACCGGGTCGAGGTCTTCCGAATCCGCCAGGGCATAGACGCGTGGCTGGAACACGAAGTTGCCGTCCTTGTCATGGAAGCTCATCATCTGCGGCGGGGCGAAGCCGACATCGGTCACCTTGGGATCCATCGGTGCGAAGAAGTCGGCAAACACCGCCAGCAGCACCAGAAACGCGACCAGGATGAGCCCGGCCATGCCGGTCCAGGACCGTTTCAGGCGGCGCCAGACGAGTGCGATGTAGCTCTCATTGCCGCGCGGCTTGATCTTGGCCGGCTCCTCGGCAAGTGGCGGCAGCGAGGGCTCGAACACAAGCATCTCAGGACCCTGCATATTGGCGCACACGCGGATCGAGCATGACGAGCAGCATGTCGGCGATGATGTTGCCGACGATCAGCGTCGCCGACAGCACCATCATGAAGGTCGCCGTGACATAGACGTCGCCAACCGCCATCGAACCGACGATCGCCGGGCCGACGGTCGGCAGGGCAAAGATGATCGCAGTCTCGATCTCGCCGGTCAGCATATAGGGCAGCACCACGCCCTGATACATGACCAGCGGATGCAGCGCATTGGGCACCGCATGGCGCATCACGACCGCACCACCGCTGAGACCCTTGGCGCGAGCGGTTTCGACATATTGCGCGTTCAGCGTGTCGAGCAAATTGCCGCGCATCACCCGCATGTTGTAGGCGAGCCCGCCAAAGGTGGCGATGGCGACAACCGGCCAGACATGCCGGACGAGATCGACGAACTTCGCCCAGGACCACGGCGCCCCGCCAAATTGCGGCGAAAAGAAGCTGCCGATCTCGGACACATTGAACTGGAAGACCAGCAGGTAGACGATGATCAGCGCCATCAGGAAGCGCGGCACCGTCATGCCGAGGAAGGAAATCGCTGACAGCGTACTGTCGATCCAGCTGTACTGTCTGGTCGCCGCCCAGATGCCAAAGCCGATGCCCAGCACCGAAGCCAAGAGATGGCAGACAAGCGCAAGCAGCAGCGTGCGCGGCAGCCGCTCGCCCACCACGTCGGCGACGGGCTTGTTGTAATACAGGCTGTAGCCGAAGTCGCCGCGGGTGACGATGCCGGCGATCCAGTTCAGGTATTGGAGCGGAACCGGCTTATCGAGGCCATGCTCCACGCTATAAGCCTTCGCCTGCGCATCGGCCTCGGCAAAGGAGGCTCCACCCTGGTTGATGAGCTGCAAGCGGATGTAGTCGGCATAGTTGCCCGGCGGGGCCTGGATGATCGCGAAGGTAACCACGCTCAAAATGGCGAGAACCGGTAATGCGGATGCTATGCGCATAAGCAGAAATCGCAGCATCGGCCGTTTCTCTCCTCGCTCGGTTTCAATTATCCCCTTGCCGCTGGCTTTGTCCCGGCCGCGCCAGCAGCGCGGCCGGGAATTTTCAAGTCAGGGGAGGAAACTCAGTTCGTCGGACCCTTGTCGCCGGGCTTTCCGGGAAGCTGTTCGGGGAACAGTTCATATTTCTGCTGCTTGTCGACAGCGACCCAGACCCTTTCACGAATGATCGAATCTTCGGCCCAGTTGAACATGAAGATCGGCGTTCCCTGCGGGATATTGGAGAAGCGGTTGTTGATGATCAGCGCGCCGGGATATTCGGTCAACCCGACGGTATAGACGTGTTGCGTCGAGATCTTCTGGAACTGCTTCATCAGGCTGGCGCGCTCGTCGTTGTCCTGCGCCGAGACGAACTTGTTGACGATGTCGACGAGGTCCTTCTCGAACGGCATCAGATCGACCTGGCCGTTTTCCGGAGCGCGATGGTTCCAGCTTGTGCGTGGGCCGATCGGCGCCAGTTGCTCGGTGTTCTGTACGACCGAGGTGAGCTCCTCATCATTGCGCCTGACCATCCAATCGAAACGGCCAGAATACATGGACGCGTCGCGCTGGACGCCGTTCAACCCGTTCAGGACAACGCGAAGACCTAGCCTCTCCATCTGGCCGACGACGCCCTCCGCGAGGCTCTTGTCGGTGGTGTAGTCATTGTTGACGAGCATCACGATCTCGACATTCTTTCCGCCGGCGGTGCCGGCAGGAAAATTGACGAAGCCGTCGCCGTCGCTGTCCTTCAGGCCTGCCTTGGCGAGTTCCGCCTTGGCGCCTTCGAGATCGAAGGGGTAGTAGACCGTCGACTTCCGGTCGTAGAAGCTCGTACCCGAGGAGAAGCCGCCCGGATAGATGGCGGTGAACGGACCCTTGACCAGCGAGTCGCCGAGCGCCTTGCGGTCGAGCGCCATGGTAACGCCCTTGCGGAAATCCTCGTTGCGGTTCAGCTCGCGAACCGCCTGCCCACGCTCGTCGGGATTGCCCCAGCCGTTGGCGGAGAAGTTCATCCGCAGATTATAGCCGATCAGCCGCGGACCGAAGGCAAGCCGGGCCGGCGCGTCCTTTTGCGCCGCCCGCTTCAGCGAGGCGACGAAATTCTCCGGCTGCTCCAGATTGGAGATGTCGGCCGCCCCCGACACCGCCTGAACGTCGCGGTCGGCCCAGGTCGATAATTTGTAGTGCAGTTCATTGAGATACGGCAGTTGGTTGCCCTTCTCGTCGACCTTCCAATAGTACGGATTACGGCGCATGACGATGATGTCGTCGGGGCGGTATGCCACCGGCACCCAGGCACCCATCACGGGCATGTTCATATATTCCGGCGGGAACGCGTTCTTGAACTGCTCGTAAGTGTTCTTCGAGTATTTCGGATGCTGCGGCTTGAGGATGTGCGACGGTCCGGGGCAGAACTTGCCGTAAGCCATGGCGTAGAGGTGTTGCTTCGGAAAGGCGTCCTTGAAGGTCCACTCGACGGTGTAGTCGTCGATTTTCTTCAGCGTCGTGCCGACGCCGAAGGTCTCCTGCGTGGCGCCGTTCAGCGGCGAGACATTGGGGTCGATCACCTCGTCGTCCCAGTAGAACATCACATCGTCGGCGTTGAACGGAACGCCGTCCGACCATTTCGCGCCCTCGACCAGATGCATCGTCAGCGTGTGGCCGTCCTTCGACCAGTCCCAGCCCCTGGCGAGGTTCGGCAGCGGCTCGGTGTCCTTGGCTTCGACCTGGAAAAGCGGGGCCGTTCGCGTAAGGCATTCGGAGAGGCCGATGTCGATGCCGCCCCAGCCTTGCGTCTGCCCCGCGCCGTAGTTCCAGCCCTCCGGCCGGCCGCCGATGACATGGCGCATCGTGTCACCGTAGACGCCGACGCCGTCCGGCATGTTGCCGGTCTTGAAGACCAGCGGCTCCTTCGGGAGCCGGTCCTTGACCGGCGGCAGCTTGCCTGGCTTGACGTATTTGTCGGTGACCCAATCGGGTTCGTGGTATTCTGGAAGTGCCTTGAACTCCAGGATGGAGTCGCGCGCGACATATTTGATCTTTCCCTCGGCGGGAAATTGCGCGGGCACCGGCGGCACGGTCGGCTCGGATGCATATGCGCTCAGCGCCGAGGCCGAGACGCCAAGCGCCAGCCCTGCGATAATGCCAATGTTTCGAAAATTCCTCATCGTCTCTCCTCCCTGTTGTTCAGGAGCGCGTTGACGCCGCTCCATTTCTCCTCGAACGCTATGCAGACGGTGCGGCGCCGAAAATCCCTCCGAAACTTTACCGCAATCCGTCCCGATGAAATTCAGACGGCCTGCTTGAGAGCCGTTTTTTCCGCACGCAATTCCTCGATCGAACGGACGTCGCGCCGTGCCGCACCGGCCCATTCTCGGGTCTTGACCCTGGATTTCGAAAGCCGTTCCTTCGCGGCCGGCACCGCATCGGCATATTGCGGCAGCCAGCGGGCCTGGGCGACGACCATCTCGTCCACCATTTGCCAAACCTCTTCCGGGGTCGAAACCGCGCCGACCAGTGGGTCGTGCAGGACCGCGAGCTTCAGCAGGTCGATATCGCCGGAGATTGCCGCATGAACCGACATGCGCTGGACGTTGATCGAGGAAATGCAAGTGGCGGCGCAGCCCTCCGGCAGCGTGATGCCGGCCACCATGTTGATACCGAAGCGATCGACGAAGCCGGGCGACTCGACGATCGCATCCTGCGGCAGGTTGGCGATGATGCCATTGTTCTTGACGTTGAAATGACCGCGATAAACGCGGTTCGTCTCCAGCGCCTCGAGAATATGGCTGGCATGCTCGTTGGAGCGCTTGGCAGGATCGATCGGCCTCGCGGCGGATTCCAGAAATTGCGGGAATTCGGTTTCGAACCAGTTGCGCGTTTCGGTCGAATAACGAAGGTAGCCGCCGGTCTCGCCGTGGATCCAGTCGGACATGTCGATCCAGCGGGTGATTTCGTCCGGCCGCTTGCGGTACCAGGGCAGGTATTCGGAAAGATGGCCGTTGCTTTCGGTCGAATAGACGCCGAACCGCTTCAGGACGTCGATGCGCAGCTTTTCCTGTTGCGAATAGACCGGATGCGCCTCGAAGGCGGCAACCAGCTCGTCCTTACCGATCTTGCGGCCGTTGAGACGCAGGTCGATGAACCAGGTCTGGTGATTGATGCCGGAGCAGATGTAATCGAGTTCGGTGCGCGACTTGGCGCCGAGCACTTCGGCGATCTGGTCGGCGCCGTGCTGGACGCCGTGGCAGAGGCCGACGGTATCGACCTTGCCATATTCGATCGCCGCCCAGGTGTTCATGGCCATCGGGTTGGCATAGTTCAGGAATTTCGCCCCAGGCTCGGCGACTTCGAGGATATCCTTGCAGAAATCGAGGATCACCGGAATGTTGCGCTGGCCGTAGAGGATGCCGCCGGCGCAAATCGTGTCGCCGACGCATTGGTCGATGCCATACTTCAGCGGAATGCGGATGTCGTCGGCATAGGCTTCGAGACCGCCGACGCGAACGCAGCTGATGACGTAGCGGGCACCCTCGAGGGCAGCACGGCGGTCGGTCGTTGCTGTAACCTTGGTCGGCAGCCTGTTAAATTCGACGACCCTGTCGAGGATCGACTTGATCATCTGGAGATTGCGCTCGCTGAGATCGGTCAGCGCGAATTCGACATCCCTGAATTCAGGAACGCACAAAATGTCGGTGAAGAGCTTCTTGGTGAAGCCGACGCTTCCCGCACCGATGATAGCGATCTTGAAACTCATCAGTCTCACCTCGACCTGATCGAATGTTAGGGCAAAGGCGGCGAAAACAGGCCTGGCCCGCCTGCCATGGCGTGCAGGCTGGACTCCGGCGCTTCCTCCCGTCCGCTCTTTGACCGCGGTTTCTTTTGCTTTTCTCGAGGGATTATGCGCCTAATTCAGCACGCGACCAGAGAAGGATTATGCTTTTAGGGGTAATTTTGTGCTGCGGAACTTGATCGACGCCGGGCCGGCGGGCAGGACGGTATCGCTGCCGCGCGGCCGCCAGCGCCTGCACACCATGCCGACAAGCACGGGCTATGAAGTGCGCGAGAACGAGGTCTACGACTGGGATGGGCGCAGGCGCGGCCAGACGCCGTTTACCGTGCTCCAGCACACGATCAGCGGCATCGGCCGATTGCGCTACGAGAACCGGAACTACCGTCTGCAAAGGGGCGATACGTTGCTGGTTCTCGTGCCGCACAACCACCGTTACTGGCTGGCCAGGGGCGAACGCTGGGAATTCTTCTGGATATCGATGAACGGCGAGGAGGCACTGCGCATTCACAAGTCGATCCTTGCCGCCGTCGGTCCGGTGCTTCGGCTGAAGCCCTCGACGATCGATCATCTCGCGGATTGCAGCGTACGCCTGATCACAGGCGCGGTCTCGCCCGGAGCCGCCTCGGCTGTCGCCTATGAAGCCGCCATGGCGCTCTACGACGATGTCTTCGGCTCGCATGCCGTCACCGACGACAAGAGCGCCATGCAACCGGTCATCGATCACATCAAGGCCAATCTCGACAGGCCGCTCCGCGTTGCCGATCTCGCCGAGATCAGCGGCCTGAGCCGCGCGCATTTCTCGCGCTGCTTCGCCGAGAGTGAAGGTCTTCCGCCCGCCGAATTCGTGCTGCAGCAGCGACTGCAGCGCGCGGCGAAGTTGCTGACGAAGGCCGATTTCCTGCCGGTCAAGGAAGTCGCCATCATGTGCGGCTTCGAGGATGCCAATTATTTTTCGAAGGTCTTCCGCCGCCTCTACGGCATCAACCCGACGCAATTCCGCACCAACGGAATGTATGCCAGCCTGGGAACCGCCCGATAGATTCGCACCGCGCTTGGCGTCGGAATCGGGAACGCTTTTGCTTCCCCTTGGTTTAGGACAAGAGAGCCTGATCGCCGCTGCGACAACCCACTCTGAGCGGAGATCAGGCCACAGATGTCAGGGAGTGATCGATGGACAATCCCGATCCGAACAACCCGAATCCACTGCCGGACAATCCCAATCCCGAGCCGGCCCGGCCGCCTGCCCCGCCGGAGACTCCGCCGGGAGAACCTCCAGGCGTACCCCCACCCTCGCCGGATCCAATTCCAATGCCGGACCAGGAGCCAATCGGGATTCCTCCTGGCACCCCTTCCGAAATTCCTTCGGAACCGACTTTTCCCGGGCCGACCGCCTGAAGGGCGGTCGGAGTGGAGGATGGCAAGGGTGATTTGGCGGAGCGCTCGAAACGGGTCTTGCCATGGAACGTTTTGCGCTGGCGCTCATTCACCCTTCCATCACGGAATTCGGCGGCAGGGCCTGCAACCAACGGAGGTTAAAATGAAAGTTGGCAACTGCATGACAAAGGACGTCGAGATCGCCAGTCCGCAGCAAAC
The DNA here is from genome assembly GCF_040317575.1 of Mesorhizobium sp. M1423. Classification (NCBI taxonomy): domain Bacteria; kingdom Pseudomonadati; phylum Pseudomonadota; class Alphaproteobacteria; order Hyphomicrobiales; family Phyllobacteriaceae; genus Mesorhizobium; species Mesorhizobium sp. M1423. Next base: position 229,041 of record NZ_JAMYKU010000003.1, read on the forward strand.
CCTACGTGATGCGGCAGAAATGATGGGTCGCCTCGACGCCGGCGCGATGCCGGTGGGCGAGAACGACCGGCTCGTCGGCATGATAACCGATCGCGACATCGCAATCCGCGGCGTCGCCCAAGGCAAGACACCTGACGCCAAGGTACGGGAAGTGATGAGCACCGAGGTCAGGTATTGCTTCGACGACGAAGACGCGGAGGATGTTCTGCGCAACATGGCTGATCTGAAAGTGCGCCGGTTGCCGGTGCTTAATCGGGACAAGCGCCTGGTCGGCATCGTTTCGCTGGGCGACCTCGCCACCAACAGCGAGACGGCGACAGCCGGTGAAGCGCTAAGCGGCATCTCGCAACCCGGCGGCGAGCATTCGCAAACGATACACTGACGGCGCACCGTCGACCGGCCTTGCCACGACCGAACCGCCGGCCGGATAGACGCCAGCCTGCCGGTGAAGGTGAAACTGTTCAGAGGCGAACTGGACCGCAAACCGACGAGGAGCAAGCCATGATTACCATGAAGGCCGTCCGTATCCACGATTTTGGTGGACCGGAGGCTCTTTCGCTGGACACGGTTCCGTTGCCTCAGCCGCATGACGACGAGGTCACGCTCAAGGTCTACGCGGCAAGCGTCAATCCCGTCGACTACAAGGTTCGCGAGGGCTCTTCGGGCGCGGATCTGCCCGTCACGCTCGGCCGTGACGTATCCGGCGTGGTGGAACTGTGCGGCACGCGGGCCCATACGCTGAAGAAGGGCGATCCGCTATATGCCATGCTCGGCAACGACCGCGGCGGCAACGCCGAATATGTCGTCGTCAAGGCAACGGAGGCGGCGGCGAAGCCGCAACGCTTAAACCACGCCGAAGCCGCCGCCGTGCCGCTTGCGGGCCTTACCGCGTGGCAAGGCCTTTTCGATCAGGGCGGCCTCAAATCCGGGCAGCGGGTCCTCATCCATGGTGGCGCCGGCGGCGTCGGTCATCTGGCGGTGCAGTTTGCAAAGGTTGCGGGCGCCTTCGTCGCGACGACCGTTTCCGCGCAGGATTTCAATTTCGTCCGCGCGCTTGGCGCCGACCAGGCGGTCGACTACAAGAACCAGCGCTTCGAGGAGGTTGTCGAGGACGTCAACCTCGTCTTCGACCTAGTAGCAGGTGAAACACAGGACCGCTCGTGGGACGTGCTCAAACCCGGCGGCACGCTCGTCTCAACGCTTTCCGAACCGTCGGCGGAAAAGGCCCGCCAGCATCGGGCTCGCGGCGTCTCCTATCTGACCAAGCCGAACGCAGCACAGCTTGCCGAAATCAGCCGCCTCATCGACGCCGGGAAGGTCAGGCCGTTCGTGCAGGCAATCTATCCTCTCGAGGACGTCGCCAAAGCCGAGGAACGGCTCGAGAAGCAGCATACGCGCGGCAAGATCGTGCTTCAGGTAGCCGCCTAGCGGACGCAGGCCGTTTCTCCTGTTCAGAAGCCCGGCGGCCGAGAGTTTGACACAGGACGGCGCGCCGGGCCTGGCCGGCTTAGACAGGCGCCGGCCGAAGCAGCATGCGTCGGGTTTGCCGGAATACGCAAATCAAACAAATCAGGGAGATGCAACGGAATGTGAGGCACCTCGCGACGGCACCGGCGCACGGCCCGCTGTCAGTGAAATGCGAAGCGAAGGGGCGCAGCGTTTACCGACAGGCGGGTTAGGTTCCTACGGCCCGCAACCCGCAAAAAACCGCTTCAATCTGTCGGACAGCGGCGATAGGCTCGAACCATGTCTCAATCTGCCAATCCGATCTCCATTGCCCGTCGCGATCAGATGTTTCCCGCGCTGGCTGAACCTGACCTGGACCGCATGGGCCGTTTCGGCGAAGCCGTGTCCTATGCTGCAGGCGAACAGATCGTCAAAGCCGGTGAGCTGGCGCCCGGTCTGATCGTGGTCCTGTCCGGCAAAGTGGATATAATCCAGGGCGGCAGCTTCGGCCGGCGCGAAACGATCGTCACGCACGGTGCGGGCAATTTCGTCGGCGAGCTGGCGCAGCTTTCAGCCCGGCCCTCACTGGTGGATGTGGAGGCGGTCGAGCCGGTCGAGGCGCTCGTCATCGCCTCGCAAAGGCTGCGGGACCTGATGGTACAGGAAGCAAACCTCGGCGAGCGCATCATGCGGGCGCTGATCCTGCGCCGTGTCGGCCTGCTCGAGAGCGGCACAGCCGGACCGATCATTGTCGGACCGGTCGACAGCGGTGACGTATTGCGGCTGCAAGGTTTCCTAGCCCGCAGCGGTCAGCCGCATCGGGTTCTCGATTCCGCTACCGATCCCTGCGCCAAGACGCTGATCGAACGCTTCCATGTCGATATCCACCATTTGCCGATCGTGCTCTGCCCGAACGGCAAGCTGCTGCTCAATCCCGGAGAGAACGAGCTCGCCCGCTGCATCGGCCTGGTGAGGCCGATCGACGCCGACAAGCTGTACGACGTGGCCATTGTCGGCGCCGGACCAGCCGGCCTCGCGGCGGCCGTCTATGCGGCTTCCGAAGGGCTGTCGACGATCGTGCTCGATTGCCGTGCCTTTGGTGGACAGGCGGGCGCCTCCTCGCGCATCGAGAACTATCTCGGCTTCCCGACCGGCATTTCGGGAATGGCGCTGATGGCGCGCGCTTACAATCAGGCGCAGAAATTCGGCGTCGAAATGGTGATACCGGACGAGGCGAAGCGGCTGGGCAGTACAAGCGACACGTCCGGTGCCCACTACACGCTCACCGTCGGCGGCGGGGAGACCGTGCAGGCGCGGTCGGTGGTGATCGCCAGTGGAGCGCGCTATCGCCGCCTTGATATGGCAAACCTGGCGCAATTCGAGGGAACCTCCGTGCACTACTGGGCTTCGCCGATCGAAGCGCGGCTTTGCGCCGGGCAAGAGGTAGCCCTGGTCGGTGCCGGCAATTCGGCTGGCCAGGCTGCTGTTTATCTGGCGGCGCATGTGAAGAAGGTATGGCTGCTGGCGCGCGGCAGCAGCCTGGATGCGAGCATGTCGCGCTATCTGGTGGAGCGCGTCAGGGCACAGCCGAACATCGAGGTGCTGGCTGAGACGCAGATCACGGCCCTGGAAGGCGACGACGGCAATCTTGGCAATGTACGCTGGCGCAACCCCGACACGGAGACAGCACGTCCGATCCACCATCTCTTCCTGTTCATCGGCGCCGATCCGAACACCGATTGGCTGGCGCAATGCGGCTTGGCGTTGGACGCGAAGGGCTTCGTGCGCACTGGGCCGGACATTGGCCAAGCGGGTGCGCTGGAGACGAACCGCAGCGGCGTGTTCGCCATCGGCGACGTGCGCGCTGGCTCGATCAAGCGCGTCGCCGCTGCCGTCGGTGAAGGTGCCCAGGTGGTTGCGGCGCTGCATGCATATCTCGCGCAAGGCGGCAGTCTCGCCGTGGCGCCTCAACTGGCCAGGAGCGCATGATGGCGGACGAATGCAGGCATGCCGGGGACATTCGCGACGTGACGCCGAGCGCGCTCGGCTGCGAGGAATGCCTGAAGAGCGGTTCGCAGTGGGTGCATCTGCGGCTCTGCCGCACATGCGGCCATGTCGGCTGCTGCGACGACTCGCCCAACCGTCATGCCACCAAGCATTTTCAGGCAACCGGCCATCCCGTCATCGAAGGCTACGATCCGCCGGAAGGCTGGGGATGGTGCTACATCGACGAAATCTTCCTCGACCTCGGCGACCGCACCACGCCGCAAAACGGTCCGATACCGCGCTTCATTTGAGCTTTTTTGCCAGCGTCCCGCTAGTCCAAGGCTGCTTCGGCTTGGGCGGGGATATCGCGCCCCTCTGGTGGTGCCAATGAACGCTCGCGCATGTGCCTGACGGTCTGAAGGACACGATCGGCAAGGGATGCAAGCGCGCCCTGTGCCGTGCGCGTCCCGATGACGGATTCCAGCGTAACCGCCTGCGTTGAGAATTTGTGTTTGAACGACTCTGCGCCACAGAGGAAATCGACCATGCCCAGGCCGTGATCGATCGACCACTGTACGTAATCCATCAACAGGATCACACCCGGCGACGCCCGGCCGAAATCCGGATCGAAGGTCGTCACGAAGGCCATCATCACGTCGTGCTGGACGAAGTTGATCGACACCGCGACCATTATGCCATTGCATTCCAGGACGAAGATATGCAGCACGCCGGCGCGCGCCAGCGCGTCGACGAGCGCGGCGAGTACCGGCACGCCGTCTTCGAAGAGGTCGGACTCTCGCATACGCTCGGTCAGCCATTTCCGCTTCAAGGCCGCGAGGCGCTCCAGTACCGGTTGCAGCGGCTCGTCGGGGGCAAGCAGGCGAAATCTCACCTCTCCGGTTTCTTCCAGCGCTTTGATGCCGCGCCGATAGTTCTGGCGCGTCTTTTTCGACTGTTCCGCGAACCATGCCGCTCCGCTTTCCCATTGTCCGGCAACGCGATAGCTGACTTCCGTTCGGTGAAACGGACGAAGCCTGATGCCGCTGGAAGCTCCCGGCGTGAAAATTTTGCGGGCCGCCGCATCCGGTGAGAGACGATTGATCAGGGCAAGATCGAAGCCACCGGCATCGCAGAGTTGGCTCCATAGCTCCTGCAGCGCCGACAACGAGCAGTCCGGGGCAACGAGAATATCTCCATAGTCGGTATAGCTGCCGGCCGCCCATTCGAGAAACCGCAGCCCCCTGCGCCTGCCGATCGCCAGCGGAACGACGGCAACGAGTTTCTCGCCCTTCCACACCAGGCCGATCCGCAACGCGCGCTGGTCACGGCGTTGTACGGTACTCCACCATGCCGAAATCCAGGCATGGCTTTGAAAGATCAGCCCGTCGGTACGATGCCAAAGGTCCATCCAAGCGGCTTCGACCGCCGCCAGGCGATCCGCCGAACGGACGATTTCCAGACGCTCCGCGCCTAGGACGTCGATGGAAACAACGGTGTTCATGAAGGAGAACTGTCCTGTGGCTGCGCGACCACATTGGGCCGCCTGTGAAACAGTCGCATGACATGCCTTGTCATCTTCTTGAGCGGCAGGATGTAGAGCCCAAAGAGCGACTGATAATCGCGCACATCGCGATCGATCAGGCCAAATTTCAGGTCTTCATCAGGCTCCGGGACAAATTGCGTTCCGAACAGCCGATCCCAGAACGAAAAAAGCAGGCCGAAATTCTTGTCATAATGACGTGGGTCGATGCTGTGATGAACCTGGTGCCAGTGCGGACACAGGATGATGTTGTTCAACGGGCCGAACGAGACCTTGAGATGCGTATGGCGAACAAAATCCATCATCAGGATGTTGCGGATGACGTAGACGTTGATGCCGAAGATAGCGACCTCTACCGGATCGAGTGCAATGAGGCTCCAGATGCCGAAGCAGATGCCCGGGATGACGCCATCCCACATACGGTTCATCAGATCGTCCAGCGGATGAACCCGGTCCTTGGTGATCCCCACCATCACCTCGGCCGAATGATGCACCTTGTGCAATTCCCACAGGAACGGGAAACGGTGCTGGGCGACGTGGTAGAGGTAGTATGAAATATCATAGGCGACCAGCATGGTTGCGGTGAAGATGACGATCGTCATCGGTCCCGCCGGGCCGCCGAGAAGCGGCGCGTGGGTGTTAAGGAGCCAGCCGATTGCCTCGCGTGTGCCGTAGCCCACCGCGACGACGAAGGTGACGCCGGCAGGAATGAGCAGGAAGGGCATCATCGCCCGTTTCGTGATCCAGAACAGGGCGTCGGCTCGCGCCGACGGATGCAGGATGACTTCCGCCGGGAAGGCGAAGTCGAAAAAATCCCTGAGGGATTTATGTTCGGCAGTTCGCCAGTAGGCGATCACCGCGCTGCCCAGTGCGGTGAGGAGAAGCAGGCCGAGCGTGGTCAGATTGACGTTCGAAAGCTTTTCCACAATCGCTCTGGCAAATTCGGAAAACATCGTTGCAGCGGCTCCTGGGGCGAATTGCAAAGCACGAAATCCCCGCCACACCTGCTACGCCGCCTGCAACCAGTGGCTGTTGCGGGCGCAGCGGGCAAAGCAGGCTGGATGATGCGAGACTAGCAGATCAACGGTAACGAAACCGCTAAATGTCCAAACGTAATTAATGTCGAATACGGCTGGAACTCGCCCGGCAACTCTACGTTGGCGCCGGTTTTTGCCGTTGCGGCGGGTGAATTGGGGCAAGATGGATATGGATTCCGGCTTCGCCCACTTCACCGTGCCAGGCGAGGCGTTCGGCTTGCTGCCTGGTGCCAAAACGCAGTGAAACCCAACCGCCTTGCCCCGGCATGTCACCGCCGGCGCGGATATCGAGCGCGGCATCAGGAAAGCGGATGGCCAATAGCGCCTCGTCGCCGCGCAACACCGTGACCGTGTTTTCATGCCGGTCGGTATGGAGGCCGGCGGCCAGTTGGAAGACGATCTCGGACTGATGCTTGCCGCTGAGCAGTTGGTCGGTGATGAGGATGCCATCGGCCTGGCGCGCCAAAGTGCGCTGATGCATGACGCCGAAGCGGCTTCTATACCCGTCGTGCCGGCCACACAGCCTCCAGTGCGTTCCAGGCTCGCTGTCCACCAGCGTCGCAACTGCCTTGTGCGACCAGTTGAAATTCCCAGCGATGGTGCTTTGGTTTTTACCCTCGATGTTCAGCGTGTTGTGCGCCGGCGTGGAGCGGAACCAGTCGCGCCATGCGCCTCCCGAACCGTAGAGCCAGGTGCCTGGATCGACCAGCACCGGCTCACCGTCGATGCACAGGGTGAGCGACAGCGCGTCGGCATGGCCGTGCGCCGCTATCGAGAGATAGCCGAGCGGCCCATGGTCGAACGTCAGTTCGACATCGCGGCCATTCATTGCTCCGCGCCAGACGGAGAGCCCACCTCGCGCGAATGTCTGCAAGCCATGCACCGCCGGTGCCGGGCCCGACGGCGCACCAAAGAAAAGCGAACGAAAGTCGTCGGGCCCCGGCGCGTTGCCCGGCGTCCCCAGTAAGCTTTGGATGGCGGCCGCGACGGATCGGATATAGTTCGGCTCGTCCCCCAGCTTCAGCACGCGGCCCTCATCGTCGTCGCCGAAGCGGGCGGCTTTCAGTGGCAGCCAGCCGACGAAATTGGCGAAGGCACCCAGACGCGCTTCGACAGCGGGGGGAAACGGCGTTCCCGCCTGGCGTGCCGCGGCGGCGCACAGCAAGATGAGTTCGGCGCTGAAGGCTGCGTAGGTCGGCGTTTGCTCGGCACCGGCGCCGTCGGCAAGTATCTGCTTGTGCGTCTCATTCAGGAGGGCGCCGCGGGCGATTTCGGATTCGGCCCCGAGCGCCAGGCCGACCAGATATTCGCCAGCCAATTCTGCGACGAGATGGTTGTTGGCGGAGGAATATCGCGATGGAAACCGCGGCAGCCAATAGGCGCTTGCCGCGAGTATCTCACCGGCTTTCCGCAGGGTCGTCGGGTCAAGCCGGTCGCCAACGAGGTCCAGGGTGACGATCAGGCTGATGGCTCGCAGCGCTACCTCGATGCCGGACGCCCAGCCAATGCCTCGGAACGGCGGATTGGCGGAATGCCAACTGCCGATTGCCACCTCAATGGCCCTCCGGGACCGATTGTCCTCGCTGAGGAGCAGGTGTGCAGCCAGTGGCGGCAATTGCTGCAGCCGGTTGATTTCCCAGACATATTTTATATCGCCAAGGTCGCCGCCATGGCGAAAATCGATGTCGAAAGTATGAGCCTCGGAGCCAGGCCAAAGCCTGCCGGTCACCGGATCAAGACGCCAAAGCTCAGCAGGAAACAAAACATCGGGCTCGCGCTTTGGCCATGTCCGCCCGAGTGCCGAAAACCGGCCCTGAAGCGTCTCTTGCGCGGCCGCCGCTATGGCTTGCCGTTGAGCGTCGGTCGCTGCCAGCACAGCGTGGCGAAATCCCGGCAGCACCGGGTGCAACTGCGGCGATGGATAGCGCTCCCACCCATCATCGCGGCGGCGCGACGCGATCCTTCGACGTTGCTCGCTCAGCCGGTGCAACACCTCGGCCGGTCCCATGCTGCGCAATCGGTTGATGTACCAGCCGATTCTCATGCACGCCCCGTCAACGTTTCGGTCCTTGTATACCATGCCGTCGAAAAGCTGCGCGCCGGCAATCTTCTTTCCCGTTCGTTGCGGTTAATATCTCCGGCGACCATGCGGAGAGAGCGATGAGAAAAGCGGTGTGTGTTGTTGCCTGGGTGCTCGCCTTGGTTATGGCGGCCGAGGCAGCGCCCATCCCTCTCAAGCGCGGCGTTGGCGTGCATGAGTGGCTCAACTGGTCGCCGGTGGAGAAAGACGGAACCTACGTTTGGCCGCCCTATCGCAGCGAAAAGGAGTGGCTTGCGGGAAGCAGGCCGTTCACCGATTGGCCGGCCGGGGAGGTGTTTGCCCACATCCGATCGATGGGCTTCGACTTCGTCCGGCTGAGCGTCGATCCCGGCCCTCTGCTTGCCAGCGAGGGCGGCAGGCGGCAGCAGGCGCTGGACATACTTGCCGCCGCCGTCGAGCGGATCACGTCGACCGGCCTCAAGGTGGTTTTCGACCTGCATGGCGTCACTCAGGTTCCGGACTACAGCATGGAGATGATCTACGGCGGCGCCGACAGCGAGGGCGTTGCCGGCTACCGCCAGATGGTTGTGGCGGTCGCCGCCATGCTGGTCAAGATAGGCACCGACAAAGTCGCCCTCGAACCTTACAACGAGCCAGCATATTACCCTTGCGATCCAAGCGGCAGCGATGACTGGCAGCGGATCATGGCGGGGACCGTCCACGACATTCGAGCGGTCAGCAGCGAACTCACCATCGTTGCGACCGGCGCCTGCGGCGGCAGCATTGCCGGACTGGTCAACCTCAGCCCCGGCTTCGATGACCCAAACCTCTATTACAGCTTCCATATGTATGAGCCGCACAGCTTCACCCACCAGCGGCCCGACGACACAAACAGCTTTGTTTCGGGACTTCCCTGGCCTGCCGACAGCAGTACACCCGAAGTGGTGACCGAAACCCTTAGGGCGCGGATGGAAGCTGCCGGCTTGAGCAGGGTCGAGCAGATGATGAACATGGCCACCGCGCGCGAAGCAGTAGCGAAATATTTCGAGCAGAACTGGGGGCAGAGCCAACTCGAGACGAGCTTTCGTCAGGCCGTCGACTGGGCTGAAGGCCATGGCATTCCAAGCCGGCGGCTCTTCATGGGCGAATTCGGCGCTATTCTCATGTCAGCGGACGGCCGCATGGGCGCCTTCGAGGCCGACCGTTCGCGCTATCTCAAGGCGGTGCGCCGAGAGGCCGAACGCTTCGCGATCCCATGGTCTGTCTGGGAGTTCTCCAATCGCTATGGGATGAGCCTCATCCGGCCCGATGGCCCCCCGGTGCCCGACCCGGAGATGCTGCAGGCACTGGGCCTGCCCTAATTGCCGTCAGTTCTCGTCGCGGATGAGCAGCCGTCAACTTCGATCCTCTCAACGCCAGGTTGGATCGAGAACGGCCTGTGGCAGTTTTTCCCTCGCGGCTCGATCTGTTAGCCACGAAGTGTTTAATACATTTGTTGTACTGGAGTGAGGAATACGCGCGCCTAGGGGGAAACAATGTGTGGAATTGCCGGGTGGATCGGCCGAAGGGCCGAGAACCCACAAGAGCGGGCCGCCAGAATGTCAAATGCATTGCGGCATCGCGGTCCCGATGCCGAAGGCATCGAGTTCTTGGACTTGAATACTGGCGAGGAACAATTGGCATTGGTCCATCACCGCCTGGCGATTATTGACTTAGCGCCAGAGTCAAATCAGCCGATGCATATCGAGGACGGCCATCTCAGAATAATTTTCAACGGCGAAATATACAACTATATCGAGCTACGCCAGGAACTGATCGGCCTCGGCCATCATTTTCGAACGCGCTCCGATACCGAGGTGCTGCTCAGAGCTTATGATCAGTGGCACTTGTCCATGTTCGACCGGTTGAGCGGCATGTTCGCTTTTGCGCTCTGGGATGCTCAGAGGCACGAATTGATCCTCGCCCGTGATCCGTTCGGCAAAAAGCCCCTTTACCTCATGCAAAGCGAAAAACTGCTGTCCTTTGCCTCAGAGATCAACGCGTTGTTGTCATCGCAGCCAAATGCGCAGCAACTCGATTTGGACGCTGTGCACGAGTACCTGCGCTGGCGTTACGTGCCTGGACCGCGCACGCTTTTTAAACAAATCCGCAAGCTCAACCCCGGAAGCTATGCCGTTTGGTCGCAAGGGACTGTGACGGAAACGCGCTATTATACGCCTCCAGATCAAACGGACCTGACCGAGGACATCGACCACGAAACCGCCAAGCGACGATTTCTGGAACTGCTCGACCATTCCGTCGAGATCAGAATGCGCAGCGATGCACCTTTCGGCGCCTTTCTCTCCGGAGGCCTCGACTCGTCAGCAATCGTGGCCCTGATGACCAAGCACAGCGACAAGCCCATTCGCACATTTTCGGTCGGTTTCAGCGAACCGGCCTATAGTGAACTTCCATTCGCCCGACGCGTCGCCGATCATTTCAAGACCGATCATTGCGAACTGGTCATAGAAGCGGACGACCTGATTGACCACCTGCCGAAGTTGATTCGCCATCTGGGGGCGCCCGTTTCACAAAGTTCGGACATTCCGATTTACCTGATGTCGGAGCGAGCCTCACAGGACGTCAAGATGGTGCTCACAGGTGAAGGGGCAGACGAGGTTCTCGGCGGGTATCCCAAACATCGCGCAGAGTCACTGGCTGGAATCTACCGGTCGCTCGTTCCAGCCTTGCTCCACAACAACCTCCTCGCCCCTTTGATACGTGCCATGCCTGGCGCATCGGCCAAGTTCGATACATTTGCCCGAAGCGCGGGTGAAAGGGACTTTGCCACCCGGATGATCTCCTGGTTTGGAGCCATGACAGAGCAGGAACACAGTCGCCTCATCGGTGCGCCGGCCAATTGCCGCAATGGACGCAACAACTTACCGTTTTCCTCAAGCGCGACAGCATCCCATCTTCGCCGCGCGCTATTTTTCGATCAGACATCGTGGTTGCCCGACAATCTCCTGGAACGAGGCGACCGGATGATGATGGCCGGTTCAATCGAAGGAAGAATGCCGTTCCTCGATCGCGATCTGGTTGCGTTCGTCAGCAAATTGCCCGATCGCTACAAGGTGGGTTGGCGGAAGGGCAAGCTGATCTTGCGCAGCAGCATGGCCAACATACTTCCGGAGGAAATTCTCAACCGCCGCAAGATCGGATTCAAGGTGCCCGTCGCCGAATGGTTTCGGGGGTCGATGAGGAACTACGTGCACGATCACCTTTGCTCGCCTAACTCCGTCATTCGCAGCTATTTGAGCCCGAAACAGCTTGATCAAATCGTCTCGGAACACACCACGGGTGCCGCAGACCACGAAAAGCTGATATGGGCGCTGTTGAATTTGGAGATATTCCACCGCGAATTCAGGCTTGAGGCGCCGCCGCGATCATCAGCCTCACCGCTTGACCGGTTGACGGCTTGACGCCGCCGACCGCCAGACATCGCAGATTGCGCCGACAAACGGGGCGAGTTCAAGCCGTTCCCGATGCACGGCCATGGCACCGGCACCAAGCCTCGCCCTCAGTGCTGGGCTCTCCACGAGGCGGCCCAGCGCGTCGGTCAACGCAGTAACATCGCCTGGCGGCACCAGCAGCCCGGATTGCCCGTCGGTAATTATGTCTTCGACCGCGCCAACCGGGGTTGCCACCACCGCCAAACCGGCTGCCATGCCTTCGATCACCGACATAGGCAGGTTTTCGGCGAAGGAGGGAAGAACCAGAATATCCGCGAAAGAGATCAGCGACGCGACATCGTCGGGTCCCACCCAACCCGGAAAGGCGATCCGGTCTGCGATCCCTAGCCCGGCCGATTTTGCCCGTGCCGCATCGATTTCGCCATCGCCGGCAATCGTGGCGCGCCAGTTCTTGACGGGGTTCATGCGGTGCAGCGCGTCCAACAATTGCGGTACGCCCTTGCGGTCGCCGATACGACCCAGGAACAGGATATGCACGTGGCCGCCGCCACCGACGTGCGCCAGCGACGGGACTTCGGTCGCATTGGGCACGATCACGATATTGCCGGCAGCGCCTGGCGCCCGGCTGGCGACGAAATCGCGCCAAAGCCTGCCCAAAACGATCACCCGATCGGCATGCTCGAACAGAGCTTTGATACGGCGGCTTATGAACCCGTGATCGTCTTTCCAGAATGTCTGATACTGCGCCCCGTGCAAATGCAGGACATAGGGTATCGACAGCAGCCGTGCGCAGGCGGCGATCACCATCTTGCGATAGGTGCTGCCGGAGACTGAGATGTTGATATGAACGACATCGGCGCGTCCAGCCAGACGCGCTTTAAGCATCCGCAAGCAAAAGCCGAGCATATAGAAGATCGAAAGTCCGACATGCCCCGAGCCACGACTGGCAAGGAAGCGCACATCGATGTCGGTGACTTCTTGCCGTTCGAACTCCTGCTTCAGCGCCCCCATGATGCGGTCGATGCCGCCCTGGCCCGAAACGCCCGACGGCGTCGCGACCAGGACATGTATTTTTCGATCGGATATGAGGCGCTGCAACATGATGGTACTCTAAATAACACAGACCGGGTAACTGCAAAGCAAACGTTCCCGATAAGGTTTACGGCAAATCTTTTAGTTCAAACTGAATCTGTTCACCCTTCGCCGTCATCGCGCTGGATTTTCCGCCAATCGGCGGCTAGTCGAAGGTGAATTTTCCAGGGACACGCCTTTGCTGCTCCGTTCCACGCTCATTTATGCTCCGGCGATCCTGCTGACGCGAATCTCGGCGTTGCTCCTGCTGGTCGTCGTGACGCGTTTGATCGACCAGACCGAGTATGGCCTGCTCACTCTGGTGGTGACCGTCGGCGAAATGACCGACATTGCCGTCACCAACTGGCTGCGCATCGCGTTGCTCAGGCTTGGCGGCAAGGGCGAAGTCAGCCGCGGCAGCCTGATGCTGGCCGGGCAGGTGTTGCTTGCCACCACGGCACTGGCGCTGGTCATATCGGTAGGCGCGTCGGCGGTGGTCGTGCCGGAACGCTGGGTCGAGTTCGCGATCGCGGTCTGCGGCTATCTGGTCGCCGGGTCCATCAGCCGCTTCGCGTTGACGGTGCTGCAGATGCAGCAGCGCCATTCGGTCTATTCGATGCTCGAAGCCCTGCGTGCCCTGCTGCAACTCGCGCTGCCGATCGGCGCCATCCTTATCTTCCAGGATAGCTTTCTGACGGTATCGCTCGGCTCGAGCCTCGGCGCCTTGATTGCCGGCATCGTGGCGGGCATCATGGCATCCCGACGCGTCGTTACCGGTCCGCCGCGTTTCACCCACAGAGACTTCTTTGCGCTCGGTGTGCCGCTGATCATCATGGCGCTGGTTGGCTTCGGGCTCAACAGCGCGGAGCGTCTGTTCCTCAAGTTCTATTACGATGCCAGCGCTGTGGCGATCTTCGCCGCAGCCTATGCGCTGGCCCGCCAACCGATCGACATGGTCGCTAACGCCATCAACATGGGCGCCTTTCCCGAGGTGGTCAGCCGGTTCGACGAGGACGGGCCCGCCGCATCGGGTCGGTTGCTATCGCAGTTGATGGCCTTGATGATGCGGCTTTGCCTGCCGATTGCAGCTATGCTGGTCGCGCTCAGCAGCGATATCACTGAGCTCATGCTGCCCTCGCAATATCACGGCCGCTTCGGCCTGCTGTTTCCGATCATCGCCTTCAGCGTGCTGTGTGCCAACCTCACCAGCTTCGTCTATGGCGTCGTGGTGCACGCGCACAAACGGCCGTGGCTGCTGATCATCGCCAATCTCTTCGGCTCGGCGGCAACAATCGCATTGTCTCTGCTATTGATCCCCTCGATGGCGGAGATCGGCGCCGCTTTGGCGCTGGCGGGCGGCTCGGTGGTGGGCTCCATAACCTGCATCATCATCAGCGAACGGCTCACGCCGGTGCCGGTGCCGTGGCGCGACATTGGCGTTTCGGCAATCATCTCGCTCAGCACAGGGGTGGCCGCCAAGCTTGCCAGCATGGTGGCCGGCGATGTGCCGGCAATCTTCTCGCTTATCGCCGGCGGCACCGCCGGAGCTGCGGTTTTCTTCGGGCTGACCTCGCTATTCCACCCTGTGGCAGCGACGCAATTCCTCGCCCAGCTGCGGGCGCGGCTACGGATCGCGTAGGCGCATAAGCGATCTGTAAGCGGCTCTTTCCTAAATCTGCAAACAACATCCCGCGGCTTGCGGAAATGGAAATTTTTGGTCTTCCAAGGCTTGCCCGGCCGTTCATCGCGGAGTGGACGAAACGTGCGCAGTTCCATCGTTTCGGCAGAGAACGAGCCTGGAATTCTGGTTCAGGACTGCCAGATATTGCCGGATTACTTTCCGGCGCTGATTGGCGCCATTTACGACTGCGCGCTCGATCCCTCACGCTGGGAGCAGACGTTGGCGGAAATCACAGCGGCACTGCCAAGCGAATCCGCAATCCTCTCCCTTAACGATCTCCGCCATAACCGGCTCTTGATCGACAAGAGCGTAGGCTGGGATAGGTTTGGGCTCGAGGAAAGACAAAAGCATATTCCCGAAATCCATGCGCGGCTAGAGGAATGGTTCGCTAAGGGATGCTCGGTGAACGAGCCTTACGTGGCCTCGCGGCAGCTCTCGCCCGACTACCTGCGGAGGTCGCCATACGTCCAACGCTGCCTGAAGCCGCTCGGCATTGTCGACGTCATGCATCAATTCCTGATGCGTACCCCATCGCATTTCTCGGAACTCGTTATTGGACGCCACAAACAGCACGGCGCGATCACTGATCGGGAAATTGAGATTGGGGCACTTCTCCTCCCGCACCTGCGTCGTGCGATCACCATCAGCAATGTGCTGGACGCCCGCACTGTCGAAAGCGCGCGCATGGCCGAAGTGCTCGATACGCTCCGCTGTGGTGTAGTGCTGACCGACGACAAAGCCACCATTCTGCACGCGAATCGCGCGGCGGAGCACATGTTTGGCACCGGAGCGGCGGTGCAAGGCACACGAGGTGTCCTCAGCGCGAAATCGTCGGCGGCAGCGCATGAGCTGCGCAAGGCGATTCGCGTTGCAGCCAACAACGAAGTCATGCTCGGCAAGGCCGGCCTTGCCGTCCGCTTAACCGAACCCGAAGCGCGGCCAATCTTCGCCCATGTTCTGCCGATGAATGGCAGCCAGCAGCGTGCAAGGCTGCAGCCTCAGGCGGCGGCGGCTATATTCATTGGGGCGCCGATCCGGGCAGCCTTTGACGTGCCGCCTGGCGAAACAAAAGAGAACATGCGCCGCCAGTTTGGATTGACCAAAGCCGAGGCCGATGTGGCCGCGGAAGTTCTTAAGGGAGGCGGGCGTGATGCAGTGGCTGCCCAGCTTGGTGTCTCAGTGACGACTGTTCGGACGCATCTCACCCACATTTTTGAGAAAACCGGCGTGCGCCGCCAGGCGGAGCTGGTCAGCATCCTGCTGAGCGGCGAAGGGCACGGCTGAGGAAGACCCGGCCGTTATCCCCGAAGTAAGTCTGACTGATGTTTCACTCAGTCGCACTGGCACTTCCATGACGAGATCTGATCGTTCCACAGGTCGCCGACATAACGGTAGCTGCCGCGAAACACTTTGCTGTCTCCTTGATAGTCCCGATGCTGATAGGCGCGAATGCCGCAACCGTTCCTCATTCTGAAAGACGAGATCTTATCGTTCCAGCCGCCACCTACATACCTCCAACCCCTCCCGGCGTTTTGAGTAATGGTTGCGCCACCGAAATCCCGGTGTTCATAACCAATGCAATCGTGCCTTCTTGGCCCGCCTGGCTCTGGCGCCCCCGCAGCTTGCGCATCAAGAACGTTTGAGGTGGTGAGTCCGAGGCCTGTGAGAACAAGGACAACATGCAGTTTTGAAACCATGACCGATATCCTTTCTGTTTTCGCCATTGGTTGGCGAACATCCGTCTCATGGATCGGTTCTTTGCGCATCGGACGTTCGTTCTACGCTTGTCGGTCATGAGATGAATGATGCAACCGCAGCCGACAGGCCAGGAACGCTCCTGAGAACGCCCAACTCGGCGTGCTCGGTTACCTTGGAAATGCATATCGCGTTCGAGACGGGCGTCGTCCCATCGTGAAGCATCAGTTGACCAGCGGCAAGCACTGGATCAGCGCCTCAGGCTCGTGAGCGCGAAACTCAATCTCAGGCAAAAGTTTGGTCGAGGCAGCCGGATCTCATAAACCGGCGTTTCGGCGCCAGCGACGCTCCCAGAACTCCCGGCACAGCAGCCCGGCATAGGCAGTGTTGGTGTCGTAGTAGCGGCGCCACAAGCGTCGCGGCTCCTGGACCACGCGGAACAGCCACTCCAGGCCGGCTGCTTGTATCAGCCTCGGCGCACGGGCAACCTTGCCGCCATAGACATCGAAACTGCCGCCCACGCCCATCACGAAGCTTGCGGCGAGTTCGTCGCGGTAGCGCTTGAGAAATCGCTCCTTACGCGGTGTCGGCATGGCCACCAGCAGGCAGTCGGCGCCCGACGCGTTGATCGCCGCGACGATCCCGGCCTCATCCTCCGGCTTGAAATAGCCGTTGCGCATCCCCGCTATGACCAGGCTCGGATGGTCCTTGGCAAGTCTCGCTACAACCGCGTCGAGAACGTGCTGTTCGGCCCCCAGCAGATAGGGCCTGAACCCACGCTTCGCGCAGAGGCTCAGCAGATTGATCATGATGTCGACGCCCGCCACCCGCTCGGGCAGCGCGACGCCACACAGACGTGCGCCCCAAAGCACGCCGATCCCGTCGACATTGACCACGTCCGCCCCTGCAACATCCTCGCGCAGTTCGGCATTCTGGCGCATGGTCACCAGCTTGGCGACATTCACGACCACATGATGCAGCGGCCGCCGCACGGTCATCGCCTCGTCGGCGATGGCCAGCGTCTCGGCCATGGTCAGCGCATGGATCGGTGCGCCAAGGAACTCCCGGCGCCGTGATGCCAACAGGGAATGCTGCGCCCAAGCCGGGTCGTGCGCGTTCATGCAGCCTGCTCCCTTGCGAGCGTCACTTGTGCGACTTCTGGTTTCTTGCCTTCGATACGGGCGTCGGGCTTGCGTGCCTTGCGCCAGGTCCATAGGCCCCTTGTATCGACGAGCTTCTTGTCCTTGAGCGCTTCGGGGTCGACCAGATTGAACTGCCGATGGTCGACCAGGAGGACGACGATATCGGACTTGTCGATGGCCGAAAGTGCGTCGGTGAACACGATGCCCCTGCCCTCGAGTTCATGCGGCAGCGCATTTGTGTTGGGTTCAGCCGCAATGATCTTCACATTGGGGTTATCGGACAGAAGCTTCACCACCTCGACGGCCGGGCTCTCGCGCAAATCGTCGATATTGGCTTTGAAGCTGAGGCCAAGACAGGCGATCGTTTGCTTGCGGGAGGGGTCGAGCAAGGCCTCGATATCCCTGACCACCGACATGGGCCGCTCGGAATTGATCCGGCGTGCGGAAGCCATCAGCCGCGTGCTGTTGGGTGCGGCGTCGATGATAAAATATGGATCGACCGCAATGCAGTGACCGCCAACGCCCGGGCTCGGCTGGAGGATGTTCACGCGAGGGTGCCGATTGGCGAGATCGATCACTTCCCAGACATTGAGCGACAGGTCCTGACACACTGCGGCAAGCTCATTGGCGAAGGCGATGTTGACGTCGCGGAACGCGTTCTCGGTAAGTTTCACCAGCTCAGCGCTTTCGGCCGTCGTCATGAACAGGTCGCCGGTGACGAAGGTTGAATAGAGTGCCGCGGTCCGTTCCGACGATTTGCGGGACAATCCGCCGATCGAGCGATCGTTATTGATCAGCTCGGTCAGCACCTTTCCCGGCAGCACGCGCTCGGGCGAATAGGCGACCAGCACATCGG
The DNA here is from genome assembly GCF_040317575.1 of Mesorhizobium sp. M1423. NCBI lineage: Bacteria > Pseudomonadati > Pseudomonadota > Alphaproteobacteria > Hyphomicrobiales > Phyllobacteriaceae > Mesorhizobium > Mesorhizobium sp. M1423. The sequence continues at coordinate 246,988 of NZ_JAMYKU010000003.1, forward strand.
CGTCTTCGCCATGCAGGACAGGAAATTTGAGGTCAGGCCGCAACTCGGCAAGCAGCCCGTTCATGATGCGTGTCGTGCCGACCGGCGATGTCGATTCCAACACAACAAGGTCTCCCCGCTTCAGCACCGGGGCGATGCTTCGTGCCGCCGCCAGCACGTAGGTCACGTCCGGCCTATGGTCGTGGGTCATCGGGGTCGGCACGGCGATGATATACGCATCCGCCGGCTGCGGCGTGCTGTAGGCCTTGAGCTTGCCGTTCGCCACGACCTTCTGGATCAGGCCGTCAAGGTCCGGCTCGACGATGTGGATTTCGCCGCGATTGACTTTCTCGACGACCGCTCCGTTCACATCGACGCCAATGACGTCGAGCCCTCGGCTGGCGAAAATGGCGCAGGTCGGCAGGCCGATATAGCCCATGCCGATTACGGAAACGGTTTTGATTTCAGCCATGATGCAGCAGTTCCTCAACAATCCGGTTACTGGCCCGGCCATCGCCATATGGGTTGTGTCGTTCCGCCATGCCGCGATAGGCAGCCTGATCGTCGAGCAGGCGATTGGCGTTGAACAGGATTTTCTCGACATCGGTGCCGACGAGGCGGGCGGTGCCGGCCACGATCCCCTCGGGTCGCTCGGTATTCTCGCGCATCACCAGCACCGGCTTGCCGAGCGAAGGCGCTTCTTCCTGCACGCCGCCGCTATCGGTAAGCACCAGATAGCTCTGCTTCTGCAGATACAGGAACGGCAGATAGTCCTGCGGCTCGACCAGATGGATGTTCGGCACGCCTTCCAGCTCTGCGTTGACCACCGAGCGCACATTGGGGTTTGGATGGACAGGGTAGACGATCTGCACGTCTCCGCGCGCCGCCAATCCTTTCAACGCCGTACAGATGCGCTGGATGCCGCCGTCGAAATTCTCGCGGCGATGGCCGGTGACGAGGATCATTTTCTTCGTAGGGTCGAGGAAGGGGAAACGGGCGGCGAGCTTCGCGTTCATCAACCTGTCGGCATCGATCGCGCTTGAAAAATGCAACAGCGTGTCGATCACGGTGTTACCGGTCACGAAGATAGTGCTTTCGGCTTTTCCTTCGGCGATGAGGTTGTCGCGCGCCTGAACGGTCGGCGCAAAATGCCAGGTGGCGATGTCGCCGGCAATCTTGCGATTCAGTTCTTCAGGAAACGGCGAGTTGATGTTGTGGCTGCGCAATCCTGCTTCGACATGAGCGACCGGGATGCGCTTGTAGAAGGCAGCCAGAGCCGCGGCCATCGCCGTGGTGGTGTCGCCCTGTACCATGACGATATCGGGCTTCGCCTTGTCCAGCACCTCGGCCATGCCCAAGAGCACGCGCGAGGTCACGTCGAACAGCGACTGGCCGGGTTGCATGATGTTGAGATCGTGATGCACCGGCAGGCCGGTCAGTTCGACAACCTGGTCGACCATCTCGCGATGCTGGGCGGTGATGCATATTTCGGTGATGAAGCCTGGATGAGCAAGGGCGGCGCGCGCCACCGGAAAGCATTTGAGCGCCTCCGGCCTCGTGCCGAACACGATCAGCAGTTTCCGCCTGGACGGCAGTTTTGGACGTGAAAGGACGTTCATTGCTGATCCTGGCCGCCTGCAGCACTCGAAACATGCCGACTATTGTCCGCAACAGCCATAATAGCGCCGGAAAACGCCTTCGTGATCTCAATTCTTAATATATGATTAACAACCAAGGCCGCGTTCTCCCGGGTTAACTCTTGTGAAAGGTCGGGCTGACAAATAGTCTATGGTAGTAGTCTTGAAAAAGAATATATTGGATTGACTAATATTTTAATCATCGGCCACGCCGACGCATCCCGGCGCTGGGAAAATGAGCTTCTGGTGCGGTTGAGCGCGGCTGGACACGTTGTCTCGAGTTGCCGCGCGCCGACGCCTGAAGCCAACGCGCGCGGGATGGATAATGTGCTGGCGCTCGAGGGCCGGCGCTTCGGCCCCTCACTGGCAAGCCGTTCCGAGCCGTTGCCGTCCGGCGATACCGGCCCCGCCGACCTTATAGTCGATCTCACCGCTACCGCCGCACGACGGGGCACGCCTGTCCTGACGCTCGAATTTTGTGGCCGCAGCAGCTTTGCCGCGGGCATGACCGAGATACTGGCGAGCGGGCGGCTACCCGAACTCACCGCCCGCCTCGACGGCGTTGCCATCGCCAGGGCGCGGCCGATGATCAGCGATCGGCTCTGGCTGTCCCGCAGCAGCAACGAGCTGCTCGCCGGCGCCATCTCCCTGATTGCCCAATGTGTCGCCCGCTTTTCCACGGGCAAACTTGCGCCGATTGCCGAGAGCCCGGCGCCACCCCTGCAGAAAGGCGGATTTATCCGGCACTATCTGCCCTTTTTCGGCAGGGGATTGGTCGACCGTGCCGTGCAAAAACTGCGACGTGGCCGGCGCCCCTTCTATTGGCAGGTTGCTTACCGGCTGATCGACGGTCCAGGCGTCGCCGAAACCGGACAGCTGGATGGCAAGCCGTTCACCGTGCTTGCCGATGACGGGCAGCGATTCTACGCCGATCCGTTCGTTCTCGAACGCGACGGCCGCCACTATCTTTTTGTCGAGGAGTTCCCCTACGCCACCGGCCGCGGCGTGATTTCCGTCGCTGAACTTGGCGACGACGGCGTTTTCGGCGTGCCGAGGTTGGTGCTGGAGGAAGCGCATCACCTGTCATATCCGCAGGTGTTCGCCCACTCCGGCGAAATTTTCATGGTTCCTGAAAGCGCTACGGCACGCGAACTGGTGCTCTACCGTGCCGTGCAGTTTCCGGATCGCTGGGTACGCGATACGGTGCTGATCGCGGACAGGGATTTCAACGACGCCACGCTGCTAGAATCCGACGGCCGCTTCTGGTTGCTGGGGACGGAGCGGTTCGGTCACGGCAGCGCGTCGGACACGATGACCGTCTATTCCGCCACGGCGCTGCGTGGGCCTTGGGTAGCGCATGCGCTCAATCCCGTCGCCGTCGATCACTCGGCCACTCGGCCGGGCGGCGCTTTCATCCGTCAGGGCGACGCCTTGCTGCTGCCGGTGCAAAACGGCTCGAGAGCCTATGGCGGTGGCCTGGGGTTGATGCGGCTGGATCGGCTTAATGATTTCGACGTCCGTTTTGAACTGCCCCGCCCAATCGATCCGGGGCCGGCATGGGCGCGGGCGGGTATCCACACGCTCAATCGCGCCGGCGATGTCGAGGTCGTGGATAGCGCCGGCTGACCGGATCCGAGGTCCGTGCTTAACGAGACCCGGCCGGGTTTGGGTGGGATGCAGCGGCCGAAGGCATGCTCTCGAGCTGGCCTCTATCGGGCTGCTTCCTATAGGCAAGCAGCAACACCACAATAATCGCGATTTCAGGCGATTTTGATGAGAGCGCGTTGTTCGACAGCGCAGCAAGCAGGAAGGTGATGATGCCTATCCATGCGGGCAGCGGCGCCCCGCGCAGCAGCCGAAAAACGAACCAGAATATCAGCACCGTAAAGAGCACGGCTATGGGCAGGCCGAAGAGCATGACGATGACCACCGGCGCGCTCTCGATGAACGGCAGATGCAGCTTCTCGTTGACGATCGCCAGGAGTTCGTCGCCGTTCATGCCAAACAGGATGTCTTTCCAGCTGACAAGTCCGAACACCTGGTAGATCGTCACCCGCGCCATAAAATTTTGGTCGAAAATGGTGTTGCTGAACCGGTTCAGCAGACCGCCAGCAAACAGCATCGCAACAAGCACCGCGCCGCCTGTCATAGTGAACATCAGCACGACAAATTTGGCCTGCCGCTCATACTTGAGCGACAGGCCCGGCCAAGGCACGAACAGCAGCAGAATGAGGATTTCTCCGGCAGCGAGCAGAAGCGCGGCGCGAGCGCCCGATGCAGCACAACCGACGACCAATACGAAAATCGCCACCACCCGCACCCATATGCGCCAGCGCGTCAGCGGTACGAATCCGATGACTGTGGCGCAGAGCGCGCCTAGTGACAGCGGATGGGCCGCTAGGCCGATCGGCCTGAACTGCAGTTCGTTGATGCCGTAAGGCAGGAATCGATGTTGAGTCACCGCTTCGATAGTGCCGATCACGGCGCTCAGGATGGCCATTCCAAGCACTACGTCGCCCAGCGCCCGCCGCGACTCCGCGTTTAATGCCAGCATCAACAGGCCTGTGGCGCCGGCCACCAGATAGGTATCGATGATGAACCCGGAGGAGCCCGCACGGCCGGTAATGAACAGATAAGGCACCAGCGCGAACATCAGCACCGAATAGCGTATCAACGCCTTGAATATTCCAATTTCGTCGCCCTGCAGCAGAAACGGTCGGCTGAAAAGAACGACAGCAAGCAGCAGGAAGATCGCGTAAGTGCCGAAATGCAGCTTCTCGTAGAACGAGCCTCCCTGGGCCGTATAGTCGACGACCATGTTCATCACCTGCGGCGACACCGTAAAGCGCAGCAGGAACGCGAATGCGGCGCATAGGAAAAACAGCAGCGACAACGCGTTTTGACGGCGCGCCTGGCTGGACAACAATCGTTCCGATGCGGCAGCAGGATAGCTCATGGCCCATCCAAGTGAAGGTATTCAAACGGCATTCCGGCCACGAGATCCATTCAAGAGACTGCCGAACGGATGCGGCGTGTGTGTTGTCAAAATATGCCGGGCCATGCGTTTGCCACAACCGTTAAGTTCGATGCCCGGACGTTTGCACGGTCTCCTTATTTGTTCCCCGTGGCAGCGTAAGGAAGCGATGTGGCTCTAACCTTCCTTCTGCCGTTCAGAATGAGAAGAATCGGCTTCTCGATCATCTGGTGGATCACCAGGCTGGCTATGCAGGCAGTCACGATGCTGACCACCGAGACCAGCAACACTGTTGCCGGATGGTCGTAGCCGATGGTGCGCCTGGCCAGGTAGGCTACGGCGCCGATCACGAAGATATGCGACAGGTAAAGCGCGTAGGAGGCGTTGCCGAGCTCTTCGAGCAGGCTCCAGTGCTTCAGTTTCGGTTCCAGAATGAGGCCAAGGTGAAGCAGGCTGGCGGCCCACATTACCTGCCCCGCGAAGCTGATCTGGCTCATCAGCGGCGTGCCGTCATCGACGAATGCAAGCAACACGCCTGCAGCGGCCATAGGGCCGAGTAGCCAGACATGGCGTGTGTCGGAAGCAAAGCCGCCGTCCAGATAGCGCCGGCCTATCCACATGCCGACGACGAAGGCCACCGGCGAAGCGTTCAGATAGAACTGGAGAACAGGGTTGGTGGGAGCTATCAACAGCCCGGCCAGCCACATCGCAATGAAAAAGACCGTCAACACAAATGCGCGCGCGGTCACCGATAGGAATGCGAGCACCGCGAATGCGATATAGAAATAGGCCTCATAATTGAGCGTCCAGCCGAGTGACAAAATTGGGCTGACGCCATCTCGTTCGGGCGCTTGGTGGACAACGAAGAACAGCGACTGGAGATAATGGGGCCACGTAAAGACGGTCTTCTGGAAGAGACTTGGTGCAAGAGCTGCCAGAAGTGCGGCGACGCTTGTGAAAAGCCAGTAGAGGGGGATGATCCGGATCGCTCGGCGTTTCAGGAAGGTTGGAGCAGAGAAGGGACCGCTCCCCGTAATATAGACCATTATGAATCCGCTAATGACGAAGAACAGAATGACACCAAGGCGGCCCGCAGTCACGATAATCGGATTATCTATGCCGATCTGGTAGGAAAAAGCGTGCGCGAACAGAACCAACAAAGCGGCGCAGGCGCGAAGATACTGGACCGAATAGAATTTCGTCACGTTCCTCTCCTGCAATTGCAGGCGACTGACGCCATCCTGCAGGTCGCGGTCAGTGCTTCAGATGTCATTCAAAAGGCATTGCCATCTTTTCAATACAACCGCGCCGTTAAGTGCGCGTTACCGATTTCATGAAAATCACTCACCGGTTGCGGACGCAAATCGGGCGACGGCAAGAATGCGCGCCAAATTCTGGGCAACGAATCCCTTCAACGTCCGCCGGACGGAAGGGGGGATGAACGGCAAAATGGGCCAGCTTGGAAAATAAGATATTAACGATGTTTCTGTAGAGCAGGCCAAGCGTAACGATTTAACAAGGGTTGTCACCATGTCTGCCGGTTCCGGCACACCCCCCATCTCCGCGACGGCTTCCAATAACAGTGCGTTCGAGCGTATCGCCAATGCGCGGCGCAGGGCGATGCTGCAACAGCACGACCCAGTCGCGGCGCGCAGCTCCGCACCGGTGACGCCGCAACCATCCGAGCCTGTCGCGACGGTGACCCTGGACAAGATCGGCGATTTCCTCGAACTCGATTTTCGACGCCTGTTCGTCTGGCTGCGGGCCGGTCTCGCCCTGGCGTTCATGCTGGCGGTAATCGGCGGCATTGTCGGCGGCGCCTATGCATTGCTGAGCAAGCAGCGTTACACCGTCACGACAGAGGTACTCATCAACCCCTCCAATTTGCAGGTTGTGGAAAACGACCTCTACTCACAACCGGGCCAGGTCGATAGCCAGCTGCTCAGCACACGCAGCAAGCAGCGCATCTTGACCTCGGGCAACGTGCTTTCCCGTGTGGTGGACGAACTGAATCTGACTCACGATCCAGAGTTTTTCGATCCAGACCGGAGCACGTCTACGTCTGGCGCGGTGGCGAAGCCCGACCCGAAGCTTATCGCCTTGAAGAACCTGGCGGACCGGGTAAACGCCGCTGCGGACCCAACCTCGTTTGTCACAACCCTCTCGGTATCCGCGGAAACCACTGCCAAAGCGATCCTGATCTCGCAGGCCATAGTCAAAAACTTCCAGGAAGAACTGGCCAAGGCCGAAGCTGCCGGTGCCAGCCGTGCCGCGGCTGCCCTCGATAGCCGACTTGGCCAACTCAAGAGCGACGTGCAGGCTGCCGAAGAGAAGGTCGAGAGCTACAGGCGCAGCCACAACCTGTCCTCCAGCAATGGCCAGCTCGTCAGTTCGCAGACGATGACGCAGCTCAACGGCGAAATCGTCGATGCGCAATCGCGCGTGATCGCCGCGCAGGCAAGCTACGACGCCCTGGTTGCCTCCGGTATAAATGGGGCCAATCCCGACCCCACGGTTTCGGAAGCGCTCGCGGCGCTGCGCGACAGGTCAAACAGCCTGCGACAGCAGATCGACTCACAGTCGATGACCTTCGGTCCGCGCCACCCGACGATTGTCAGGCTGAGGACGGAGCTCGAGACCGTCAACTCGCAACTCCGAGCCGAGTTCTCCCGCACCGTCGGAACGGCAAAGTCCAGCCTGGACAAGGCCAGGGCCTCGTTGGCCTCTCTCAACGCCAGGATGAACGATCTGAAGAGCAACGTTTTCACCGACAGCGAGTCCGAAGTCGCCCTGCGTGAGCTTGAACGCGATGCGGCCTCGAAGAGAGCGGTCTATGAGAGCTTTCTGTCACGTGCGCGCCAAATCAGCGAGCGCGAGCAGATCGACACTACAAACGTACAGGTGATTTCGACCGCGGTGCCCCCGCCAGGGCGCTCATGGCCCCCGCGCACTGCCCTGGTGGCAGGCGCAGGAGCGTTCGCAGGCTTTGCCCTGGGCATGCTGCTGGCCATTGGCATGGGCATTATCCGCGACATGCGCCGGCCGCCGAACAGATCAGACCTTGCTGCCAGCCGAGCCTGAAGCAAGGCATGGCGAAGCGCATCGTTTTCCACATCGCCAGCCTGCGAGGCGGCGGCGCCGAGCGTGTCTTCGTCCTGATGGCAAATGAAATGGCGTCGCGTGGCCACGAGGTCACGCTTTTTACCTGGAACGCGCAAGGGCCTAACGCGGCGCTGCGCTCCGCCGCCGTGCATCTGGTCGACTTCGGCCTTCTCTTGCGCGGCGAGGGTTACGCCAAGTCGGCGACGCTAAAAGGCATCGTGCGAAGCGCAAATTTGTTCCGCCGCCTTGATCCTGATGCGGTCTATAGTGCCCCGGAATTCGCCAATCTGGTCATGGCGCTGTCACTCATGTTGGCCAGAAGCCGCGCAAAATTCTTTCCAAGCTTCCACGCCGCCGCCTCGCTGCCTGCGAGCGGCCTCGGCGCGAGGCTGGCGATCTGGCTTTCCGCGCTGGTTGCAGCGCGCGCGACCAAAGCCATCGCCGTTTCGGCGGGTGTCGGCCGTGACATCATCGCCCGCGGCTTCCCCGAATCCAAGGTCGTGGTCATCAGCAACCCGCTGCCGCCGGCTGAAGCACCGCAGGGGACTTCCTATGCCTGGCAGGCAAAATTGGCAGCGATGGGATATGGCCCGGTCATCGCCACCGCCGGGCGCCTGGTGCCGGTCAAGGACCACCGGACTTTGCTGCGGGCCTTCGCTGCCCTGCGCGCCGGCCGCCCTGCCCGGCTTGTCATCTTCGGCGAAGGTCCGCTGGCTGCCGAATTGCACGCCTATGCCGAAGAGACCGGCATAGGCGGGGAAGTGCTCTTTGCCGGCTACGTCAACGATCCGGCAGCCTGTTATGCCGCAGCCGATCTGTTCGTCCTTACATCCACCAGCGAAGGCTTTGGCAACGTGTTGGTCGAGGCCATGGCTGCCGGTGTCCCGGTAATCTCCACCGATGCTCCGCATGGCCCGCGCGAGATACTCGGTGACGGCCGTTTCGGCACCTTGGTGCCGGTCGGTGACGCCGCAGCCCTGGCGAAGGCGATGGCCGAGATGCTGGACCACCCCACCCCTGCTGCCGTCCTGAAAAGCCGGGCGGCGGATTTCACAGTCGACAAGATTGGCGATCGGTACGAAGCCTTGCTCTAGTTGTCGCGCCCGGCCAACAGATCGCGGTGGCATCCAGCCGCAGCTGATGGCCGGCACGGAAGTCCTGGCTGATTTCGGCGCAAGCAAGTCACATCAAGCCAGAAAACCGGTTGCGCAAACGTTTCGATGGCGCTAGCTTTCGGAAAGTCACAACGGCCGCCCAGGCGGATTCAAAGATTGTGAGACTGGGAAACGCAAGATTCGAGGAGGAGCGTGCGTGCGCTTGCCCGTCACCACGTCGAGCGCGACAGCTCCGCGATGACAACGATCGTCGAGGTCGCTCGCAGGGCAGGCGTGTCGGTGTCGACCGTTTCACACGTCGTCAATCAAACCCGCTATGTCTCCCCGGCCACTGCCAGATCGGTGAGCGAGGCGATCGCTGCTCTCGGCTATATGCCCAACAGTGTCGCACGCTCGCTAAAGCTGGCCTCGACGAGCAGTGTCGGCCTGGCGATTTCGGCGATCTCAAACCCCTATTTCAGCGACATCATCTGCGCCGTCGAGACCGAGTGCGCGCGCCTTGGCCTCATGGTGTTCCTGTCGGATACGCAGGACGATCCCGACAAGGAACTGGCTGTCGTCCAGGCACTGCACCAGCGACGCGTCGACGGGATCATCCTGGCGCCCTCTGCCGCGCCGCAAGCTGCATTGCGATATCTCTCGGAACGGTCCCTGCCCTGCGTCTTGATCGACCGACTACCTGACGATCGCTTTGATCAGGTCGGTGTCGAGAATTTCCAGGCCATCCGCGCGCTGATCGACCACGTCGTGTCCTTCGGACATCGCCGCATCGGTTTTGTTGCCGGACAGCGGGGATTTGCCACCACGCTGGAGCGCATGAACGGATTTCGCGCGGCACTGGAGGCCAACGGCCTGGAGTTTGTGCCGGACTACGTCGTGACGGGAAACGCGACCACCGCCAGTGCGAGCACCGCCGCCCATGCGCTGTTGTCGCTGCCGGTGCCTCCGACCGCCCTAGTGACCGGCAACAATCTGTCGACGATAGGCGTGATGCGCGCCGTCCGTGAGCGAGGGCTCGCTGTCCCCAGGGACATATCGGTGGTCGGCTTCGACGATTTCGAATGGGCCGATTACTTCGAGCCGCGACTGACGCTGGTCGAACAGCCCTGCGAGGATTTGGGCCGGCAGGCAGCCGCGTTGCTGATTGAGCGGATTGGACTTCCAGATGGCCAACGACGCACGGTTCGCCTTGAGCCAACGCTGCGCCTGCGCGCATCCTGCGGAAGACCGGCATGACTTCGCCGCTTCTGACCATGAATGGCGTCGTTAAACGTTTCGGTGGCGTTCACGCTTTGCGCGGCGTCGATTTCGAACTGCGCGTGGGCGAGATCCATGCCCTGCTGGGCGAGAACGGCGCTGGCAAGTCGACATTGATGAACATCCTGTCCGGTGTGCACGCCCCTGACGAAGGAACGATCACGATCGATGGCGCACCGGTGCATTTTGCCAATCCGCGCGAAGCGCAGGCCGCCGGCATCGCCACGATCTTCCAGGAACTCGATCTCGTGCCTGGCCTCGATGTCGCGGCCAATCTTTTCCTCGGTCGCGAGTTGGTGAAGCCCGGCGGTTTTCTCGATGTCGCAAGGATGCGCGAAGAAGCCCGCACCCGGCTGACCGCCATCGAGTTGGACATCGATGTCGAACGGCCCGTCGGCGAACTGTCGATCGGGCATCGTCAGGTCGTGGCGATCGTCAAGGCACTGTCCTATGCATCGCGTGTCCTGATCATGGACGAGCCGACGGCGGCCCTGACGGTCAGCGAGGTGGACAGGCTCTTCACCATCATGCGCAAGCTCAGTGCCACCGGCGTGGGCATCATCTACATCTCGCATCGGCTTGAGGAGGTTCCCCAAGTTGCGGACCGGGTAACGGTGATGCGCGATGGCCGCGTGGCCGGGACGACAGCCCCGGACGCACCACAGGCCGAACTGGTCAGCCTTCTCGTCGGCCGGCCTCTGGAGGACCTTTACCCGAAACGCACACGCACCGCAGGTCGCCGGCTCCTTCATCTCAAGGACGCCCGTTTCCATCCCGCTCGAGCCAGCGCCGGCTGGCAGGTTCCCCAAAACGTTTCGCTCGACGTGCATGAGGGCGAAATTGTCGGGCTGGCGGGCGTCATGGGTGCCGGCCGTACCGAGTTGCTCAGCGCGCTCTATGGCACCGGCCTGGCAGGCCGTTGGGCCGGCACCGTCGAGGTCGACGATCGCACGGTGCGCCTCGAGTCCATCAGAGCTGCGCGCAGGGCCGGCGTCGCCTTCGTCACCGACGACAGGCGAGGAAGCGGACTGATGCTGCGTACGACGGTCGGCCGCAACCTGGTCATGTCGGTGCTGCGACGAATCTCACCCCGCGGCTTCATGTCGATTGCACGCGAAGCAGCCGCTGTGGCGCGCTCGTTCGGCCAATTCGACATACGACCGCGCAATGCGGCCATCCCGGTCGGCGCGCTGTCGGGCGGCAACCAGCAGAAGGTGGTGCTCGCCAAGGAGATCCTCGGCAATCCGCGGCTGCTGTTGCTGGATGAACCGACGCGTGGCGTCGACGTCGGCGCCAAGGCGGAAATCTATGCCAGGCTTCGCGATCTGGCATCGCAAGGCCTCGGCATACTCGTCGCCTCGAGCGAAATGCCTGAGCTGATTGGCCTATGCGATCGCATCGTGGTTCTTCGGGAGGGCCGCAACGTGGCGGAATTCGAGCGCGGCGTCGATGAACACACGGTGCTTGCCGCCGCAACCGGAAAGGCCTCCTGATGTCCGACACCAGCACGGCGGATACCGAACTGCCGAGCGGCAAGACAGCTCAGAAGCGGCGCGATCCGCTTGCACTCATCGTCCGCTTCCAGAGCCTGATCGGCTTGGTGGTCGTCGTGATCGGCGGCATCATCTTCTCGCCGCGCCGGCACGGACAGATACTGTTCATCGCCCCGGACAACATCGCCAACATCGTACGCGCCGTGTCCGAGACCGGCATCATCGCGATCGGCATGACTTTCGTCATCATCACTGCGGGGATCGACCTCTCGGTTGGCGCTTTGCTTGGCCTGGCCAGTGTCGTCACGGCTACGATGATGATCAATGGCGGTGTTGGCCTCGTGCCGACGATTCTTGCCGTGCTTCTTGCCGGCGTGGTCTTCGGTGCCGTTCAGGGCTCGATCTCGACGCGCTTCCGCCTTGAGCCCTTCATCGTCACCCTCGCGGGCCTTCAGGCCGCGCGCGGTCTGGCCCTGGTCGTCTCGGGCAACGAGTACATCAACATCTCCTATGGCGACGGACCCGGGCTTGCCCCTCCGGTATTTGCCATTCTGGGCGAGCGCTTGTTCAACAATGTGGTGCCGGTGGCAACCATCGTCTTCATCGCTTTTGCGGCGATCGCCACAGTGGTTCTCAACACGACCCGCTTTGGCCGCTATGTCTTTGCCGTCGGCGGCAATGAGCGGGCGGCGCGCCTCTCGGGCGTTCCGGTGTCCGCCGTCAAGATCACCGTCTATGCGATCACCGGCTTCGCGGCCGCTCTCGCCGGCATCGTCCATGCAGGGCAGTTCAACTTCGGCAGTGCCAATGACGGCGCCGGTTACGAACTTACCGCCATCGCCGCGGTCGTCATCGGCGGTACCAGCCTGTTCGGTGGAGCCGGATCGATGGTCGGCACGGTCGCCGGCACGATCATGCTCGGCGCGCTCGCCAACGTCCTGCAACTCAACAACATCACACCCGCCCTGCAATTGCTCGCGACAGCCGCGATCATCATCCTGGCGGCGGTTCTTCAGTCCCTCGTCCGTCGCCGCGAAGGTCTGGTCCGTTAAGTGGGCGACATTGGAAGACCCCTGAACGCCAGCTTACCCGGCGTCGGGAGAGTGAAGCTCAGCAAACCAACAGTCGAGCCAAGGGCATCGACAGGAAGGAAACAACCATGGTTATCAGGAGCACACGCAATAGCAGACAAAGGGCCTGGCAAACGTGTCTGCTTGCCGGGACCTTTCTCGCAGCCGCCGGAGGGGCTCAAGCTGCGGAACCATTGGTCAAGGCTTGCTCCAAGACCGGCGAATTCGTAATCGGCTTTTCTCAGGCCAACAATGCCGAGCCGTATCGCCAGCACGTCAATGACGAACTCACCGCCGCCGCCAAGGCAGTGTCCCAGTTCACCTTGCAGATCGCCGATGGCGCCGGCAGCGTGAACACCCAGACCTCACAGGTCGACAATTTCATCACCCAGAAGGTCGACCTGCTGCTGATATCGCCCTTCGAAGCATCGCCGCTGACGCCGGCGGTGAAGCGGGCCATGGAGGCCGGCATCCCCGTCATCGAGCTCGACCGCAAGACGGTTGGCGATCCGGGCAAGGACTACACGGCTTTTATTGGCGGCGACAATTACAAGATCGCCTTCGAAGCCGGCAAATACACCGCCACGAAACTGCTTCCTGACGGCGGTGAAGTTGCCGTTCTGGAAGGGCTGCCCAGTTCGACCCCTGCCGTGGAACGGCTCAACGGCTTCAAGGACGGCGTCAAGGAGAACGACAAGATCAAGGTCGTCGCTGAGCAGGCGGCGGACTGGCTGCCGGACAAGGCACAGACGGCGTTCGCAGCCATGCTTCAGGCCAATCCCGATATCAAGATGGTCTACGCCAGCAACGACATGATGGCCGCCGGAGCGCGCCTTGCCGCCAAGGGCGCCGGCAAGGAAGGGCAGATCAAGATCATCGGCACCGACGGATTGCCAGGTCCTGCCGGCGGCATCCGGGCCGTTGCCGAAGGCGAATGGGCTGCAACCTTCACTTATCCGACGGGCGCCAAGGAGGCGATCGATATGGCAAAGTCGGTTCTTCTCGATTGCGCCACATCCGTCGAGCCGACGGTCACAGTTGCAACGACGGCGATCACGCCGGAAAACGCCAAGCAGATGATGGGTAACTGACAAAAGTGCCATGGCGATTGCGGTGCGGAGGTCGAATGGCACCTCCGCACCGTCGCAACGCCTCATTTCCGCCCATCGGCCGGTCTTCGGCAACGGCGAGGGTCTCCAGGGTCCAATCAGATCGACCGTCGGTGCGCTCCGAAACAGCAAGAATGGAAGCCTCGGAAGGCCGCCATTAACTGTTCGTTAACCATGCCGGGCTAGCCTTAACCAATCAGTAAGGAGTCGCCTCTGTGACCTGCGTCGCTCCCATCCAAAACAAGTCCATACGCTTTCGAGCGCGCTCGTTTGTAGCCTTCACCCTCACCCCTGAGGCCCCGTTGGGGGAATGGCTGCAAAGCCTGGATCACTGGACCGAAAACTCTCCCGGCTTCTTTGCCGGTCGCCCGGTCGTGCTCGACCTGAATATGCTCAAGCCCGAGGCGGGCGAGATCGAAGATCTGGTCTCACAGCTCGCGGAGCGCGGGATTCGCATCTACGCGATCGAGGCGGACGGCAATGTTGGTCTCGATGCTGATCTGCCGCCGCTCCTCGTTGGCGCCAAGGAGGCCACCGCTGACGCGCTTTACGTGCAGCCGGACCCAAAAGCCGCCGCTGAGGCCAAGACGAAAGAGCCGCAGGCGCCGAACTCATTGATGATCAAGGCACCGATCCGCTCCGGCCAGTCGATCTTTCACCCCGATGGCGATGTGGTCATTGTCGGCTCCGTCAGTTCCGGTTCCGAAATCATCGCCGGGGGGTCGATCCACGTCTACGGCACGCTGCGTGGGCGTGCGTTCGCCGGCGCCACGGGAAATTCCGCGGCTCGTATCTTTTGCCGGAAAAATGAAGCCGAACTTCTGGCGGTAGACGGCTGGTACCGCACCGCCGAGGAGATGGACGCCTCCTCGCGAGGAAGGCCGGTACAGGCCTTTCTCGAGGACGGCGCACTTTGCGTCGCACCGCTCAACTAACAACATTGGAGGCACAAATATGGGCAAGGTAGTGGTTGTCACATCCGGCAAAGGGGGTGTCGGCAAGACGACCTCGACGGCCGCTCTCGGCGCCGCGGTCGCGAAAACCGGCAAGCGGGTGGCCCTCGTCGACTTCGATGTCGGCCTGCGCAATCTCGATCTGATCATGGGCGCCGAGCGGCGCGTGGTTTTCGATATCGTCAACGTCATTCAGGGAACTGCCAAGCTTTCGCAGGCGCTGATCCGTGACAAGCGGCTCGACACGCTGTTCCTGCTGCCGGCCTCGCAAACGCGCGACAAGGATGCCCTCACCGAGGAAGGCATCGCCGATGTCATCGACAAGCTGCGATCGGTTTTCGACTACGTCTTCTGCGACAGCCCCGCCGGCATAGAGCGCGGCGCGCAACTTGCCATGCGCTTTGCCGACGAGGCGGTAATCGTGACCAACCCGGAAGTGAGCTCGGTCCGCGATTCCGATCGCATTATCGGCCTGCTCGACTCCAGGACGATGAAAGCCGAGCAAGGTGAATCGATTGCCAAACACGTCCTCGTCACGCGCTACGACGCTGCCCGCGCTGCCCGCGGCGAGATGCTCAGCATTGATGACGTTCTCGAGATCCTGTCCACGCCTCTGCTGGGAATAATTCCCGAGAGCCAGGACGTGCTGCGCGCATCCAATGTGGGCGCGCCGGTTACGCTCAGCGAAAACACCAACCCCGCCGCACGCGCCTATATCGACGCGGCAAGAAGACTCGAGGGCGAGGACCTGCCGGTCGTTCTGCCTTTCGAGCGGAGGGGCCTCCTCGACCGGCTGTTGGGAAGGAGGGCAGCATGAACCTGCTCGATATCTTCAAGCGCCGCGGCAGCGCGCCCGTGGCGCGCGAGCGCTTGCAACTGCTGTTGGCTTACGAGCGTCGAAGCCGCAACCAGCCCGATCTCGTCTCCGTGTTGCGCGAGGAGATCATGGCGGTGATCGCCCGGCATGTTCAGGTCGACCAGGATTTCCTGCAGGTGAGCATGGATCACGGCGAAACGACGTCGAGATTGGAGATCGACATCCAGATCCCCAACAAGATCGCAATGCCCATGGCCGCGGCGTTCTAGCGGAATCCTCCAGTCAGGGCTCGCGTCGGCTGCTGCCGAGGTTGCGGCGCCGTGATTGGCGTGTTCGACCCGGTCGCCACGGGCAAGTCACGCAATAACCACTGCAACCACCGCCTCACCAAAACCCCGCGGCCGTTTCCAGCCGCGGGGGCGCCTTGGGAGGGCCTTTCGAAACCCGTGGTCAAATGTTGGCGAGCAATTCGTTGACGCGGCTTTCCATGTCGGCAAGGGCGGTGTCGACGTCCTTCTGGCCACTGATTGCTGCACTCATCTCTTCGCCGATAATGTCCTGGATCGCAAACTGGCGCTGTACGGCCGACGGCAGCGGCTTGCCGAGGTCGGCGACCGCAGAGATCGTGTTGCGATGCGGCAGGGCCTTGAAGGCGTCCGAGGTGATGACGGCCTTGTAGGCGGGCAGGTGACCGGTGCGCGACCACTCAAAGTCGTTGTCGGCGAAGAACTTCAGGAATTTGCCGATGGCCGCGATCTGTTCAGGCGTGCGGTCTTTCTGCGACACGGCCCAGGTGTGGCCGTCGGCATATTGCGCGTGGGTGCCGCCAAACAGCTGCGGATACGGATAAACCGCATAGCCGCCCTTGTTGAGCGCCGTACCCTTGGTTTCGGACTGGGCGTTGTAATCGCCGACCACCCAGGTGCCGTTGAGGTGGACGCCACCCTCGCCGGCAAGGAAGGCATTGATCGAGCCGCCATAATCGAGGTCCTTGGTGGTGTAGCCCTTCTCGAAGATCGCCTTGTACATCTCGACGACCTTCTTGGCTTCCGGCGTATTCAACTTCACATGCTTCGGATCGGCAAAGAAATCGGAATCCTGCTGGAAAAGATAAGTGTAGAGATTGCGTGTGTAGAGCGCAGTCTCATTGGTCAGGTTCTGGACGAAATAAGGCTTGCCCGTCTTCTGCTTGAACTGTTCGGCCTGGGCGAGCAGTTCCTCGGGCGACTTTGGAAAAATCGGCGTGCCGTCGGCACTGACGAGGCCGGCTTGTTTGAAAAGATCCATGTTGACATGATAGAGCATCGTCCAGCTGTCGATCGGCAGGCCATAGATCTTGCTGTCTTTGGTGGCGCCATTGCGCGCCGCGTCGGTGAAGGCGTCGGGTGTCACGCCGACTGACTTCAAGAGATCGTCGAGCGGCATCAACAGGCCCTTCGACTGATAATCCGACAGTACGGATTCATGGATCGTGACGATGTCCGGAGCGTCGCCTGAAGCGAACTGCGCGGTCAGCTGATCGTAGCCGGGCCATTCCACGGTGGTGACGTTGACGTGGACATCGGGATTGTCGGCGTTGAACTTGTTGATCAGCGAGGTGATGATTCCGCATTCGCCAACGGCTTTGGTGGGATCGGTGTTGGTGCCGAAATCGGCATCGCAGGCGCCGAAAAAGCGCTGCACGCTCAGTTCCGTGGCCGCGAAGCTTGGATTTGCGAGCATCATTGCGCCCGCAGAGACTGCGGCAAACAGCATTTTCTTCAGTTTCATATCAGTTCCTCCTACTGAGTTTCCGCCGCTCCACCCTGGATTGGCCTTCGTGCTTCAATCGCTGCGCATTCCCCCCGGCCGTCAGGCAATCTTCGTTATCTCACCGCAGCGCCGGAGACCGCCGTGACGATGTATTTCTGGAAAAACAGGTAGACGATCAGGATCGGTGCACCGGCAAACACCGCCTGCGCCATCAGGAAGCCGATGCCTTCGGACTGGGCGAAGTTGGTCTGCGTCGAGGCCATGCCGACCGTCAGCGTGAACATGTCCTTCCTCGTTGCCGAAATCAGCGGCCAGAAATAATCGTTCCACGCGCCGAGAAAGGTAAAGATGCCGAGCGTTGCCTGCGCAGGCAGCGTGAGCGGCAGAAGCACCTTCCAGAAAATCCTGAGCCGGCTGGCGTTATCGAGCATGGCGGCTTCGTCCAACTCCTTCGGGATGGCTTTGAAATACTGGGTCATCAGGAAGACGCCGAACGGAGCCGAAAGGCCCGGCAGAATGAGCCCTTGATAGGTGTTGTGGAACTTCAGCATGCTGAAGATCTGGTGACGGGCGACGAGCACGGCCTGCTCCGGGACCGCCAGGCCGAACAGCACGATCACGAACAGCACGTCTCGGCCGGGGAAATTCAGCCGTGCAAAGCCGTAGCCGGCGAGCGACGACAGGATCAAGGTGCCGAGCGTCAATCCGCCCGAGACGATGATGCTGTTGCGCACCCAGATGAACACCGACGAGGTGCCGACCGTGTTGATGTAGTTCTTCAGCGTATAGGGCGCGTGAAACACCGAATTCGGATCTGCCATCAGCTCCGCATTGTCCTTAAGTGACAGGCCGATGACCCACAGAACCGGCGCGATCATGACGATCGAAAGCAGGAGGACCAGGGCCAATAACAAATGGTCGCCAAATGCCCGTCCCTTGATGGAAGCGGCTGGAGCGCTCATGCCTGGTCTCCCCTGCTGCGTGTCACCAGGTACTGGGCCATGGCCGCGATCAGGATGAGGATGAACAGGATTTCCGATGCAGCGGCGCCCAGGCCGAGATCCCAGCGGCGGAATGCGGTGTCGTATATGTAGAGCACGATCGGCTTGGTCAGGTTGTTCGGACCGCCCCGCGTCATCAGCCAAGCCTGGCCGAACAGCTGGAATTGCAGCACGATCTGGATAATGATCACCAGGATGAAGGTCCGCTTGATCGACGGCAGCGTGATCGAGCGTAGCGTCTGCCAGCGATTGGCATTGTCCAGCGCCGCCGCCTCGTAGATATCCTGCGGAATCTGCTGGAGCGCCGAGAGAAAGAGCATCATCGGCAGGCCGATGCACCACCAGATGGTGGCAATGGCGATGCCGACCATCGCCAGGTTGGGATCGGAAATGAAAGCCGGCGCGGTCGCGCCGAACCATCCGTAGATCGTCGACAACAGGCCGACATTCGGAATGAAGACGATGCGCCAGATCAGCGTGACGATGGTGACCGACAGCACCGACGAGGAAAAGAACAGCGTCCGCAAAACCGCAGCAGTGCGCGTCCGGCGATTGAGGCAAAGCGCCAGGAAAAGACCGATCAGCGCCAGCGTCGGCACCGTCAGCAGCACGAAGTAGAAGGTGTTCCAGATCGATTGCAGGAAGACCTTGTCGTGATACAGCCTGACGTAATTGCCGAAACCGACAAAATTTCCGGACGAGAACGTGTCGGCCTTGTGGAAACTCAGCCACATCCCCCAGAGCAGCGGGAAGAGCAGCAGCGTCGTGAAGAAGAACAAGAATGGCGCAACGAAAATGAAGTTTCGCCATTGCGGCGCATAGATGTCGGCGGTCGGCGTTCTGGCGCCGACAGCAAGCGTCGCGGTCGGGGACATCGCCAGCCGGTCAACCATCTCAGGCCTCCCTCGCATGCCAGGCGCGGCCGGTCTCATTGAACAGATGCGATTTCTGGCCGTCGAAGGCGAGCCCGATCCTGTCGCCGACGGCGACGCGACTGTTGCCGGCATCGGAACCGACTATCTGCTGGCCATCGCCCAGCCGCGCGTAGATCAGGGTGCGTTCGCCGAGCCGCTCGAGCACATCGACCACGCCATCGGCATTGCCCTGTCCGGCGGCAACGATACGGACGTCTTCCGAACGGATGCCGAAAGTGTACTTGCCATCGGTCAATTGGCTGGAGGCGATCTCGGTCTGCACCGAGATGCCGTCCGCAAACCTGGCCGTGGCGTTCTCGCCGGATTTGTTGAGCGTCGCATCAACGAAGTTCATCGCCGGCGCACCGACGAACCCTGCGACGAATTTGGTCGCCGGACGCTCGTAGATCTCCATCGGAGTGCCGATCTGATCGATCTTGCGATTGTTCATGACGACGATGCGGTCGGCGAGCGTCATTGCCTCGACCTGGTCGTGGGTGACGAAGATCATCGTCGACTGCAGGCGCTGATGAAGCTGGGCAAGTTCGATGCGGGTGCGGGTGCGCAACGCCGCATCGAGATTGGAGAGCGGCTCGTCGAACAGGAACGCCTTCGGCTCCTTGACGATCGCACGGCCGATGGCGACGCGCTGGCGCTGACCGCCGGAGAGCTGGCCCGGCTTGCGATCGAGCAAATGCGGCATTTCGAGGATGCGGGCGGCTTCGTTGATGCGCGCCTCGATGACCTTGCCTGGAACGCCGATATTCGCAAGCCCGAAGGCCATGTTGTCGCGCACCGTCATATGCGGATAAAGCGCATAGGACTGGAACACCATGGCAATGCCGCGCTTGCCCGGCGGCAGATGATCGATGCGCTCATTGTTGATGGCAATCTCGCCGCTATCGACAGCTTCGAGACCGGCAATCATTCGAAGAAGCGTCGATTTTCCGCAACCGGACGGCCCCAGGAACACGATGAATTCGCGTGCCCTTATGGAGAGCGACAGATGATCCAGCACCGTCATGGCACCGAACTGCTTGCTCACGTTTCTGATCTCGATATCGGCCGTCACGTCGACGCTCCTCCTCAGCGCTTGCGCTTGTCTCGATGATCCGCCTGAACTCAGAGCCTCAGGCGAATGACCTGGTAGGAATAGGCCGGCAGCGACAGGCTCAGCTTGCCGCCGGCGAGTGAGGCGCCCTCACCCTTCCTTGGGCCGACATTGCCTGGGTTCTCGGCCGAATTGACGGCTTTCAGATCGGCGTGCGCCACGACCCGGTGATCGACGATTTCCGCTGCGCCGAAGCCGG
Organism: Mesorhizobium sp. M1423; assembly: GCF_040317575.1. Classification (NCBI taxonomy): domain Bacteria; kingdom Pseudomonadati; phylum Pseudomonadota; class Alphaproteobacteria; order Hyphomicrobiales; family Phyllobacteriaceae; genus Mesorhizobium; species Mesorhizobium sp. M1423. Next base: position 267,471 of record NZ_JAMYKU010000003.1, read on the forward strand.
TGAGGTCGACCACTGTTTCGATTGCCTCGCTCGAATGGCGGTTGACGGCGAAGAAGGTGACGTGGCCGGTCTTCGTGTCGTGCACGCCGGCAATGTCGACGTAGGCGACGTCGCCCGCAACGGTGGATTTATAGGTCGGGCTTTCCACCTTGAGATCCAGCGCATTGCCGCGGCCGTAGTTAGAAGCAAACAGATAGGGATAAAAAATCGTCTGCCGCCATGCCGGGCCATTCGGAACGGTCATGATCGGCGCGATGACGTTGACCAGTTGTGCCAGGCAGGCGATCTTGACGACATCGGAACGGCGGATGAAGGTGTTGAGGATCAGGCCGACCTGCAGCACATCCTCGAAATTATAGATGTCTTCGAGCAACGGCGGGGCGAATGGCCAGCCGTCGCTGCCGCCGAGGATTTTCTTGTCCTGCTCCTTGGAATGGTACCAGACGTTCCATTCGTCGAACGAGATGTAGACCTGCTTGTTGGAGCGCTTCTTGGCCTTGATATAGTCGATGACGCCGGCGACCGAGACAATGTAGTCGTCGAGCTTTTCGCTCATGGCGAGATAGTTCGAAGCGTCGTTGGCTTCGTTGTCGAAATACATGTGCAGCGAGATGTAGTCGACCTCGTTGTAGGTATGGTCGAGAACCGTCGCTTCCCATTCAGGGTAGGTCGGCATCTTGGCATTCGAAGAGCCGCAGACCACCAACTCGAGCGACTTGGAGAAGGCGCGCATTGCCTTGGCCGTCTCATGCGCTAAGCGGCCATACTCGTCCGCGGTCTTGTGGCCGATCTGCCAGGGGCCGTCCATTTCATTGCCGAGGCACCAGAGCTTGACGTCGAAGGGCTCCTTGCGGCCATTGGCGATGCGCTTGTCGCTCCATTTACTGCCGCCGGGATGGTTGGCGTACTCCAGAAGGTTGCGGACTTCGTCAAGGCCGCGCGAGCCGAGATTGACGGCAAGCATCATCTCGGTGTTGGCGGAGGTGCACCAATCGGCAAATTCGTGCAGGCCGACTTCGTTGCTTTCCGACGTATGCCAGGCGAGGTCGAGCCGCACCGGGCGCTCTTCCTTGGGGCCGATGCCGTCTTCCCAATTGTAGGCGGAGACGAAATTGCCGCCGGGATAGCGGACGATCGGAACATTGAGTTCCCTGACGAGATCGATGACGTCCTGACGCATGCCATTGGCATCCGCCGTCGGATGGCCTGGCTCGTAGATGCCAGTATAAACTGCCCGCCCGAGATGCTCGATGAAGGATCCGTAGAGCCTCGGATCGATTTCCGAGACAACATAATGCGGATGTGCCGTAACGGCTGCCTTCATGCATTCCTCCCATCGATATCACAAACGATGATTTAAATCATCTTGCCCGATATCAAAGAGGAATTGGCAGCCCTTCGTCAAGCCAAAATAGCCAAAAGTAGGACAATTAGACGAAGGTTTTGGCTCAGCAGAAAGCCAGTTCATTGAAATTGCTGCGTTATCTTCAGAACCCGGTTTCATGATATCAACCAGTTTTGATCCGGAGCAGGATGTCCTGATCGTAATTTCCAAAGCCCTTGCCGAAAATGTTGATCCCGCCAGGGCGCTTGGCGTCGTCCTTGACGCCGATACGGACGCGGATTGAATGATGGCTCTTCAGATCGAGTGCGGCGAGGCCGGTTTCGGAAATCCTGAGGCCGTCGACATAGGTGCCGTCATTGGCAATTCGCCAGTTCTTGAGCTTGCCGTATTGCGAACCCTTGAGTTTCCACCAGGACGGCGTGAAGACGCCGCGCTTGTCGCCGAAATCCCCCGGCGACGTCCAGGTGCCGACATCGACGCCATTGATCGTCAGCGTGATGTCCGAGGGCCAATCGGCGCTGGTGCCCGGCACTTCCGAAGACAGCTCTATCGCCACTTCGAGCTCGGTGATCTCGGCATTGGCGAGCTTGGCATTATTGGGAAACTGGTATTCGACAAAACCGCGGGTGAACCACAACAGCCCGGCTTTCATACGATCCGGATCGAGGAAAGTGTTCGGTACATCGAGCAAGCCGATGATGCCGTCCGGCGAACAAAGGCCGCAGGGCGCGGTAACCTCGAAGCCGGTGTAAAGCCCGATCGGCATCGACACTTCGATCGCGTCGTTCTTGACCGCACGATATTCGCTCTTGAACACGACGAGCACTTCTTCGGCCGTCGGATAACAGATTTTCTGGCTGCCTTTCTTCGCTTTCAGGTTCTCGGTGCGGATCAGCCCCGCATCCTCCAGCACCTGGATGTTGGTCGAGACGGTCGACTGCGGCAGCGACAGCACGGCGGCGATTTCGTTGACATTCATCGGCCCCTTCTCATGCAGCAGTTTCAGCATCGAGATACGCGCCGAGGAGGCAAGCCCCTTGAGCACGGCAATGCCTTCCTCAGGTTCAATCACCAGAAAATTGCGACTCATAAAATGCCCGGGCCCATGCCAAATCTATATCCGAAATTATCCTGTATATCGGGATATCTGATTTAATCAATGCGCAGGCGAACCCGAGCAATTTGTTAAATCCAGCAGGGCGACGGTCGCGCGGTGGCCCTGCACAGAATTTGTGCAGGAGCCATATGCAGAGTGGACACCTGAACGCCGATCGCCCAATCTAGTCCGGAGCCGAGCCCGGTGATGGCGGCTTGGACATGAAGTGGTTGGACGGGTCGTGACCAAAGGGTGGAAATTATATGATCAGCGACTGGCCTGGGTCCTCGTCGCGCCCGTGCTTTTGCTGCTTACCCTGCTTCTGCTGCTGCCGATCGCGATGATGACTGTCTACACGTTTTTCACCTTCGTTACCGCTGGGGTGGAGTCGGCGGTGCTGACCTTCGACAACTGGAAGGAATTCCTCACCGACAGCTACTATCACGGCTTTCTTTGGAAGACCGTTCGCGTCGGCGCCATCACCGCTGTGATCTGCGCGATCCTTGGCTATTTCCCCGCCTATTTCATCTGGGCCACGACTTTCAAGCACAAATGGCTGCTGCTGTTGCTGCTCATCGTGCCGTTCTGGATCAGCTTCACCATCCGGACATTCTCGTGGATCCACATTCTCGGCGAACAGGGGCTGATCAACGTCGTGCTCATCCGGCTGGGGGTCATCAACGAGCCGTTGCCGATGCTCTACACCGAGGGCGCCGTCATCATGGGGCTGCTGCATTTTCTGCTGCCCTACATGATCCTGAACGTCTATGTCAGCCTGGAGGGCATCGACCGCACCTTGATCGCCGCCGCCCGCTCGATGGGCTGCACCAGCGCACAGGCGTTCCGCGAAGTGACCCTGCCGCTGTCGATTCCGGGGCTGGGCGCCGGACTGTTGCTCTGCTTCGTGCTGGCGGCCGGCTCCTATGTGACGCCGCAATTGCTCGGGGGAAGCCGCGACGCGCTGTTCGGCAACCTGATCTACGACACCATCATGGGGCAGCTCAACTGGCCGATGGGCGCCACGCTTTCCATCGTCCTGTTCGTTCTGCTCGGTGCGGCCGCGGCCGCCTACAGCCGCTATATGGGCCTGTCGCAGATCATGAAGGGTCTCAGTGCATGAGAGCGGAGCATCCCGATCGCGAAGGCAGATGGGCGTGGCGGCTAACCGGCGCGATCACGGTGTGCGTCTATGTCTTCATGTTCGCGCCGATCCTCGCCACGGTCGTGCTTTCCTTCAACGCCTCGATGTTTGGCGGCTTTCCCCTCACCGGCTTCAGCCTGCGCTGGTACGAGAAGCTGCTCACCAACGGGCCGGTCCTCGATGCCTTCCGGACATCGATGTGGATTGCCCTGGTGACGGCAACGGTGACGACGCTGCTCGGCATCATGGCGGCATTGGCGCTGGTGCGCTTCGAGTTCCGTGGCAAGCAGGCGATCAACACGCTTGTCATTCTTCCCGCGCTGGTCCCCGAGACGATACTGGGCGTCGGCCTGCTGGTCATGATCAAAGCCGTCGACCAACCGCGCAGCATGACGCTTCTGGTGCTCGGCCACATTCTGCTCACGCTCCCCTACGTGGTGCTGATCGTTCAGGCGCGCATGGTCGGCATTAAACGTTCCTATGAGGAGGCGGCACTGTCGCTCGGGGCGCCGCGTGTGTCGACATTCCGCGAGATCACGCTGCCGCTGCTCATTCCCGCAGTGCTTGCCAGCGTGCTGCTCGCCTTCACCATCTCGTTCGACAACACCTCGGCCAGCCTGTTCTGGCGACCGGCGGGCGTCGAGACCATGCCGACGCAAATCCTCTCGATGCTGAAGATCTCGATCAGCCCCGAGGTGAACGCGCTGGGCACTGTCATGATCCTTTTGACGGTCGGCATTCCCTTGGCTGGTGGGCTCATCCTGCAAAGCCTCACCTGGTTCAAGGCAGGCAAGTGAAAATGAAAATGGGAGAATGAAAATGAAACTGACAACCACCAAACGACTGGAACGGCTCAACGAACGCTATGCCAATGGCGACATCAGCCGGCGATCATTCCTGACGCTGACGGCCGCCGCTGCCGCCGCCACCGGGCTTTCCATGCCCTGGATGGGACGCGCGCTGGCCGCGGTTTCGGAAGTGCGCTTCGACGGATGGGGCGGCGTGGTGCAGGAGGCGATCGATAAGTACGCGTTCCAGCCCTACACCGCCAAGTCCAAGGTCAAGGTCGTCCAGGGCACCTTTGGCGACGAGAACGAGATCATCACCAAGATCAAGACGTCGAAGCCGGGCGACTTCCAGATCGTCCATTCTTCCGGCGTCAACTACTACATCAAATACGTCAATGGCGGCTTCAACTCGGAGATCAATGAGGCGAACATTCCGAACATGGCGAATGTGCTGACCGCCATGATCGAGCCGTTCCGCAAGATCACGCCGAAGCTGTCGGCAGTGCCATATGATTACGGCACCACCGGCATCGCCTACAACAACAAGGTCATCTCGCCGGAGGAAGCCAAGGAAAAGGGCGCCAACCTGCTTACCGACAAGAAATATGCCGGCAAGGTCGGCGGCTACGCCGATATGACGACGCGCGTCTGGTATGCGGCGCTGCAGACGAAACAGGACCCCAACAACATCCAGGACATGGATGCGGTCTGGGCCAAGGTTCGCGAGACCCGCGACCTGGCCAAGAAGTTCTGGAGTTCCGGCGCGGAACTGATGGACCTCCTGTCGCGCAACGAAATCGTCGTTACCGATGCCTGGTCCGGACGCGTCGCCGCCCTGCAGCAGCAGGGCCAGCCGATCGGCTATCTCGACCCCGCCGGCTCATACGCATGGATGGAGGACATGCTGGTGCTCAAGGGATCGCCGATGGCCGAATGCGAGGAACTGATCAACTTCATGCTGGATCCGGCCACGTCGATCGCTGTCGCGGAAGGCCAGAATTATCCACCCTCGCTTGATCCGACCAAGGTGAAGCTGACCGACAAGATCGCAGCGCTTCCGGCCTTCGACCCGACCGGATCGATGAAGTCGCTGACCTTCGCCGATCCGCTCTACTGGGCGAAGAACGAAGACGCCTGGACCAAGCAATGGGACAGGGTGTCGAAAGGTGCATGACGATAACAGCCACGATCAGCCCCGGCCGGCATCGGCCGGGGCTGATCGCGACCCGCTCGCTCGGGGCGAAAGCCAGCCGACAGGAAAGCCTGCGGTCGAGTTTCGCGACATCGATATTTTCTACGGCAAGTTCGCCGCCGTGCGCGATTTTTCACTGGCGATCCGCAAGGGCAGTTTCGTCACCTTGCTGGGGCCGTCCGGATGCGGCAAGACCACGATCCTGCGATCGATCGCCGGCCTGGTGGATATCACCAGCGGGCAGATCTCGATCGGCGGAAAGCGCGTCGACGACATCCCGATCTACAAGCGCAACATCGGCCTGGTGTTCCAGAACTACGCGCTCTTTCCACACAAGAACGTCTTCGACAACGTCGCATTCGGGCTGAAATACCGGAACGTGCCGAAACCGGAAATCGTGCGCCGGGTCAAGAAGGCGCTGGATATGGTGCGGCTGCCCGGCGGTGAGACAAAGCTGCCGTCACAGCTCTCGGGCGGCCAGCAGCAACGCATCGCACTGGCCCGCGCCATCGTCTTCGAACCGGAAGTGCTGCTGCTAGACGAGCCCTTGTCGGCGCTCGACGCCAATATGCGCGAGGACATGCGCGTCGAGATCAAGAAAATCCAGCGGGAGACGGGCATCACCGCCATCTTTGTGACGCACGACCAGGAAGAAGCCTTGTCGATGTCCGACCGCATCGTCGTGATGAACGCCGGCCTGATCGAGCAGATCGGTTCCCCCGCGCAGGTCTACGACCAGCCGGCCACCGCATTCGTCGCCAATTTCCTGGGTAAGGCCAACATGCTGCCCGGCAGCGTGACGGCGATGGACGGCAAGATGGCGACGATCGCGCTGGCCAGCGGCCATGTCGTAAAGGCGGCCGCACCGAAGGCGCTCACGGCCGGCAGCGCGATCACCGTCGTCGTTCGCCCGCAGAAGCTTACCGTCGGCACCGCCGGTGCTGCCAACAGGCTGTCGGGACGAATAGTCTCGACCTCCTATCTCGGCGGCAATGCGGTCTACGAGATCGACATCGGCGCTGGCACGCCGGTGCGCGCCAACACGCTGATCGACGGCCAGCCGCTGCGTGAGGGCGAAACGGTCGATGTCTGCTTCGACCCGCTGAGCTGCGTGCTTCTCGACGCGCAAGGCGTACGCATCGCGTAGCGAGGCGGCGCTGAGCCATTTCAGTCTTTCGCGTCACCTTTTGGCCCGAGAAACCGCGCATAGACCTCACCGACAATACCGCGCCGGAAAACCAGCACACAGACCATGAAGGTCAGGCCGGTGGCGATGGTCACCGGAAAATTCGAGGTGGCGAGCGTGTTTTCCAGGCCGACGACCAGACTGGCGCCGATGATCGGCCCGACCATGGTGCCGATGCCGCCGAGGAGCGTCATCAGGATCACCTCGCCCGACATCTGCCAGGTGACGTCGGTGAGCGTGGCAAACTGGAAAACAATCGCCTTGAGCGCGCCGGCCAGCCCGGCCAATGTTGCCGACATGACGAAAGCCGCCAGCTTGTAGTAGGCGACGGAATAGCCAAGCGAAATCGCCCGGCTCTCGTTTTCGCGGATGGAACGCAGGATCATGCCGAAAGGCGAGTTGATGATGCGCCAGATGGCGAACACGCCGATCAGGAAGACCGCCAGAACGAAATAGTAGATGTTCATCGAGACGTTCAGGTCGAGCATTCCAAACAGCCTGCCGCGCGGCACGCCCTGGATGCCGTCCTCACCTCCGGTGAACGGCGCCTGCACGCAGAAAAAGAAGAACATCTGCGACAGCGCCAGCGTGATCATGGCGAAATAGATGCCTTGCCGGCGGATGGCAAAGAAGCCCATCACAAGGCCAAGCAGCGCGGCACCCAGGACGCCGAGCAGGATGCCCGCTTCCGGCGGCCAGCCCCAGACCTTGACCGCATATGCGCTGAAGTAGGCCGCCCCGCCGAAGAACGTCGCATGGCCGAAGGACAACAACCCGGTGTAGCCGATCAGAAGGTTGAACGCGCAGGCAAACAGCGCAAAGCACAGCATTTTCATCAGGAAGATCGGATAGACGAAGAAAGGCGCCACCAGCAGCGCCAGAATGCCGAGCCCCACCAGCGTCCATTCAAGCCATACCGAACTTTTGGCGCGCGTCTCGCGAAGTGAGAGTTCGGCCATCTCAGACGTCCCTTCCGAACAGGCCGGCTGGCCGGACCAGAAGCACGATCGCCATGATGACGAAGACCACCAGATTGGAGGCTTCGGGATAGAAAACCTTGGTCAGGCCTTCGGCGAGCCCAAGCATGTAACCGGTGACGATCGCCCCGAGGATCGATCCCATGCCGCCGACCACGACAACGGCGAACACGACGATGATGAGATCAGATCCCATCAGCGGGCTTACCTGATAGATCGGCGCAGCGAGAACGCCGGCGAGACCGGCAAGAGCGCAGCCGAGGCCGTAGGTAAGGGTCAGCAGCAACGGCACGTTGACGCCGAAAGCCTGGACCAGGCGGGGGTTCTCCGTTGCCGCGCGCAGATAGGAGCCCAGCTTGGTCTTCTCGATCAGCACCCAGGTGCCGAAACAGACGATCATCGAGGCGACCACCACCCAGCCGCGGTAATTTGGCAGGAACATGAAGCCGAGATTGGTGCCGCCGGAGAGCAGCGGCGGCACGGAATAAGGACTTCCCGATACCCCATAGTAGTAACGGAACACGCCTTCGAGCACGAGCGCGAGGCCAAAGGTGAAAAGTAGACCGTAAAGCGGGTCGATATCGTAAAGCCGCGACAGCGCCAGGCGCTCGACCACGACACCGAAGCCGCCGACGATCAGCGGCGATAGGATCAGAGCTGGCCAATAGCCGATGCCGAACCGGGTGAGCAGCAGATAGCCGATGAAGGCGCCGAGCATATAGAGCGCACCGTGGGCGAAATTGATGACACGCAACAGGCCGAATATGACGGCCAGGCCGAGGCTCAACATTGCGTAGAAAGAGCCGTTGATGAGGCCGACCAGCAATTGGCCGAGGAATGCCTGAACGGGTATTCCGAAGATCATCGTCATGGCGCCATCATACACCCAGCACTTCATGCAGCAGCGTCATGCGATCCGGAAGTTCGCCGACCGGAAAGCCCGCCACCACCTTGCCGTGCTCCATCAGATAGAAACGATCGGTGACACGGCTGGCAAAGCGGAAATTCTGCTCGACCAGCAGGATTGTCATGCCGCGCTTTTTCATCGTCGCCAGCAGATCGCCGATGCGCTGCACGATAACGGGAGCCAGTCCCTCGGTCGGTTCATCGAGAAGCAGCATTTTCACGCCGGTCCGCAGCATGCGCGCGATCGCCAGCATCTGCTGTTCGCCGCCCGACAGCCTGGTGCCGGGGCTGTTGCGGCGCTCCTTCAGATTGGGGAAGAGATCGAATATTTCCTCCACGCTCATGCCGCCCTCGGCTACGATCGGCGGCAGGACCAGATTCTCGTCCACGGTCAGCGTCGCGAAGATGCCGCGTTCCTCCGGCACCAGGCCAATGCCTTGATGCGCCGTCCGGTGCAGTGGCAGGCGCATCAGATCCTTGCCGTCGAAAGCAATCTGGCCGGTCCGCTGGCGGATCAGCCCGATAATGGCGCGCAATGTCGTGGTCTTGCCGACGCCGTTGCGGCCCAGCAATGTCACCGTTTCACCTGGAAAGACCTCCAGATCGACGCCGTGAAGCGCATGGCTTTCGCCATACCAGGCGTTGAGGCCGCGGACTGCGAGAAGAGGCGCGGCGTCACTCATCGGCGGTGCCCATATAGGCGATCCTCACCCGTTCGTCGCGACTGACCGTGGCATAGTCGCCGGCGGCAAGGATTTCGCCGCGCTGCATGACGGTTATCCAGTCGCAAAGATCGGCTACAACAGTCAGATTGTGCTCGACCATCAGCACGGCGCGATCCCTGGCGACCGAGCGGATGATGTCTGAAACCGTGCGCACATCCTCATGCCCCATGCCGGCCATCGGCTCGTCGAGCAGCAGCACTTTCGGGTCGAGCGCCAGCGTCGTGGCGATATCGAGCACGCGTTTCCTACCATAGGAGAGATCGGCGGCGGGCCTGTTCTTGGCATCGTCGAGGCCAACAGACCGCAAAAGCTCCTCGGCGCGCGGCGTCAATCGATCGAGCGCTGCCAGCGAGCGCCAGAACTGAACGCTGAGCCCGCCCGGCCGCTGCAGCGCAACGCGCACATTGTCGAGCACGCTGAGATGCGGAAACACCGCCGATATCTGGAACGAGCGCACCAGGCCCATCCGCGCGACCTTGGCCGGCGACGTGCGGGTGATGTCGTGGCCGAGCAGTTCGATCCTGCCGCTCGTCGGCGGCAGGAACTTGGTAAGCAGGTTGAAGACGGTGGTCTTGCCGGCGCCGTTGGGCCCGATCAGCGCGTGGATGTTGCCATGGTAGAGGTCGAGATCGACATTCCTCACCGCGACGAAACCGGCGAAGTCGCGCCGCAGGCCCCGGGCGGAAAGCACCACCCGCGGCCCATTCGGTTCGGGCGGCGCCATCGGCCCGCCAATCACTCGCCGGCCGTGGGACAGCCGCTTTCCTTGGGGCTCAGGAACGCCTCGTTACCGGGGATCGTGGCAAGGGGTTTGTAATAGTCCCATTCCTTGGTGCTCTCGCTCGGCGACTTGACCTGATAAAGATACATATCGTGGACCATGTTGCCGTCGGACTGCACTTTGCCGTTCGCCGTAAAGACGTCGTTCACCGGCATCGAATGCAATTCCTTGGCGACGGCTTCAGTCGCGTCGGTGCCGGCCTTGTCGATCGCCTTCAGATACTGCGTCACTGCCGAGTAGGTGGCGACCTGGATCATGTTCGGCATGCGGTTGGTGCGCTTGAAAAACTGCTGGGCGAACTCGCGGCTCTTGTCATCGCGATCCCAGTAGAAGCCTTCGGTCAGCACCACGCCTTGCGCTGCCTCGAGGCCGAGCCCATGCACCTCGGCCAGCGTGAACAGAAGCGCTGCAAGCCGCTGACCGCCCTGCACGATACCGAACTCGGCCGCCTGCTTGATCGAGTTGGAGGTGTCGAGGCCGGCGTTCGCCAGCCCGACGACCTTGGCGCCCGACGATTGCGCCTGCAGCAGGAAGGATGAATAATCGGTCGAGCCGAGCGGATAGCGCACCTCGCCAACCACCTTGCCGCCATGGCTCTCGACGAACTTGGCGGTCTGCTCCTTGAGCGAATAGCCGAATGCATAATCGACGGTGACGAAGAACCAGCTGTCGCCGCCTTGCTGGACAAGAGCGCCACCGGTTCCTACCGCCTGCGAATGCGTGTCATAGGCCCAGTGGAAGCCATAGGGCGAGCATTGTTTGCCGGTCAGCTCGGTGGTCGCGGCGCCGGTGACGATGTCGATTTTCTTCTTTTCCTTGGAAATCCCCTGGACGGCCAGCGCCACCGAGGAGGTGGTCAGTTCCATGATGGAATCGACCTGTTCGGTATCATACCACTGCCGCGCAATGTTGGAGGCGATGTCCGGCTTGTTCTGGTGGTCGGCGCTGACGATCTCGATCGGCGCGCCTTGTACCTTGCCGCCGAAATCCTCGACCGCCATCTTGGCGGCCTCGACCGACCACTTGCCGCCGAAATCGGCATAGACGCCCGACTGGTCGTTGAGAATGCCGATCTTGACCTTGCCGTCAGAAATCTCGGCGGCTGCGGCAGGCATCGCAGTCGCTGCAAGAAGCGCGGCCGAGGCCAGGTACGATATCTTCATTGGTGACTTCCTCCCTTATGGTCGACAACCGAGCAACATGTCGGCGGCTGCCTGCTGCGGCACGAAGAGTGGCCTCCCATATTCCGTCCTCTCCGGCGGAAAATCGCAGCGCTGTACGGCCGCCTATGCCCGTCCCTCAAATCGTAGCATCGCGCGGCAACGCGAGAACAGTTACTTTAGTATTAGGCTCGCGGTGCCCATGCCGCGGACGTCGAAGCGCAACATAGGGCCGGATCGTGCAGGGTCCAGATGGCGTCTGATCTCTCTGAAGCCGACGTGCCGTGATGAAATCCCGGCCCGAGCGGTCGTGATCAGATGATGCAGCTGAACGAGAAACGTGTGTTCTCAACCGCCGGCTGGATGATGGCATGCAACCAGGCGGCCATCGCCGATGCTTTGAAGAAGCGGACGCTCGCTGCGGCAGAGGGAGGTGGCGGCTGGGCAGCGGGTGTGGAACCGGCATCCCGAAGGTGGGTTCATCGGGCTGGGCAGGTCGCCCTTGAGTACCAACCGCCCGCGCCGCGCCCGGTCGATGCTGGGTATCGGCACGGCGGAACGCAGCGCCGCGGTGTAATGGTGTCTGGGCGCCGCAAAGACCTCGTCGGTCGGCCCACTCTCCACGATCGATCCCAGATACATTACCGCCACACGGCTCGAGATCTGACGCACCACGGAAAGGTCGTGAGCGATGAACACATAGGTCAGGTTGAACTCCTCGCGCAGATCGGCGAGCAGATTGACGATCTGCGCCTGGATCGACACGTCGAGCGCCGAGACCGGCTCGTCGGCCACGATCAGCCGTGGCCGCAGCGCCAGCGCACGGGCGATGCCGATACGCTGGCGCTGGCCGCCGGAGAATTCGTGCGGATAGCGCGATGCGTGCTGGGGCGACAAGTCGACCCGGCGCAGAAGGTCGGCCACGCGATCCGCCATTTCCGATGCCGAGAGGCGTTCATGGATACGGAATGGATCGGCCAGCAGATCGCCGACCCGCCGGCGCGGATTGAGCGAAGCGCTGGGATCCTGAAAGACCATCTGCATCTGCCGCCGCAACGGACGAAGCTGGCGCTGGGAGGCATCGCTGATGTCGCGGCCCTCGAATTCCAGCGACCCCGAGCTGATTTCGGTCAGACGCACCAGACACCGGCCAAGCGTGGATTTGCCGCAACCGGACTCACCGACGATGCCGAGCGTTTCCCCGGGCCAGATGTCGAGAGACACCTTATCGACCGCATGTACGGTCCGGCGCTGTGCCGGGAAGATCGAGCGGCCGACGCTATAACGTTTCGACAGATCGCCGGCGCGAAGCAGCGGGCGCGGCACGGCATTCATCGTTGCATCTCCACGCCGCCAGCCTTCTGGACAGCGGATTGTCTGCGCATGGACTCCGGCAACACGCAGGCGGCGCGATGGCTCTCGCCTTGCATGATCGGCAGCTGGACCAGACAGGCGTCGTGGCGAAAGGCACACCGGGGGCCGAAGGCGCAGCCTTTCGGCAGGTTGGAGAGCGAGGGCGGAATCCCCGGGATAGCGGCAAGCCGGGCCGGACGTGGTCCCCCCATCGGCGGGATCGAGCCGAACAAGCCCCATGTGTAGGGATGCAGCGGCGCCCGGAACACGCTGCTCTTGCCGCCCTCCTCGACAAAGCGTCCGCCATACATCACCAGCACCCGGTCCGCGACTTCGGCAACGACGCCAAGATCATGCGTGACCAGGATCACCGCCGAGCCGAACTGGTCGCGCAATCGTCCGATCAGCTCGAGGATCTGCGCCTGCACGGTAACATCGAGGGCTGTGGTCGGTTCATCCGCGACGAGCAGCGCCGGGTTGCAGGAGAGTGCCATGGCAATCACCGCGCGCTGGCGCATGCCGCCGGAAAGCTGGTGCGGGTAGCTGTCGACGACCCGATCCGGATTTGCGATGCCGACCGCATCCAGCAATTGCACGGCCCGCGCCCGCGCGGCTTTCGCCGACACTTTTTCATGCGCGCGCACCTGCTCGCCGATCTGGTTGCCGATCGTATGCACAGGAGTGAGCGCCGACATCGGATCCTGGAAGATCATCGCGATCTGGCGGCCGCGAATGGCATCGAGCGCACGCCGGCTGAGCCCGATCAGCTCCTGTCCCATGAAACGGATGGAACCGGAGACGATAGCGTTGGGGCTGTCGATCAGCCCCATGATGGCGAGCAAGGTCTGGCTTTTGCCCGAACCGGATTCGCCGACCACCCCGATGATCTCGCGCTGCTCGACGGCAAACGAGACGCCTCCCACCGCCCGCACCAGGCCCTCGTCGCTGCGGAAGGAGACGGTGAGGTCCTTGACCACCAGAAGAGGAGCATCAGCCGACATTGCGTGCCCTCGGGTCGATGATGACGAAGACGACGTCGACGATGAAGTTTGCCATCACCACGAAGAAGGCGGCGTAGATCACCGTGGCCAGGATCATCGGCAGATCGAGGGTCTGCAGTGCCTCATAGGTCAGTTTCCCGACACCCTGCAATCCGAAGACCACTTCGGTCAACAGTGCGCCGCCGCCGACCAGGGCACCAAAATCGAGGCCGAACATGGTAACGAACGCGACCAGCGAGGTCCTGAGGCCATGATGCAGCAACACCCGGCGCTCGCCGATCCCCTTGGCCCGGGCGGTGCGGATGAAATCCTCCTGCATCATCTCGATCAGGCTTGCGCGCAGCACCCGTCCATAGAGGCCGACATAGAGGGTTGCCAGCGTGAACCACGGAATGACGAGCGCCTTGAACCAGCCCCAGGGATTCTCGGTCAGGGGGATGTAGCCGAGCGGAGGAACCCAGGAAAACAGCCAGCTGTCGTGCCAGCGGCTTTGTGTCAGCAGGTTGGCGACCTCGCCCAGCCAGAAGACCGGGATCGACACGCCGACCAGGCTCAGGATCATCAGCGCGCGATCAACGAATGTACCGCGCGTTGCGCCTGCGATCACCCCGACAATCAGTCCACCCAGCACCCACAGCACTGCCGCGCCGCCGACCAGCGACAGCGTCACCGGAATGGCGCTTATCACGGTCGGGATGACGCGCTGCCCGCGATTGACGAAGGAGGTGAGATCACGGCTGACAAAAAGCCGGTTCATCATCAGCCCATATTGCACAGGCAATGGCCGGTCGAGACCGAAATCGTGGCGCACCTGGATCAACGTCTCTTGCGAAGCATTGCGGCCGGCAATGCGCGCCGACGGATCGGCGCCCGGCGTCGCAAAGAAAATCAGGAAAGCAACGACACTTATGCCGAACATGACCAGCACCATCTGGCCAAGCCGGAAGCCGAGCGCGGCAACCACTAGACGCCCCTCGGCGAGGATTTCGGATCGAGCGCGTCGCGTACGCCGTCGCCCAGAATGTTGAGGGCCAGGACCGTGATGACGATGGCCAGCCCCGGCGCCAGTGCAACGACCGGCCGCGAATAGAGCAGGCCCTGGCCGTCCTGGATGATGGTGCCCCAGCTGGCATCCGGCGGCTGCACGCCGATCGACAGGAACGACAGCGAGGATTCCGTCATCATGTTGAGCGCCAGGATCAACGGCACGAAAACGATGATCCGGGTCACCACATTGGGCATGATGTCGCGCAAAAGGATGCGCCAGGGCGACGCGCCCAGGCCGATCGCAGCGGTCACGAATTCGGCATGCATCAAGGTCAGGACATGGCCACGGATCGGCCGCGCCACATAGGGCACATAGACGATGCCGATGATGAAGACCGGTAGCCACAGGCTGCCGGAGCGGATTTCGAATGGACCGATCTGGATACTCTGCGCAATCAGCACGATCGACAGCGAGATCGCCAGCAGGAAAATCGGGAAGGCCCAGAGCACGTCGAGAATGCGCGACAGGCCGATGTCGACGATGCCACCGAAGAACCCGGAGACGACCCCCAGAAACGTCGCGAGGACGAGGCACAGCGCGGCTGCAGCACCCGAGATCAACAGCGAATCCCGTCCGCCGTAAAGCAGCCGCGCCGCGACGTCGCGGCCCTGGTTGTCGGCTCCGAGCAGGTAGGGACCGATGCGCCACGTCGGCCCGATCGGCGTCATGCCGAGGCCAAGGCCTTCTGTGGAGGGCTGCAGCACCGGCTGGGTCACCCCATCGACGACGACCTCGCCATTGAGATTGGTCACAAATGGATCGGTGCCGGAGACGTACCGCGCATAAAGCGGCGCCGCGAGCGAGGCGATCACGACGACGACGAGCACGGCGAATGCCGATATTGCCGAACGATCGCCTTTCAGCTTGCGCCATGCCGTGCGCCACGGGCCATCGGTGGCCCGGCGAACCGAGATGGCGGGCTGATCCGCAATGACATTGACCATGAACAGGATTGCCTAGGAAAAATCTCGGCCTGAAAGATGCGCTGATCCGCCGGAAAAGGAAATGCGACGGAGAGCCGGCGGCGCTCCGTCGCATTGGCTCCGGGAGGTTATTCCACCCAAGACTGGCTGACGATCCAGTAGAATTGTGGGCTGAAGGTGAAGTTCGTCAGCCTGGACGAGATGACATCGACCCGCTTCGGCGTGAACAGGACGGCGACCGGCGCCTTGTCCGTCACCGCCTTGTCGATGGCGGTCCAGAGTGTCGCGCCCTTGGCCGGATCGGCGATGGTGGCTGCCTCTGCCTCGTCCATCGATGCGTCGATCGACTTGTCGCAGAACCCCGAAATATTGACCGAGGCGTCGGAACCTGGCGTAAACGAGGCACAGCTGAACAAGACCTGCAGGAAATTCGATGGCGCCGGGTAATCCTGGAACCATTGCGAGATCGAAATCTGCACCTTGTTGTTGGTGTTCTGGATGTAGGTGAACTGGATGTTCTGCGAAATCGGCTTGACCGACGTCTTGTAGCCAAGCTGGTTGAGCACGTCCTGCAGATAGACGCCGATCGCCTTGGAGACAGTGGTGTCCTCGGTGATGATCGTCACCTCCTGACCTGCGGTTCCCGATTCAGCAACCAATTGCTTGGCCTTATCCATATCCGGCGCGGACCACTTCTCACCCGGATTGGCAGTGAACGGGCAATAGGCTGCGAATGACGGGAAGCCCGGCGGCAGGATCTGACAGGCCGGCTGCGCCAGATTGCTGCCGCCGAAAAGCTTGACGATCGCGGCGCGGTCGATGGCGAAGTTCACCGCCTGGCGAACGCGGATGTCGTTGAACGGCGCCAGATTGGTGTTCATCGGCGCGTACCACATCGCCGTCAGCGGGTGAACCGTGACCTGCTTGGCATATTTGGTGCCGAGTTCGGCGAGACGGTCGGACGGCGGCGGATCGAACATCCAGTCCGCCTGGCCATTCTCGACCGCCGTCACCGCCGCCTCGTCGGTAAGGCCGAATTCATAGTCGATCTCGTCCGGATATCCGGCCGGCTGCGCTTCCTTGCTCCATTCCTTGAAGTGAGGGTTGCGCACAATCTTCATCAGCTTGTTGGGGTCGTAGCTGGCGATCATATAGGGT
This sequence comes from Mesorhizobium sp. M1423, assembly GCF_040317575.1. Lineage (NCBI taxonomy): Bacteria > Pseudomonadati > Pseudomonadota > Alphaproteobacteria > Hyphomicrobiales > Phyllobacteriaceae > Mesorhizobium > Mesorhizobium sp. M1423. The sequence goes on from NZ_JAMYKU010000003.1 coordinate 284,251, forward strand.
CCGGTGCCCGGAATCGGATCGGTGCCGGCGTCCTTGAGCGGCGCGCTCGCCGGCAGGATCGACGCGTGTGGAACGGCAAGCTTCTGCAGGAACTCGGCATCCGGCTGGACCAAGTTGAAGGTAATGGTTCCGGCCGCATCGTCGACAGACAGGCCACCTTCGAGGGAGCATGTCGCGGGCGCCTTCAAGCATGCATCCGCGCCGATGATGCCTTTGTAGAAGGTCCCGGCCGTCGGCCCGCTGATCTTGAAGATGCGCTGGAACGAAGCGACCACGTCTTTGGTCGTGACGTCCGAGCCATCGGCGAACTTGATGCCCTTGCGCAGCTTGAAGACATAGGTCTTGCCGCCGTTCTCGACCTGCGGGAGGCTTTCCGCCAGGTCCGCGACGACCTCGAAGCCGGTCTTGTCTCCGGCCTTCCTGTAGGTCACCAGGCCATCGTAGAGGACATAATTGATCTGGAAATACTGCAGCGTGTAATTGATGTGCGGATCGGCGGTGCCTGCCGCGGCATTGGCCAGCAATCGGAGCGTGCCGCCTGGCTTGCCCTCGGCGGCCAAGGCACTGCTTGCCGGCGACATCATCGTCACGCCGAGCAGAGCCAGGCCGGGTATCAACGCTGCAAATGCTTTTTGAGGCCGCATATTTGTTCCCTCATGGAGGCGTGTCGCTTTTTGCCGTGCTGAACCCGGTCGATCGACCATCGCGCGGCTGAAAACAGTCTTGGGTTTGCGAACGGCGTCCGCTACTTCGCCCAATCGCAAAAGACTACGTCGAGCGAAGCCGGACGGGATAGCTATTAAGATAGATAGGGTCGAACAGGCTTATTCCCGCCTATTTGTTGAGCAGCCGACCGACATGGCTATTTGACAAGCAATGACCAGCGGGTAAGCTTGCCGGATGCAAAGCCTTCCAGGCGATCTAGAGAGCCGGTTCCGAACGGGAATGAGCATCGACGCTGCCATGGCGGTGGCGACGGAGGTGCTGGAGCCCGTCGGTTTCACCGCGCTCATCTACGACTATACGCCGGTGCCGGTCAGTCACAAGGGCGAGCTTATCACGCCTTCGCTGATGGCTCTGCGCAACGTGCCGCGCGACATGCAGGATCTCTGGTGCAAGGGCGGATATTATCAACTCGACCCGGTGCAGGAGGCCGCGCTCGCCGTATCGAGACCGTTTCTCTGGTCGCACAACGGCGTTCAGAGCACCGTCATGCAGCGTGTGCTTCAGTCCAAGCACGATCCTGTGGTCAGCTATCTGCTTGACACGAGGATGACCTGCGGCGTCACCGTACCCATTCGCCTTGCCGGCGGCGATCTCGCCACCTTCACCGCTATCCGTGCCGATCCGGAGGCCGGATTCGAGGCCGAAGCCAGACCCTTCATCGCCGAGATCGGCGATCTGGGTCATCTGCTGCATGATTCCGTCTATGCCGGTTTCGATGCTGGAATCCGCACCTGCCAACATGTCCATCTGACGTCGCGCGAACGCCAGTGCCTGCGCCTGGCCGCTGCCGGACTGACGGCCAAGCAGGTCGCGCGTGAGATTGGCCGCGCGGTGCCTACCGCAACGCTGCACCTCAACGCGGCGACGCGAAAGCTTGGCGCGCGCAACCGCTTCCATGCCATCGCGCTCGCCGCCCATTACCGGCTGCTTGAACCGGAGCATTGAGGCTCTCGACCTGCGGGCGATCGGCCTTGCCTCGGGCAAACTCATAACCGGCAAACCTATAAATAGTGCTAGCTGTAAATGCGCCGGGCCGCTTAGTACCGTCGGCCGCAAAACAAGGCTTGGGAGGGTCCACACTTCGGCTCCTGCCGCGCCATGATGCGGAGCTTTGATTGTGACGGCGCATGCGATCACCGAAGGATTTAGCCAATACCAGGGCTATCGCACCTGGTACCGAGTGACCGGAGACCTCACCTCGGGCAAGCTGCCCCTGATCGTCGCTCATGGTGGACCGGGCTGCACGCACGACTATGTGGATTCATTCAAGGAGCTTGCCGAAACCGGACGAGCCGTCATCCACTACGACCAGATCGGCAATGGCAAATCGACCCATCTGCCGGATAAGGGCGGTGACTTCTGGACCGTCGATTTCTTCCTGGGCGAACTCGATGCGCTGCTCGCCCATCTCGGCATTGCCAGCCGCTACGCCCTGCTGGGCCAATCCTGGGGCGGCATACTTTCGGCCGAGCACGCGGTGCGCCGCCCGGAGGGGCTCAAGGCATTGATCCTGGCCAATTCGCTGGCCTCGATGGTGCTGTGGGTGGAAGGAGCCCGGCAATTGCGCGCCGGGCTGCCAGTCGATGTACAAAGCGCGCTCGACCGGCACGAAGCGGCAGGAACCACCGATCATCCGGAATATGTTGCGGCGACGAAGGCTTTCTACGACCGCCATGTCTGTCGCGTCGTTCCGATGCCGCCAGAGGTCGCCCGGACATTTGCGGCAATCGAGGAAGATCCGACCGTCTATCACACCATGAATGGTCCCAATGAGTTCCACGTCATCGGCACGATGCGGAACTGGACCGTCGTCGACCGCCTGCATCAGATCGAGGCGCCGACCCTGGTTTTCCGCGGCTTCTACGACGAAGCGACCGAGGCCTGCGTCCAGCCCTTTCTCGATCGTATTCCCCACGTCGAAGGTTTGGTCTTCCCGAATTCCAGCCACATGCCGCATGTCGAGGAAAAGCACGACTGCCTCGCCGCCGTCGGGCGCTTCCTGGCCAAATACGACTGACGTTCCAGCAGCACGCCCTTCAGCCTGCGGTGGCCGAAGACGAGTGACAGTCCGCTCTCGGCGAGGTCGGCGAGCAACTCCTCGTTGCCGCCGCCGGTGCCATGACGATGCCGTCGATGCGGCGCTCCAGCACCCGGTCGATCTCGCGCGCTTCGCGTGCCGTGTTTCTCCTCGGTGTTGAACAGCAGAATATTATAGCGCTCGGCGCGCTGGTGGGCTGCGTCCCCAGTCCGCGTACGAACTCGGCGAAAAAGGGGTTGGTGACGTCCGAAATCGGCGCGGCGATGGTGCCGGTCTGGGCGGCGCGCAGGCTGCGCGCTCAGCCATCCGGCCGATATCTCAGCCCGCTGAGCTGTCTTGAGCTTCTTTTGGTCTCGACGCTCAGGGCGCGCGAACCGTTGCCGACAGGCGAGACCATCGCGGTCGACGCCGAGTGCGAAGGTGCCTGCAGGTATGGAACGTGTCCACCCCAAGTTTCGCCAAGCACGTTGCAACCGAATCTATTAGCCGGCGTTAAAGTGCGGGTGGTTTAGCGGGAGGCTTTCATGCAGACGTATCTCGTCGAGCGTATGGACGGCGACGATGTGATCTCGGTGCGCGTCGTCAACGCGCCGAGTCCGTTCAAGGCTGCGGCCATGGTGACCGATGGACATATTACCTTCCGAAAGTGGGAAAAAGACTGGATCCGCGTGACTGATGAAAATCGGGGACAGATCTATGCATATTGTTTTGTCGTCGGCAGCTACTCCGATACCGAACCATTGCCGGTATCGCCCGGGAGAACCACAGAATAGGCAATCTGCCTGAATAGCGGCGATTCCGTCTTCGATCCACCTTGGCATATGTGCAGCAGCGTTGCCAACCTGGCACGAACGCCGGTGCTCGCCGCGTCATGCGCACCACGCGAGCCCGGCATGATTGGCTCTGCCGGCGGCTTGCGAAACAGGCGAAGTGACTAACCAAGCGTCCTTGGGCGAAGATCGGGGCATCATCAGAATGATCGATGAAAAGATTGGGGCGGGAGGCGATAAGTGATCCTAATCTTAGCGTGGGCAACTCATGTCTTCGGCATATTTGGGATCAGAAGTCGCGGATCAGGATCTAGCGGTGGATTGTCAGACAACGACCTCCAATAAATGGTCAAGTGTTCCACAATACGCACTGGATCAGGGTGGTCCGGTACTGCGCCCATTTCAAGGATTGGGCACCGATTTTACCAACGTTGCCGTATTCGATCACCTGAGAAATATGGTCCGCCAGTACCCCGACAAGCTTGCAATCAGCGACGGCGCCAATCGTCTGACTTATTCCCAGCTTCTCCGGGCAGTTGAGACGCTGTCCTACCAGATCGCTGCCGCCGTCCCAGACGGACAGGCGATAGGGATTCTTCAGGCCAACTCGGCCTGGTATCCCATCGCCATGCTGGCGAGCATGACGGCTGGGCGACTTTCGGTGCCACTCAACGCGCGAGATCCCAGCTCGCGGATCCTAGAAATCGTGGCGGGGGCGCGGCTCTCGGCCATCCTGGGCGAGGGCAATGTCCGACCCGCCGGTTTGCCTCACCAGGTCAGTTGGATCGATGTGCCCACCAGTGCGGCCTCGCAATCGGTACAAGTGCCTCAGCCCTACCCCGTCTCGGTCGATGCGCCCGCCATCGTGCTTTATACGTCAGGGAGCACAGGCCGCCCCAAAGGCATCGTTAACAGCCAGCGCAGCTTGCTGTGCCGGGTCCAGCAATATGTCGATGCATGCCACATCAACTCGGATGATGTTTTCCTGCCATTGACCGGACCCGCCACAATCGCCGGGTACCGGGAGATTCTTGCAGCCCTTCTCACCGGAGCCACTTTGCATCTGGTCGAAGTCGAAGCGGTCGGCTTGCGCGCCGTTCAGCGCCTGGTGCGATCCGAAGGCGTGACAATCACCTATCTTGTGCCGGCGCTGCTTCGCGCGCTCATGGCCGACGGACCTGCTGAAGCGTTCCATTCGCTTAGAGTCGCCCGGATCGGTGGCGAGAAGGTGCCCTGGACCGACATCGCACTGCTGCGCAAGGCCGTCTCCGATACGTGCCTCATCCAGATCGGTTACTCGTCAACCGAGACCACCGGCTCACAATGGTTCTTGCCGCGAGACTGGCCGGAGCATGGAGATTCGGTTCCAGTTGGTTGGCTGCTGCCTGGAATCACCTTCGCAATTGTCGACGAAGCGGGCCGCTGCGTTCAATCGGGCCGCAGCGGAGAGCTTCTGATCAGGAGCCCGTATGTCTTGCTTGGCCATTGGGAGGACGGGGCGGTTATGCCGGCGACATCAGACCCGGACGATCCAGGCCTTCGGATTTTCGCGACAGGTGACCTCGTCCGACTTGATAATCAAGGCTTACTGCACATCGTCGGTCGCAAGGGACGGCAGGTAAAGATCAACGGTCGACGCGTCGAGCCAGCCGAACTCGAACGGGTGCTGCGTTGCGCGCCTGCTGTTGCGGATGCCGTGGCAATCGTGACTGCGGCCAATGAGCTTGTCGCCTTTGCCGTTCCTCGGCGCTCGGCCGAAGCGAGCTTTTCGGACGAGCTTCGCCAGCTTGTGAGGACCAATCTGCCACCGCCGCTGCGTCCCTTGCGGTTACACACGATCGCCGAGATCCCGCGTCTGCCAAGCGGCAAGGTGGACATCTCGACACTTGCAGAGATGGATCTTTCAGCCAGAGGGACGGCAGCGACGGCGCGTCCGCTCGAGCCGCGAGGCAAGCTGACGGCGCAGCAGATCGTCCAGCGGGCGTGGACCAGCATCCTCAATACGCGCGTAGCGGCGGGACGCTGGGATGACGCCGGAGGAGACTCGCTGAAGCTGCTGCACTGCGTCATGGAAATCGAAAGCGCCATCGGGCAGGAACTCGGCCTTGAGGCGTTCACCGTTGGAATGAGCCTGGACGAGATGGTCAAGGCGGTCGCGTCTGCACAGGCAGGCGACCAAAGCGCGCGCGCCCAGAAGCATGATCCTCCAATTCTTTTTCTGTTCCCGGGATCCGTCGGCTACGGCCCGAGCCTTGCTGCCTTTGCAGCAGCGATGGGCAAGATCACCCGCGTTGCCCCGATCAGGTACCCAGCCCTGACCATGATCCTGCGCGGGCAAAACAGCCTCTCCGACATGGCCGATGCCGCCGTCGAGCAGATCCGCCGCGCTCAACCCGCGGGTCATATACGACTTCTCGGTCATTCGCTCGGCGGTGCTGTCGCTTTCGAAGTTGCGGCGCGGCTGCTGGCCGCGGGGCGGACCGTAAGGTTCCTTGGCATTCTCGACACCAGTCTTGTCGGCGAGCGAAGCGCTCGCTGGGAGACGTTTACGCGCACATTCAATCGAATCCGAACCAACCGCGTATCCGCTTATCGGATGGCTTGCCGGGCCCTCGCGAAAGTCGCCGTGGCAATGCGGCGCGAGGCGCAACTGGTCCGGTTTCTCGATCGTTTCGCTCAGGGACAGTTCAACGCGACGAGTTTTAGAACCAAACTGGAACTGCAAGAGGTTTTGCGCGCGCGAGCCTTCTTCCAGTGGGTGGCCGAGCCAAAGCCGGCGCTGCCGATCACAGGCACCCTGTTCCGCTGTGCTCGACCCGGAATGCCTCTGGCCATCGGCTGGGATCGCGCTTTCGGACATCTGGACGTGATTCCGATCGTCGGCAGCCACATCGATCTGGTCGTAGAACCTCACCTCGCCACCAACCGCCCGCTTATCGAGAAAGCGGTGGCGCAAACCTATTCGCCAACCGAGTCTCGCAAACTGGAGTACAAGCTATCGACCTGATCTCAACATTCAGCAAGGACGCGCTTGTGCTCGACGCTGCTGCGGAGGTCGATCGCATCGTCCAGATCCTGCGCCAGCAGGTCCTTGGCACGCTGCGACGTCGAGGCGCGGTTGTCGGCCTCTCAGGCGGCATCGACAGCTCCGTCGTCGCGGCGTTGTGTGTTCGCGCCTTTGGGAAAGACAAGGTCCTCGGAATATTCATGCCGGAGCGCCACTCCTCCGGTGACTCGCTAAGGCTTGGCCGCACTGTCGCCGCACAGCTTGGCATCGATGCGATCCTGGAGGACATAACACCGGCCCTCGAAGCGATCGGCGCCTATTGTCGGCAGACCGAGGCAATCCAGACTGTCGTTCCCGACTATGGGGACGGCTGGAAATGCAAGCTGGTGCTGGCCTCAGTTCTCGAGAGCAATGGTCTCAACATCACGCGCCTCACGGTTCAGGACCCTGAGGGCAGGACCGACACGGTGCGTCTGCCGTCGGCAGCCTATCTGCAGATCGTCGCCGCAACCAATTACAAGCAGCGCCTGCGCAAGATGACCGAGTACTATCATGCCGACCGCCTCAACTACGCGGTAGCGGGCACGCCGAACCGCCTGGAATACGACCAGGGCTTCTTCGTCAAGCAGGGCGACGGAATCGCCGACCTGATGCCAATCGTTCACCTCTACAAGACCCAGGTCTACCAGTTGGCCGAATATCTTGGGGTGGAGGAAGAGGTCCGGCGCAGACCGCCCACCACGGACACCTTCTCGATGGCGCAGAGCCAGGAGGAGTTCTACTTCGCACTGCCTTATTATCTGATGGATTTGTGCCTCTACGGGTTAAACCACGGGATCGCTAGCGAAGACGTCGCCGAGGCCACCGGTCTCACCGTGGTGCAGGTTCAGAAAGTTTTCAAGGATATCGACAGCAAACGGCGCGCCGCACGCTATCTTCACGCGCGGCCGTTGGTGTCCTCTTCAATGGGCGAGGGCTAGGCGATGTGCGGCATCGCCGGAATTGTGTCGCTGAGCGCCGCCGCGGCGCCCCCTTCCCGTGATGCGCTGATGCGCATGGTAGGCACACTGGCGCATCGCGGCCCGGACGAGCGCGGTCTTTACCGGGACAAACGTGCGGGATTGGCGCATGCCCGTCTGTCCGTCATCGATCTCGCCAGTGGCCAGCAGCCACTCGCTGGCGCGGGCGACACAATGTGGATCGTCTTTAACGGCGAAATCTTCAATTACATCGAGCTGCGACAAGACCTGGTCGCGCTCGGTTATCGCTTCCGCACACGCAGCGACACGGAGGTCATCGTCCATGCCTATCATGCCTGGGGCGAGGCCGCCTTCGAGCGGATGAATGGGCAATGGGCAGTCGCCATTTGGGACTCCGTGGCGGGTCGACTCGTCTTGTCGCGGGATCGGTTCGGCATCTGTCCGCTGCATTTTTGCGAGCACGGCGGACGGCTTTACTTCGCCAGCGAGGTGAAGGCCATTTTCGCGGCCGATGCGGATATACCCCGCGCCTTCGATCCAGCCGGCATCGATCAGACTTTCACGCTCTGGACCGTCGTGCCGCCACAAGGCGTGTTTGGAGGAGTAAGCGAACTCACTCCAGGGCACATTCGCATTTATGACAGTGGCATCGTTCGCGAGCGGGCTTTTTGGAAGCCAAGCTATCCAGAGGTTGACGGACCCGGCGATGACGAATTCGCCGGTTCACTTGATGACGCGGTGGAGGAAGTGCGCGGCGCCCTGGAAGCCGCTACGGCGCTCAGGATAGTACGCGCCGACGTGCCGGTCGGCTGCTATTTGTCCGGCGGGCTCGACAGCTCGCTGGTCGCCGCGCTTGGAAGACGCTTCGCCGGCGGGCGCTTCCAGACTTTCTCCCTGCGTTTTGCCGACGCCGAGTATGACGAGACTCATTTCCAGCGCCTGGTTGCCGGCGTGGCGGGAAGCGAGCACCATGAGGTGGTTGTTTCGCGCAGCGATATCGCTGGCATCTTCCCTGAGGTGATCTACCACACCGAGCGGCCAATCCTCAGGACCGCGCCGGCGCCGCTGTTCCTGCTATCGAGACTGGTGCGTCAGCATGGCATCAAGGTCGTGCTGACCGGCGAAGGGGCCGACGAAATGTTCGCCGGCTACGATCTGTTCCGCGAGGGCAAGGTCCGCCGTTTCTGGGGACGCCAGCCCGCCTCGACGCGACGCTCCCGGCTGCTGGAGCGCCTCTATCCCTATCTCAGCCGCTCGCCGGTGCAACAGCAGGCGATGGCACGCCAGTTCTTCGGGCGCGACATCCACGCCCATGACGCGCCTGGTTTTGCGCATGGCACGCGCTGGCGTACCACGAGCGCTATCAAGCGGCTGTTTTCGGCAGACATGCGGGCCCAAACGGAGCGCCGCAACGCCGTGTCCGAGCTGCTTGCCCGCCTGCCGGCGGAGTTTTCGCGATGGGGCTCCCTTGCGCAGGACCAGCATATCGAGATCCAGACGCTGATGTCGGGATACCTGCTTTCATCGCAAGGGGACAGGATGCTCTTGGCCCATTCCGTCGAGGGGCGCTTCCCATTCCTCGATCATGAACTCGTGAGGCTCGCGAATTCGCTTCCGGCCGCCTATAAGCTGCGCGTGCTCGATGAAAAGCATGTTCTGAAGCGTGTGGCGCAACCGATTGTGCCGTCGGAAATCGTCACTCGCAAGAAGCAGCCCTACCGGGCCCCCAACGCGCTTTGCTTCGTCGCCGATGGCGCTCCGGCCTATATTCGCGAAGCACTTTCGGAGGCGGCGCTGCGCGAGGCAAACGTCTTCGATCCTAAGTCGGTTGCCCGTCTCCTGAGCAAGTGCCAGGCCAGCGCCGGCGGCGCCGACCTGTCCAACTCCGATAATATGGCGCTGGTCGGGGTGCTGTCGACGCAGCTTCTTCATGAGCAATTTATCGCGAGCCGACCAAGTGGAGCTCGCACGCTCAAGCTCAGCGTCGATATCGACCGCGAGCATCGCGCAGAGGTGCTCGCATGATGCATGGCACCGTACCGCTCCTGCACGACTATCTCATCCACTCTGCCAGCCGGCTCGGCGGGAAGGTGGCCCTGGTGTGCGGTAATCAACGTGTCACCTACGGCGATCTCGATATGCGCTCGAACGCCATAGCGCATCATTTGAGCCAGGCCGGAATCGCGCGCGGCGATCGGGTGGTGATCTTCGCCGACAACACTGTCGAGGCCGTCGTCGCTTTCTGGGCCGTGCTCAAGGCCAACGCCGTGGTGTGCATCGTCAATCCACTCACCAAAAGCGACAAGCTTGGTTATCTGCTCAACGATTGCCGCCCGACGGCACTGATCACCGACAACCACCTGCATTCGATTTTCAGGGAGCCGGCGCGGAATTGCCCATCGTTGCGCTGCATGATCGTCTCCGGGCCGATCGAACGCGACGACCTGCAAGAACTGCCGCATGCTGTGCGCTGGGAAACTGCGGTCGCGGCAGCCCGCAGCACGCCGCCCGCGCGCCGCTGCATCGATATCGATCTTGCTGCAATCATTTATACGTCCGGCTCGACGGGCGAGCCCAAGGGCGTGATGCTGACGCACCGAAACATGGTTGCCGCGTGCGCCTCGATTTCCTCATACCTGGCGCTTGCTGAAGACGAGGTGATCCTCAACGTCCTGCCGCTCGCCTTCGACTACGGCCTGTACCAGATGATCATGGCATTCGGCGCGGGCGCCCGGCTGGTGCTTGAACGCTCGTTCGCCTTCCCCGCGCAGATCCTTGGGCTGATCAAGCAAGAAAGGGTGACGGGCTTTCCCGGCGTACCGACCATCTTCGCCGCACTCGGGGAGCTCAAGTCTCTCAGGGATCAGGATTTTTCGAGTATTCGCTATGTCACGAACACTGCGGCCGCTCTGCCGCTCAAGCACATTCTCCTGCTTCAGGAGCTATTTTCTCGTGCCCGTATCTATTCGATGTACGGCCTTACCGAATGCAAGCGCTGTACCTACCTGCCGCCGGAGGATCTCGAGCGAAAGCCGTTGAGCGTCGGGATCGCCATCCCCAATACGGAAATGTGGATTGTCGACGAGCATGACAGGCGGGTCGGCCACGGTGTCGTTGGCCAGCTCGTCATCCGCGGAGCGACGGTGATGAAGGGTTACTGGGGCAAGCCGGAGGCGACGGCCAGGAAGCTCAAGCCCGGACCGCTGCCGGGCGAGCAGGTCCTGTACACCGGCGATTACTGCCGGATGGACGCCGAGGGCTACCTCTACTTTGTCGGTCGCGGCGACGAGATCATAAAATCGCGGGGCGAGAAGATAGCGCCGAAGGAGGTGGAAAACGTGTTGATGGAGATTGCGGGCGTACGGGAAGCCGCGGTCATCGGCGTTCCGGACGAGTTGCTTGGACAAGCAGTGAAGGCATTTGTCGTGATGGAGCAAGGAAGCATGATCGGTGAAAAGCAGTTGCAGAAAGAGTGCCAGAGACGACTGGAAAACTTCATGGTTCCAAAGTCGATCGTCATCGTACCCAGTCTGCCGATGACCGACACGGGCAAACTCAAAAAAACCGCCCTGTCATGAGTCGGTATCAGGGCGAAGTTGATCAGCATTCATTTTTTGTACCGGAGGCGAAATCAATGTTGTCTACCAAGGATAGAACCGATACCTGCAGCGATCAAATTCGCGCTTTCCTGGCGTCGAATTTCTATATAGCCGATCCAGAGAGCCTGGAGAGCGACACCTCGCTTCTCGACCAAGGCATCGTGGACTCGACGGGGGTGCTCGAGGTTATCGGCTTCATCGAGGAGACCTTCGGCATCACGGTCGAAGACAGCGAGCTGCTGCCCGAGAATCTCGATTCCATCGAGGGAATTGCGCAATATGTCATGCGCAAGAGAAACTGATTTGCCGACATCTCGCGCAACTCTGTTTCAAGTCCCCGACCGTTTCCGGTTGCGACAGCGCGTCTAGGCCTGTCGCGACGGCGGTGCTTACGCCTGCGCCTTCGTATGCCCCACAACCACCCTGCCCTCGCCGGCCTGGTTGGTGACTGCCCGGATACTCTCATAAGCCTTGGAACGCTCGAGCAAACTCATGACCTGCCGGTCCTGGCCAAGCCCAACCTCGAAAAGCAGGATGCCTCCGCGCCGCAAATAACGCGGCGCGTCCTTGAGCACTCGCATATGGATGCTCAGACCGTAGGGTCCGGCTGCGAACGCTTCACGCGGCTCGAGCTCGACCAAATGCGAACGATCGCCCTCGAGCCGTTTTTCCGAAATATAGGGCGGGTTGCAAACGATCACGTCGATCGTGCCGTCAAGCTCCAAGCCGGAGAAGGCGCCGAACAAGTCGCCCTGAAGCACCGTTACCCGCTCCTCCATATCAAGATGGGTGACGTTGCGGCGCGCGACCTCCACGCATCCGTCGGTAAGATCGCTTGCCCACACGCGCGCGGTGGGAGCGTGGTGCGCGATGGCGCACGCCAGATTGCCCGCCCCACAGCACATGTCGACAACGCGAGGCACCGGCAAGTTCAGTTGGCTCAGAACATCGAGAGCGGCGTTGCCGAGCAGTTCCGTTTCCGGCCGAGGAACAAGCGCACCGGGCGAGACCAGCAGCTGCAATCCCATGAAGGTGCTGCGGCCCCTGCCGTAGGCGTCGGCAACATTGATCTCTTCGCTCACGACACTCGCCTCCCCGTTTTAGCCGGCGTTGGTGGCCGACAATTGCGTTCCGATGAAGTGTATCTCAAAACCGTTTAACTCTCGATCGACAAAATCAAAACCCATCCGTCCCCAGACGCTTCGACGCCTTGATGCTACAAAGATGACCATAAGCTTCTGCGCTGTGTCATGATTAGGAATATCTCCTTACCAGACCCGGTTATCCCCAGCCTGGCGAGCCAGTTGCCGAATTCTCAGCCTGGCGTCACGATTTTGCTACATTTTAATCAAAGAAGGCACATATGTAAGCAATTCGTAATGTTCCAGCAGCGAAGGGCGGAGCTGCTGCTTCCCGGAAGGTTAAAGTTTGTCCCTCATCGAAAGAACCGACGAGATTGCGCGGCAATTTCGCGTCAAAGAGCGCATATCATGAAGTCAACCAAAGGGCGCTCGCTCGATCTACGATCCGCGATGTTCGGCTGTGTGCACGGCCTCGTTGGCGTAGGCGTTTTCTCCGCATTGATAAATATCCTCGCCTTGACCGGCTCCGTCTACATGCTCCAGGTCTACGATCGCGTGCTGCCTTCGCAGAGCGTGCCGACTCTTGTCGGATTTACAGTCGGGATGCTGGGACTTTACGCGGCCTACGGGCTCCTCGATTTCGTGAGGCTTCGCCTGTTGGTCCGCATCGGCAGCCGCCTGCATAGAAATCTGCAGCAAAAGGCGTTCGCAGCCTCGCTTTCCCTGCCCCTCGTTGCCGGGCCGGATGCGAACCGGGTACATCCGCTTCGTGATCTGGACCAGCTACGTGGCTTTCTTTCCGGACTGGGGCCGACAGTCTTATTCGACGCTCCCTGGATACCATTTTATATGGTGGTCATCTATCTGCTGCACCCTGCGCTTGGCGTGCTGGCAACGCTCGGCGCATGCGCCGTTGTGCTTTTGACGGTGGCTGCGGAGATCATCGGCCGCAAACCTGCGGCTCGTGCGTCTGAAACACTCGTTGCGCAGCGGCTTCTGGCCGATTCCGGCCGCCGCAACGCAGAGGTTGTTCAGGCTATGGGCCTGTCCGCCCCGCTTAGCCGGCGCTGGAACGAGGTCAGTCATCTTTATCTGAAGAACCAGGAACGGCTCTCCGACGTCGTTGGCGCAGCGAGCTCACTGTCGAAGACGCTCCGAATGGCCTTGCAATCATGCGTGCTGGGGCTTGGTGCCTACCTCGTGATCGGGGGCGAGGCCTCGCCGGGTGTGATCATAGCGTCGTCCATATTGCTGGGCCGCTCACTGGCGCCGGTCGATGTGGCGATCGCAAATTGGAGAGGGTTTCTGGCAACCCGCAAAAGCTATTCCGAGCTGGCGGCAGCGCTGGATGCTTTTGATAGCCAGCAAGAGCCAATGGAACTGCCACGCCCAAAGGCGGAGCTTGCGGTCGAGGAATTGACGGTCGCGCCACCAAGTCTGCAGAAGCCAACAATCTTCAATGTAAGCTTCCGCTTGGCGAGGGGCGCAGGGCTGGCGGTCGTCGGCCCGAGCGGCTCCGGCAAGACCACGCTCGTGCGCGCTTTGGTCGGGGCATGGAAGCCGCTTCGAGGAACGGTAAGATTGGACGGCGCCTCGCTCGATCAGTGGAATTCAGAGCTGCTCGGCATTCATATTGGCTACCTGCCGCAGGACGTTGAGCTGTTCGACGGCACGATCGCCGACAACATTTCAAGGTTCGGCGGCAAAAGCGACGCAAGGGGCGTGTTGGCAGCTGCCAAAGCTGCGGGCGTGGACAAGATGATCATGCGTCTTCCGCAGGGTTTTCAAACACGCATCGGAGAAGGCGGCGCAGCCCTGTCGGCTGGGCAGAGGCAGCTCGTCGGACTTGCCAGGGCACTTTACGGTGATCCATTCCTCGTCGTTCTTGACGAACCAAATTCCAATCTGGATGCAGACGGCGATGCTGCTTTGGCCGGCGCGATCCTGGCAGTGCGTCAGCGCGGCGGTATCGTGATCGTCGTTGCGCATCGCCCCTCCGCTCTCGTCAACATCGATCAGGTACTCGTCCTGTCGAACGGGATGCTCCATTCGTTCGGTTCGCGCGAAGACGTTCTGGCAAATGTGATCCGGCCCTTCCCGCGTCCGGACAAGCCAAACATTGTCGTTCCGCTGCAGCACGGTGCAAGCGGGCATGCGTGAGGTATTGCTTAGTGTCTAACGTGACCATGTCGTCATATGCTGCGGTCGCTGGCGAAGGCCAGCCGACCGGGGCGAAGCCAGAGCCGGATGGCATTCGAGCCAATTTACCCTGGGGCAATCTGCTCCGGAGCCTGGCAGAACATTCTCGTTCCGCTGCACAGAGGTGCAGCCGGGCATATGTGAGGTATCGCTCTACTGTTACCGTGTCGCCATACGCCGCGCCCGGTGGCGAAAGCCGTTCGTTGGAAACGAAGCCGGATCCGGATGGCATCCGGGCCAATCTGCTCTTGGGCTTGGCAACCAGCTTGCTGTTGATCTTTGGCGGAGGGCTGTGGTTGGGATTGACCAAGATTGCCGGCGCGGTGATTGCGCCTGCAACTGTGGTGGTCGAAAGCAACATAAAAAAAGTCCAGCATCAAACCGGCGGCACCATCGGCGGAATCTTCGCGCAGGACGGCGATCACGTGAAGGCCGGCGACGTGTTGGTCAGGCTGGACAACACATTGACCCGAGCAAACCTGCAGATAATCACCGAGGACCTCAATCGAGCCACCATTCGTCTGGCCCGGCTGGAAGCCGAGCGCCAGGGTCTGCCGGAAATGCAGATCCCGCCTGGCCTTCGGGTTCAAATGGGTGACCCGCAAGTGGCGGCGCTTGTCAGTGGCGAACGTGCCTTGTTCGAAAGCCGTGCTGCGGCGCTGGCTGGCCAGAAGGCACAATTGCAAAGCCGCGCGAAGCAGCT
The DNA here is from genome assembly GCF_040317575.1 of Mesorhizobium sp. M1423. Taxonomy (NCBI): domain Bacteria; kingdom Pseudomonadati; phylum Pseudomonadota; class Alphaproteobacteria; order Hyphomicrobiales; family Phyllobacteriaceae; genus Mesorhizobium; species Mesorhizobium sp. M1423. The sequence continues at coordinate 299,355 of NZ_JAMYKU010000003.1, forward strand.
GGAACGTCAGATCGATGGCCTCAAATCGCAGCAGTCTGCGACGGATGAGTCTCTGGATCTGCTGACCAAGAACCTTGCTGACGTCGAATCTCTCTACGCAAAGAAGTTGGTCTCCAAGGAGAGGTTGAGCACTGTCAGCCTGGAGAAGACCCGGACTCGCGGCGAATCGGGACGCCTTGTCGCAGCGATAGCGGAGGTACAAGCTCACATCAGTGAAACGGACCTGCAGGTGCTTCAGCTCGACGAACAAATGCGGAGCGACGTGACCAACGAACTTCGCGAAACGGAAGCCAAGCAGACCGAACTCAGTGAGCGCAAGGTGGTGGCCGAAGACGAGCTCGGCAGGACAGACATTCGCGCCCCGCAATCAGGCACGGTACAAGAATCCTCGGTCCACACCGTCGGAGGCGTGATTGGCGCCGGAGAGGTGCTCATGATGATTGTGCCCGATTCCGACAACCTTGTCGTAGACGCTTCCATTCCTCCGTCGCGCATTGATGAGATCCATCCCGGACAGCAGGTGTCGATCCGCTTTCCGGCGTTCGACGCCGGCACTACACCGGCTTGCGAAGGCTCGGTCAACCGCGTCTCCGCAGATCTGATCAAGGATCAGCAACGTCAGCTTTCCTATTTTTCGGCGCGCATCGATGTCGAGAACGAAGCGACCTGCCTGACAGGAGAGAAAATCCTCAAACCGGGCATGCCCGCCGAAGTCCATATAAGAACCGACGAGCGCAGTGTCTGGTCCTACTTGATGAAACCTCTTACCGACCAATTTTCCAGAGCTTTCAGGCAGTAAGCGGCTGCCAACCCAGTGGCGGCCGCTTGGCTCGAGGCGCAGCCGATCTATCGGATCGCCGCGCTCTCGAGAGCGCTGCTGAACCTTACCTCGATCGTGTCTCCCGGCATGACCTCGGTGTCTTCTTGGGCCGGCTGTTTCCGCCATTCTTCGCCGACCCTGCGAACGATCGTGACCTCGGCTTGGATCGTCTCACCGGCAACCGGCAACGGCAGGGCGGCAGCTCCCGTGGGCTGCAACTTCTGGCTGGCGGCGCGAAGTCTTGCATTGATGTCGGCAAGACGCACATTGGTATCTTTCAACTCAGTCAGCAGACCTATCCTTCTTTGGTTGTCATTGCGTTCGTGCTGTCTGGCAAAATCAGCCTGCTGACGTCGTGCTCTCATAAGTTCAACCGACGTTTCGAGTGCCCGGCTGGAAGAGAGTACCAAAGCGCGCCGGACGTCGGCGAGCCGGTTATTGGTGAGATTTCCGGACTCAAACGCTTTCCTTACGCGCGCCAGCTCGTCTTCGTCCGCCTTCACGCCATCCGCTTCGGCCTGCTCGCGTTTGAGCAAGGTCTCGGTTTGTGCAGCGGCATCCTTGCCACTTTTATCGAGAAAGCTCTGCTCTTGCTGGAAGTTGTCCAACGAGAGCTTCAGCCCTTCTGCTTCGGCCTGGGCGATCGCCGATGCAAAAACTGCCGGCAAGGGCGATCCTTGTGGTGGCTGCATGTCGAAGCTCGATTTGCCCTGAAGTTCGGCGCGAATGCGGGCGCTGTGATAGTAGTCTCTCGTGTATTCCCCCCAAAGCGATTCGTAATCGCGCCGCAGATCCACCGGATCGGGGCCAACCTGGTTTGCCCGGGACCGCAAAAGGCTGAAACCACCTGACACGGCAATCGCCTGCCGCACGGTCATCAGCGGCCGGTAGGCCTGCTGTCCGGGAGTGAGCACATCCCCTGTCACATAGATCGGCCGATATTCTGCGACCACGGCGGTCACGTCTGTCGGCTTGATGACGATCATTTGCTCCCGCCCGTCAGGCAGACGATGGTGGAATATCTTGGTTGGCAGGATCGTCTGCATGCGTGTTTGCAGTTCGGCCGGGCTTAGGCCGCCCACCGAAACCATCCCGACTTCGGGAAACGCGATTGTGCCGTCCATCTGGACCACGGCACGTTGCGTTCGCTCCGGGATGGAGGCAATTCCTATCTCGACGGTGTCGCCGGCGGAAAGTCGATAGGCGACCTGCGCTTCCGCTGCAGCGGCCGTATCCATGGCAGCCAGCATGCCGAGCACGACAAGAAGGATTCGGTTAACAAGGACCATTGGTGACAATCTCCTTCTGGTTCGAATCCAGCGACAACTGCGGAGCCAATCCACCCAGGCGAAAGCTCATGTCATGTAATCCATCTCATGGCGCACCCGGCCTTCGCTGAGGCGTCCCTGCCACCATCCGATGGTCCGCTCCAACCCTTCGCGCAGGCTGGTCTGGGCGCGCCATCCAGTCTTGCTTTCGAGGAGCGAAGAATCAGCCAGCAAGGCACGCACCTCTGAATTCTGCGGCCGCAGGCGGCGCTCGTCGCGGTGAATTGGTTTCTTGCAGCCACTCAACTCGACCACCAGATCCAATATGTCCGAGATCGTCACGGCGCGCTGGCTTCCGGCATTGAAGGCATGGCCAAATTCGAGCTCGGCCGAACCTGCGGTCAAAAACGCCGCCGCAGTGTCTTCCACGAAAGTAAGATCGCGGATCGGGCTGGTGTCTCCCACCATGATCGCCGAGCATTTCTTGTCGAGAGCCTGACGTATGATGGTCGGTACGATGGCTCGCTCGCTCTGGCGTGGGCCATACGTATTGAAGGGCCGCATGATGACCACGGGGACGTCGAACGATCTGGCGTACGACTCCGCCATCATGTCCGCACCGATCTTGGATGCCGAATATGGTGACTGTCCCTGCAACGGGTGTGATTCGCTGATGGGCATTGTCAGCGCGGTGCCATAAACCTCGCTTGTCGAGGTGTGCACCACCCGCTCCGTCTCCCATTGCCGCGCCGCTTCGAGGACGTTGACCGTGCCCAGGATGTTGGTTTCTACATAGGACTGGGCCGCGGCATACGAATATGGGATCGCGATCAGTGCGGCGAGATGAAACACCACCGCCTGGCCACGCACGATCCGGTTAAGGAACGCGCTGTCACGAACATCACCGCGGATGAGGTTCAGCTGGCTTCGAATGGTGTCCGGCAAATCGTCCAGCCAGCCGTGGCTGTCGAACGAATTGTAGAGAGCCAGCGCAGTGACGTCCGCGCCGCTACGGACGAGTGCTTCGGTGAGATGCGACCCGATGAACCCATCGGCACCGGTAACCAGAACTTTCCTGCCCTTGTATGCCATGACCCAAGCGTTCCCCCTATGACGTGAGGCACTGACTTTGCAAATCCACGAGAGCGCGGGTATTCCACCTGCTCTCACGTTCCGATCGGCGGCGGCGAAACGACGCCAAGCACCGCCAGCAAGCCGCGCACCATCCAGACGACATCAGAGACGATCGTGCGCTGCGGATAATAGGAAAGGTCGAGCCTGGCCTTGGCAGGAAACAGAACCTGGCGGTAGAACAATAGCGGGTCCACGGATCGCGGATAAAAATGCGCTTCATTCCGGAAGAGAACCTGGGCCGGACCCAACAAGCCTGGCTTGTATTGTAAAATGTCCTCAAAGCCCCCACGAAAACAATCGGCAAAGGCAAGGCTCTCCGGGCGTGGACCGATGATTGCCATCTCGCCTCTGAAGACATTCCATAGCTGCGGCAGCTCGTCGAATTTGGTGGCGGCGAGGAACCGCCCGATTGGCGTCATGCGGCTGTCATCGGCCATGGTCAGCGCCAGGCCACCGGGATCGCATCGCACTCTGAATTTGCGGAATTTGTACATGCGGAATGGGCGAGCACCGGCCCCGACGCGGGTCTGCGTAAAGAAGATTGGCCGACCGCCTTCCAGCAGCAGCGCCAGGGCAATCAGCAGCATCAGCGGAGCGAAGACGATCGCCGCGGCTGCAGCAATGACGAGATCGATTGCTCGTCTCACAGCCCCATGGGCGGCGCTCGAGACGTTAGGCCGGTGAATGGCTAGGTCCAGGGCATTCATGCGGCTGTTCCTGTCTGAGCGCAGTTATTGACCGCCGCGGCAAGAGCGACCACTACCGTTTCGACCAAAGGTGCGGTGATCTGCGGATGCAGCGGTACAGTGAGTTCGCGCTGGGCGAAATCTTCCGTGCGCGGTAAATGAGTACCGGGAATGAGCTCACGATAGAGCGTCATCTGGTGCACCGGCGGGTAGTGGATAGTGGTTTGTATCCCTTGCGCGCGCAGTGCGTCGATGACGTCTTGCCTGTCGGCGTAACGCGGCAAAAGGATAGGCATGATGTGGTAGGCCGACGTCCGCGGCTCGTGGAACGGGATGGTCACGGCCGGGCAATGCTTCGCGATGAGACGGCGATACAGCATCACCAGGATACGCCTGATCTCATTCCACTCCTGCAGATTTTGCAGCTGGACCAATCCGATCGCAGCCCGCAATTCATCCATGCGATAATTGAATCCGAGCATGGTGACATCATACTGCGGGGTGCGGCTGTTCAGCCTTTGACGTGTCCCGGTGGTCATCCCATGTCCACGCGCCTGGCGGATCGTCTCGAGCAGACCGGCATCCCTGGCAATCACCGCCCCGCCTTCCGCCGTGGTCATGTTCTTGTTGCCGTAGAAGCTGAAGGCGGCCGCGGCACCAAATGTCCCCACCTCCTTCAGGCCGGGCGCATGCGCCGCGTCCTCGACGATATGCAGCCCACGGGCACGGGCGAACTTCTGCCATTGTTCCCGATCGGCGAGGTAGCCGGCGAAATGGACGAGAATGACTGCCTTGGTGCGGGCCGTGCATTTCGCTTCGGCTTCCGCGATGGACATCAGCGGCACATCGACCGACTCGATGTCGACGAAAACGGGGGTCGCACCAACATAGAGGACCGCATTTGCGGTCGCCACGAAAGTCAAGGATGGGACCAGCACCTCGTCGCCCGGGCCGATACCAAGTGCGTGCAAAATGAGATGAAGCGCTGCGGTACAAGAACTGACCGCGACGCAATCCTCCGCACCATGCACGTCGGCAAAGGCTTGTTCGAAGGCTCGTACCTGCTCCCCCATGGTCAGCCAGCCGCTGTCGATGACCTTGGTCAAAGCAGTCTTCTCCGGCACACCCAAGATCGGGGCACTGACCAAGAGCATCACAACCTCCTAGACTGATAACTGTGGGAACCGCGCTGGTGACTTCATCATGCAGCCGTCGCAGTGACCTCGATCGAGGCCGACTGGTCTTCCCAGGAAATGGTCTGTGCGTTCTGAAAGTCGTCGACGCGCCCGATATCGAGCCAGAGACCTTCATGCTTGTACACGTGCACGGTTGTGCCGTTCTGCATCATCTGGAGCATCAGGTCGTCGAACCCAAAGGGTATGCCGGACGGGATGAACTGCAGAACGTCTGGATTCATGCAGTAAATCCCCATGCTGACCAGATGCGACAGCGTCGGTTTCTCGCGAAAGGTCTGCACGGTATTGTCGACTTCGTCGATGACGCCGAAATCCATCTTGATCAGGCGACAGGCTGTTGCGATCGTCACTGGATCGGTGTGCTTACGGTGCGCTGCTACAAATCGACTGAGGCTTAGATCCGTAAGGACATCGCCATTGAGAACGATGAATGGCTCCGTCAGTTCGTCCCTGATCAAAGACAATGGCCCGATGGTGCCCAGCGGCTCCATCTCCTGCGTGTATCGAATTTTCAGGTTCCACTGCGAGCCATCTCCACACACGGTGCGGATCAAGTGGCCGAGATACCCGGTTGTAATATAGACTTCCTGAATACCGTTGCGTCGCAACCATTTCAGAAGCATCTCGAGAACCGGCCGTGCACCAATCGGCATGAGCGGCTTCGGCAAGATCGAAGTGAAGGGGCGGAGGCGTGTTCCCATTCCACCACATTGAATCACCGCTTTCATCCTGGTCCTCCCTTGTTCATTCGGCCTGAACGCCATCGTCACGGGCCGGTTATCCTACCCTGGTCAGCACCCGGGAAACGCGTTCTTGTCCCCTCAGAAGAACCGGTGAGATTTCCCGTAGAAGACCGGTGAGATTTCCCCACCGATCCCTGATCCGGACATTGCATCTGGATGGTATGTGGCCGTCGGGGTGGATGTCGTCGTGCATTCGAATGGTAACAATTCAGCCGTTTTGCTGTTCTATACCTACAGACCTATGGCAGTGCTGAACGACCAGCCGGTCTGTCAGCTTTCCAAGAGGTCAGAACACATGTTCGACGACGTTCGGCGGGTTTCGCTCACAAGGGGCAAAAAAAGAGGAGCGTTTCCCGTCATTTAAGATTATATTAGAAATCTGGCGTTTGCGGCGTTGGGGTGCCGCGGCGTCGGCTGGATGAATCGACGAGTGAATGGCTACGACTTTCAGGCCCATCACCGTTCAATCCATTCAGATACGCGTTGGGGTAGTTCAATGTATCGAATCGTCATCGCCGACGATCACGGCTTGTATCGTCGTGGCTTGCGATTGGCACTGACCGCAGGCATTCCAGGTGTGGAGATATTTGAAGCGTCTTGTTTCGACGCGGTGCTCAGTTTGCTGGCAGAGCAATCGTTCGTGGATCTTGCGATCCTGGACCTGAATATGCCGGGCCTGTTCAATCAGGAGGTGCTCGGCGGGATCCTGTCCGCCTATCCGGACACGCGATTTGCGATCGTTTCCGGAAACGATTCACGCTCGGAAATACTCACGGCTCTTTCGATCGGGCTTCACGGCTACATCGTAAAGTCGCAGACGGACGAAGAGGTCGTTTTGGCTGTCAATGAAATCCTCTCCGGCCGCATCTATGTTCCTGCACTTCTGTCACGCCCGGGTGCAACGCAAACAACCCACACGCATACACACTCCGAGAAAGGCCCACAGCGACGTACCACAGGCCTCAACCTTGGCAGGCTGACCTCGAGGCAAAAGGAAGTCCTCAAGCTGATGGCGGAAGGCTATTCAAACAAGGAAATTGCTCGCGACCTGGAAATCGCAGAGGCGACCACGAAAATCCACGCTGCTGCGGTCCTGCGTGAGTTGGGGGTACGCAATCGGACAGAAGCTGCGGTTATGCTGAAGACATGGCTTTCGAGACATGCCAGCTAGGGCGCCGCGCGTCCTTTTGGACATGCAAACGGCGCCCAAGCTTTCATGCATATACTGCATATACCGAAACTGCGCTGCGGCCTTTGGCCAACGACATCCCTGGAAAAGAACCTAAGCGCATCTCCAAGGCCATTCAGCGCGACGCGTCTTTTAGGTATCTGCTTTTCGATCGGAGCACTGCACTAGGATCCGATTTCCTTGCGTGACAGCCGCAGCGAATACCGCAACCCGTGGTCAGTTATTTCCAGTTTGGGAGAGTGACCGACAAGCGGCGCTCCATCTACTCCGATTATCATGGAACCGAAGCCATGACGGACTACGCTCGAGGTCCGCCGCCGTCCCGATTCCACCCACTCGAACACGATCTCACTGCCTGTGTCTTCAGGTGCAAATGTCCAGCTTACGTCGATCCGGCCTTTTGGATCGCCTAGCGCTCCATATTTCATGGAATTGGTGGCAAGCTCGTGGACGATCATTGCAAAACTCTCGGCGGCGCCTCCCGACATCACCACGGAAGGACCGCTGACCGATATGGCGCGTGTTCCCATATATGGTTGCAACTCTTGAGCAACGAGATCGTTTAGCGCCCCCGATACGCTGCCGTTGCGTGAAAGAAGCAGATGGGTCGCCTCGAGCGCGCGTATCCGGTCGATCAGCATTTCCTTGTATTTGGCAACATTGTTTCCAGGAACATCGACCATTTTCACGAGCGCCGTGATCACCGCGAAAACGTTGCCGAACCTGTGGCGTTGTTCGAGCATAATGCGCTCCCGCTTCTTTGCCGCGGCGCGCAGCAGCGTGGTTTGTCGTCTCTCGCTCAGGTCGGCAGCCACTCCAAGCCGCTGTCCTCCATCACCCTGTCTTTCCTCCCTTCCGCGCAGGGCAACCCAGCGGATATGCCCGTCCGGTCGGCGGACGCGTATCTCAACATCGTAATTCATGACCGATGATGCGGACTTTCTCGATGCCGCCAGCTTTGGCCAGTCCGCCGGATGAACGACAGCTGATAGTTCCTCCAAACTGCGGCTATTGGCCTGGGCCAAGCCGAGAACGTCCCAGAACGTGTCCGAGCCTGTGACTGTCCCGTCTTTAAGGTCGATCCGCCACGTGGCCAAGCGTCCAGCAGACAGAGCGAGGTCTAGCCATTCCTTCTGAGCCCGAAGCGCTTCGTGAACAGCTCGTCGTTCCGAAATATCGTCGACCACCACGAAGATGCTCTCCGAGAGTCCCCCCTCGGGCACGGACGAAGAAAGCGTTAGCCTGGCCCAGAATGCCGTACCGTCCTTTCTTAAAAGACGGACCTCCGAAACGAACGAAGCAATGTCGTTGCCTAGGCTCGCCAACAATTGCGCCAAGGTGTCCCGGTCGTTCGGGTGGGCGAGCGTATCGAGCTGCAATTGGGCAAGCTCCTCCTCCTTGTACCCGGTCATCTCACAAAGGCGTCTGTTGGATTGCAGCAACTCACCTTTCTCGTTGGTGTTCGCGAATCCCATGGCAGCACGTTCGAAGGCCCAACGATAGCGGCTTTCGGTCGCCTCGACGGCAGCGAGCCTGGCCTCCGCGACTTCTAGCAGCTCACGCAAGTCCTGCCGCAGGCGATGGAACGTCATGGCAATCACCCCACCCGAAACCAGAAGCAGGATTGCGCGTGCCCAATCGCCATTTGAAATCTGATCGTATCCTCGCGCCCAAAGGCCGACCGCCACCATCAGAATGGTCGCAGCGAGCGCAGGCACACGATCTTCGAGATAAGCGATAATAATAATAGCCGGAACAAATTCCAGAAAACTGGCGCCTTGCCCAATATAGGCTGACGATTTTATTTCAAATATCAGCGTGGCAGCTAGTACGGATGCAGAGGCAATATGAGTTAGCAATCTGCCCGACGGGTTCGAATTCGACCTGCGCGACTGCGAGCTCATGGACACAGACTACAACCTTCTGACTAGCCCGTCGAGACTAGAGCAAAAAACGTACAGCTTAGTACCACTGCCGGATTGCCATACCGCTATCATAGCGCGCATTTTATCGGATGCAGCAGGGGCTATGAGCTGCCTTAGAACTGTCAGATCATATTGAGTTTTCAAGGTGGTGATGAACACGTTATCCGTCAGCGCATAGAAGACTAGAATCCATCTAAACATAAAAGATTATCCGAATCCCGAATACTTATTTTCGGGCCTGTGTGAAACTTTGGGTTAGGGGTAGAAAATGAATCTGATCGATAGACATGTTGATGCTTCTTCGGGCGGTAGGTACATTGCTACGAGGACCAAGTACGATTTTGACGCGCGGAATACGCGACCCTCTTCTGGTCACCTTCCCGATCGCGCATCGGATCCATTGGACGCAAGGCTCGGGGAACCAAAAGGCCGCAGTCTGGAATCCATAACCGGCGTGCTTGATCGCATTGGCTGTGGCTATCTCGTGCTGAATCGCGAAAGAAAAGTAGTCGAGTGGAACGCAGCCGCCCAAACCACGCTTGAGCGCCAGGGCGAAGCGGCTGACACGGCGAGCGGGCTTACGGCCGCCCTAAGGCGGCTGATCGCGAATGTTCCGGGCCAATTCCTGCCGGGCTCGTTATCCTGGGTGGTAATCCGCAGCAGGGGCGACCGGCCGGTGATACTGAACGAGAACGGAGTTATTGCTCCCGACGGAACGAGCATCGTGGCGTTGCTGGACCGGGACAACAGGTCGGGGCCAAATCCTCGCACGTTGCAAAGAATGTTTGGCTTGACGAGCGCAGAAACGCACCTCGCCTTGCGTTTGGCTCAGGGCGACGCACCTTTGGAGATCGCTCGCAGCTGGCGTCTCAGCCGCACCACGATCCGTTCCCAGCTTGCCTCGCTGTTCGCCAAGACCGAAACGAAACGCCAGGCGGAACTGGTGGCCCTTCTTGGGCGTATTTCGGTCCTGCCATAAGGGCCCGCCACTTAAATGCAATCGCCGGACGCCGGCGTCCGTCCGGGATCCAGACGACGCAATTTGGAGTGTCATGATTTGGCAGGTCGCGCATCGCGTTGCGCGGTTCGTGGCACCGACATTACCTGAACTCCACCAGGTTCGATGCGCTGACGTAAATATCGGAATCTGGAATCTCGGACCGGCAATTCGGTACTGTCGAACGGAATTCGAAAGGCAACAAGTTGGACAACGATCTATGCAGCGAGTCTGTCCTTGCCGCAGCGGAGAAAGTGGAAATCGCCCGATCGCGTTCGGATCAAGCGGTGAAGAGACTTGCACGGACAGGACCGATCGTCGTCACCGGCGCAGCAGGTTTCATTGGTTTTCACGTGGCCTCGCGGCTTTTGCGTCTGGGTGTCAAAGTCGTGGGCGTCGACAATTTCACACCCTATTACGATCTGCGGCTCAAGGAAGCGCGGTTTGCACACCTCTGTAGCGAGGCGGAGTTCACGCCGATACGAATGGATCTGGCGGACGCCGCCCGCGTTCAGTTGCTGTTTTCAAACGTTCGCCCCTCACACTTTGTCCATCTCGCGGCTCAGGCCGGCGTGCGTCATTCACTTGTTGACCCGCACGCCTACGTGCAATCGAACATAGTGGGGTTTTTAAACGTCCTTGAGGGCTGCCGGCATTACGGCGTCAGTCATCTCGTCTACGCCTCCTCGAGCTCCGTCTACGGCTTAAATCGAACCATACCGTTTTCCGAGCACCACGGCGCCGATCATCCCGTCAGCTTCTACGCCGCCACCAAGCGTTCGAATGAATTCATGGCGCATTCATATAGCCATTTGTTCGACCTGCCCGTGACGGGGCTGCGCTTCTTTGCCGTTTATGGCCCCTGGGGCAGGCCCGACATGGCGGTCTATTTGTTCACGCGCGCGATCATCGAGGGCAAGCCAATCGAAGTAGCCAATGCCGGCCGCGTCTGGCGAGACTTCACCTATGTCGACGATATCGCTGAGGGCGTGGTTCGAGCACTCGCTGCACCGCCGCGGCCCGATCCGAATTGGGACCCTTGCACCGCCGACCCTGCTACAAGTTCCGCGCCGTGTCGCGTCTACAATATCGGCAACGACCGGCCCGAGGAGATCAACCGGCTGATTTCGATCATCGAGACCGCCCTTGGCAGCCGGGCGCTTCGCGTGGATGTGCCGTTGCCGCCTGGCGACGTTCTGGAGACGCGCGCCGACGTCAGCGATCTCCGCAAGGCCGTCGGCTTCGCCCCGGCGACGCCGCTTGAGGACGGAGTGCAACGCTTTGTCGAATGGTACCGGGGCTTTCATGGAACGGATGCCGCGGTCAGTATACGGCAACAAACGTCGGTGAATGATGAGGCCACGGTGTAGGCCGTGCCTTGTCGGGCAACGATCTGCCACTCGGCAAATTCGAGATTTCGCATTTTTTTCGGACAGAGAATAAAGCGAGTGTCGGCCCCAAAGCCGCCCCCGCCAGCCTCTATCCGACACAATCTTGGACTCGAAATTCCTGAACGCTGATGCCGTCGAGTATCGGGCGCGATAACATCAGATCAGCGCAGGAACCAATGAGGCGGCTGGCCTTCGACTGCGCGCGTTCTGAGCGACGCCAGCGCAAAGATCAGCCCAGGGATAATTTTCAGCCGTTTGCTGATATAAATCGACATCGCCACATTCCAAATCGCCAACGCAAGCGCGAGGCCCACTGCGGCGCCCGGCGCGCCGTAGAGCGCAATTCCTGCGGCACAGCCCATGATGCTGGCCGCGGCGCCGGCGATCATGGTTGCGGCTGCCGCCCATTCGTTTCCAGTCATCATCAAGAGGAGCATCTGGGGTCCGCATAGCGCGACAAAGACATATCCGAGAATGAGTATCCGCGCGACGGGTGCCGCTGTACTGAAATCTCCGCCGAACCAGCTCAACAGAGGTTCAATAATCGCAAGCATCGGGATGGCCATCGCTATGGCGCCGCCAGAGGAAAGTAGAGCCGCCCGTGAAAAAAGCTGCTGCAGAGCCATCCGATCGCCTCGGGCATGAAGGGCGGCCGCTGTCGGCGCAAACATCGTCGAGACAGCGACCAGGGAAAGGCTCACAAGCAATGCGACGTTCAATCCCAAGGCGAAAATGCCCGCTTCGCGAATGTGATGCGTCCAGCCCAGCACCATGACCCCGGCCCGGCTGATGAAAACATCGAGCCCGGCCATGAGCATCATTGGCGGAACCGCGGACCACCATTCCCGCGACTCGTTGCCTGGCTGAACCTGCCGCAAGCCGGGCGGCTGAAATTTTGCCGCCATGATGAACACCAGGCCGACCGTGATGGCTGAACTTGCCAGCACCGCCTGCATCACCAGCGGTGCGTTGGGGGTCCATGATCCGGATAAGACCGCCATTCCCAGCAACGTCAACAATAGGCCGTCGCGCACGATGCGTTCCGGCATGAGGGCCGAGACACCGCCGCCGAAAGCACGAACAAGTGTTGCGCCCAACGCGTAGGCGGTGACCAAAGGCACTGCTGCCATGCCTAGCAGCTGGCTGGTTTGAAGCTCCTTGTGAGAAGAATCCGAAAAGAACAAGACCAAGGCGGCGCCAATGATGCCGAATAGTGTCGCTGCCGCCAGCGACCTTTGCAGAGCAAACCTGATTACCCCGTGTACCAGGTCAAGCCGCCCTTTGGCACTGTAGGCGGAGACGAAACGCAGCAAGGATACATGGAACCCAAGCGTTGCAAGATAGGCAAGCACCGAGGTCCAGGCCAGAACATAGGAGTAGATGCCATAGCTGGTGGAGCCAACGATGCGCGCAATCAATAACTGCGCCAAGCTGGTCAAGCCCGCACCCCCGATATAGACCAAAAGAGCGAAGATGCTGGCATAGCCGAGACCCCGGCCCGTGTCCTCCTTGTGCGGCAAAACCATATTTGTTGGAGCAACGGAGGCCGCAGGGAAGCGGGCGAGCTTCGGATCGCTGCAATCGTCGATGTCTCTTGCGCCGGCGGGCCCAGCTCCGGTCTGCGAACTCTTCGATATTATCTTCCGCTCGACAGACTGACTGCCGCGACGGTCGTTACGCGGAAGCCCGCATGTGACACTCATGATGTTCTCTCGAGCAAGAGATCTGCGCTGTCCCCAAACCGATAGCCAGCGTGTTTCTGTAGATTGACGTGCGTGAGAACGCTGCCTACGGGGACCTGAGCCGTCTCGTCCTCCGTCAGCAGCTGCAGAACACCGCGCGCGATGCTGCGACGCGTCCTGCCCCAGCGAACGGCGAACAGAACCGCGTCAGCCCAGCCCGTCAGTAGCCTGGCCTCAGGTCCTCCAAGTCCCAGCGGTCCATTTATAATGACGACGCTGTAGATTGAGCGCAGCTCATCTGTGACCAGGGATCCGTCGATCATGGACAGCTGCGGCAGCAGATCCTCTGATGGTGCCAGCGCCATGAAGTCGATTCCAATTTCAGGCATTCCCGTGACCGCGTCGTGCAGGGGACAACGGTCGTTCATATAGTCTCCAAAGGATTTATGCGGCCGGAGCGCGCCGAATTCGTTCAGGAACTCGTTCGTGAGGCGGGCCCCCGTGCTGTCAAGATCGAGAAAAAGCACTCGTCCCCCAAGTCGGGTAGCTGCCAACGCCAGGCTCCATGCAAGCTCGGTCTTGCCATCATGCCGGATACTGGACGTTACGAGGATGACGTGCGAAGCGCGGCCCCTCGCCTTGTTGAGTGTCACGGTGACGAGGAGGGAAGTGATGGCTCGGCTGTAGCTGGACTTTCGTTGGCCAAGAACCAGCTGCTGAAGTCGTTTCGCGTGTATTGTGGGCGCTTCCGGTATCAGCCCCAGGCATGGGACCCTGAGCGCGGCTTCAGCTTCGGCCTCGCCGCACAAGGTCTGATTGAGGCGGCTGCGGACCATCACGAAGATCCCGCCAATGAGACCAAACACGATCATGCCGGGCGGAATAAGGAAGATGGGCGGCAGGGTTTTTGGATTCGTCGGCGGCCACGCCGCTGAAAGGATCGAGACTCCGGGCAAGGGAGTTGCGATACGCTGCACCAGATCCTGTTGTTGCGTGAGTAGCTGGTTGTATCGCTGCGTCAAGATGCTGACCTGCGGCTCGAGCGCACGCAAGCCGGAAAGCCGGCCGGCTGTGTCGGCCACCACCGCATCAAGCACATTCTTGCGCCCCTCCAGAGCCGCAATCTGGGCACGGTAGATGTTCGCCTCCGCAGCAATGCGAGCAGTGCCTTGTTCGATCTCGCGGTTGATTGCAGTACTCAGGCCCGCATCCGCATTGTCGTTGGCTTGGCGAGCCGCTATGTCGGCCAGTACCGGTGACCCGATCGCTTCGGCGAGCGCCGCGACCGATGCTCCTTCCTTTCGCAAAGCCTCGATGTGTTGAAGGCGAGATTCCGTTGCGGAGAGATCCGCCTTCGACAAAGATATCTGCTGGCTGAGCTCGGCTGTCTCCTTGGCAGCGTTGTCCGCCGCACCTTGATCGACCGCGCCATGGCTCAGCCGATACTTTTCCAGGCGGTCGGTTGCTTTCGCCAAGTCGCTTTGTACGACCGGTAGGCTAGCGACAATCGAGGCGAGTTCCAGTCTGTCTGACGCCCTGCGCTTCTGTGCGAGATCGTCGATGTATACTTGGACGAACGTATTGGCCACAAGGGCGGCTCGCGCCGGATCGTTATCGGTAAAGCCGACCGTGATCACTCTTGATCGCAGTTCCTGTCCAACCCTCATGCCCTTCCGTAATGCCTTGAGTTCGTCTTCATCGGCGGCCGCCGGCTTGCCCTGCGGCCAAATGCTTTCCAGCAGACCGGCTGCGAAGGTGCGTATGTTCTGCAAGTCGCCGCCGGCCGGAGCGGGGCGTGAATTTCCGGTTACGACATCCCCTTGCTCAGCAATGTTACCAACCTCCGTCTTGCGCAGGGCTGCCACCACGCGACGCAGATGCCCCTGCGAAGAGAGCATGGTTAGGTGGTCATCAATGCTCGCATCCAGCATCTCTTGCGCAGAATCTGCGCCTCCGGGAGCCGCATTCCTGCCAGGAGCATCGACAATCACCTGTGCGGTCGACTCGAACAGGACGGGACGCGCAAAACCCGCAAGCCCAGCCAACACACCGCCCAAAATCACCATTGCAAGCAGGAACCATTTTCTCCTCGCGACGGTAATAAGGAGCTGATGGAAGGGAGTCTGCGCGTCGATCTGTTCGCGCAGGGATGGCCTCACGCGCGGGTTGATCTCGCGCGTCGGCACGTGCATTTCAGTGGCGCGCGGAAGATGAATGCGGCTGACTATGGAACCTTCCATCTTATACTCCTGTCAGTTCGAGCACTGTAGACATGCCCGTTGCCGGCCCTGGGGGCCGCCCGGCCTCGTTGCGCCAGGCCTGGAACATCAACGCGGGCCACAAATCGCGAGAATGGTCCTGTCTTCCGTCAAGGTGGTCGCGCCAGCACATCCCGACCTTCGCAAAGTCGAAGATCCCATCTCCGGAGAGGCGCATATCGCCGACCAGATCGCTCGCCCAGTCGCGCAACGGGCCTCTCAGCCAGACCGCTATGGGAACATCGAAACCCTGCTTCGGCCGGTCGATCAGCCGTTGCGGAAGATAGCGGCTCAGCAACTGACGAAGGATCCACTTGCCTTTGCCATTGCGAACCTTCGCATGTGCGGGCAGCCGCCAAGCGAATTCGACAACCCGATGGTCGAGAAGCGGGCACCGGCCCTCGAGGCTGTTGGCCATGCTGGCACGGTCCAACTTCACCAGTATATCGTCGGGCAGGTAGCCGGCCATGTCGTCGTACAAGAGACGGGACAGCAGGCCATCAAGCCGGGGTGACTCTTGAATTGATGTGAGCGGCTTGTGGAGTGTGAGGCTCTCGGTCGATACTCCGGTCAGCCGTTGATACAATTCGTCCTCATCTGCTGCGGCGAGCAGCCGAGCGAGGCGGTGCAGCCGATCGCTCCGCAGCGCGAGCCGTGCACTCGCCGAAAGCGGCAGCTTGCTGACGAGATCGTAGCGCGCCGCACGGGCCAGCAATTCGACCCCTGCAGCAAGCGTGTGACGCAGCGGCGACGGCAGCGCATGCTGTCGTTTCAACCGCGCCGCCATGAAGTGGCGGGCGTAACCGGCGAAGCATTCATCGCCACCGTCGCCTGACAGGGCCACGGTAACGTGCTGGCGGGCTAGCCGCGCCACGAGCAAAGTTGGTATCTGCGATTCGTCGGCGAACGGCTCGTCCCAGATCTGCGGCAATTCCGGAATGACCTCGCGCGCAGCGGCGGCCGAAAGGTGTAGTTCAGTGTGATTGGTGCCCAGATGCCGCGCAACCTCCGCGGCGTGGGGAGCCTCATCAAACCCGCCTTCTCCGAAAGCAATCGTGAATGTGCGCACCGGCTTCGGCGACTGAGCCTGCATCAGCGCTACAACGGCGGAGCTGTCGATGCCACCAGACAGAAAGGCACCCAGCGGCACATCGGCTATCATGCGTTCCCGAACGGCAAGTCGCAGCAGGTCGTCGAGTTCATCGGTCAGTTCTTCGTCGGTGCCGGCGATTGGATTCAGTCGACCGTTCGCGGCGACTTCAGGCAGCGACCACCAGTGTCGGACGCGTTGCGAAAGGGATGCGGCACTGCGCGCCTCGGCAAAATCTGCCGCCGTCACAGACAGAACCGAGCCAGGAGGTAACTTGAATACGCCTTGCCAGATGCAACTGTTACCCGGCACCCATCCCTTCGAAAGCATCGTCGCGGCAGCGTCGAGATCGAGCTCCCGACAGAACCCTGGAAAACGATTGATCGCCTTCAACTCGGAGGCAAAAACAAGCGCATCGCGTGTTGCAGCAACATAGAGCGGCTTTTTGCCCATTCGGTCGCGGGCGAGATGGAGGGTCCTGGTCTTCAGATCCCACAATCCAAATGCGAACATGCCAGCGAGGCGCGTCAGTGCGGTGTCGAGACCCCAACTCTCGATTGCGCACAGCATGACTTCGGTATCGCTAGCGCCACGGAACTGATGGCCAGCGCCTTCAAGTTCGCGGCGCAGATCGCGGAAATTGTAGATCTCGCCGTTGAACGTAATGGCATATCGGCCACTTGCCGAATGCATTGGTTGGCGTCCCGCCTCCGATAGATCGACGATAGCCAAACGCCTGTGGCCGAAGGCGATGCCGGCTTCACGGTTGACCCAGAAGCCTTCACCATCAGGCCCGCGATGACGAAGGCCCGTCGTCATCTGCCCTATGGCCGTGAGCGGCCTGGCACTGGCTGCATCGGGTGCAAGGAGAATTCCGGCAATCCCACACATGCCATCACCTCCGGTCGCTCGAGGTTGCCGAAACCGTTCGCGGCGTTCCGGCAACAAGGCAAATGGTCAGCGCAAACCACACGATTGGATGGCGGATGATCAGATGTGGCATCCCGAAGATAACGATCGACACGACGAGCACGAACAGGGCATCGAGCTTTGCACGCCATGCGCATAAAGCCGCCGCGCCGACAATCCAGGCCAGGGCTAGGACCGCAATCAAACCACCTTGAGTGTATAGATCGAGAATCGTGTTGTGAGCCTCGAAAGGCCGGGGCAGAAACTGGCTGTAGGAAATGGGCGGGCGCTCCAGATGCGGCCCAGGACCAAGGCCCAAGGATCCTGACGTCAGGCCCTTGCCCAATGCATCTCCCCAGAGATGGAGGCGAAGTGCGGCGGTTTCGGCGGTCGCGTCGCCGCCCTTGTCCTTGGTGAGACTTAAGGCGAACTGTTCGACGCTGCCCGCTTCCGTGAGAATGTAGGGCGTCATCGACAAGGCCAACGGAAGGAAGCCAATCATCAACAGGAGGGTAACTTGCCGGGAAAAGCTGGCCTTGCCGTCACCGGTTGCGAGCCATGTCCGAACCCGCAGCCCAAGAAATATCAGGCAGGCCAGGACCGTCGTGTACAGATAGGTATCACTCTTCGTCAGCCTTCCGATATAGATGGTCAGGATAAGGCTGCTGAGCCCGGCCAATCTCGCCCACGGATTGCTAGTGGTCGTCGCAAGATGCAAGGCGAATGGGCCAAAGAGTGCACAATACAGCGCGAGCTGGTTCGGGTTCTCGGACCAGCCGCGGAAGCGATCCCAGTACCACGGATCGACGCCGGATTGGTGGATCCAACCCCATCCAAGTGCCAGTTGAACAATAAAGCCTGCATTCGCGATCGCGACCACCCACCAGGCAGTACTGCGCAGATGACGATCAGCCTCGGGCTCCGCGGCGGCCAGGCAGGTGACGCAGATCAGCAGCAGGTAGGCTATCGTATCGTGCATCACCACCGACAGGTACAGCACCGTGGTCAGATAGCCGACGATGGTGCCAATCCCCAGAGCAAGCGTCATGATCAGCCAGAAGCCCGCGACACGGATCAGGGCGGGCCTGACTACCAAGTGACCGCCGGCGAGCACCCGGCCGATCGACAGCATGATCCAAAGCGCGAGAAACAGCTCGCCATAGCCGAGCGGCACTCCCGGAATGGTGAGCTGCGCCGCATAGGACATCGCAACGCCGCAGGCCAGCAACGCGTCGCGGATCATCGGCGCGCTCCACCCAATGCGCGGTTTACAGCAGCCTCTTCAAGCAACGCCGGCGACGCCGGTCGAGCGAAGCCGCCATGGGATTTGGCGCTAAGGACATTGTCGTAGAGATCGCAATATTGCTCGACCACCCAGGGCAGCGAGAACTGCGTCCGGACCAGCTCGACAGAGCGAGCGCCCATGGTCCTTCCTTTCCGGCGGTCGGACAAGACGTCTATAATTCGACACGCAAGGCTGTTCGGATCGTGCGGTGGGACGAGATGGCCGTTCCATCCGTCTTCGACCACCTCATTGCAGCCAGGCATCCTTGAGGCGACGATAGGCAATCCTGCCAGCCCTGCCTCCAGCAGGACGCGCGGAATCCCTTCGCGGTATTGTGTCGGAAAGGCGAACAGATCGGCCATGCCAAGCAGGGCAGGAACGTCGCGTCGTGGGCCCAAGGCGATGACATGGGGCGCATGTCGATCAATCTCCGCCTTGTCCACCGCAAATGGGCCCTCGGATTCCAATGGCCCGACAAGCACGAAACGGGCATCGGGCCTTTCAGCCAAAATGCGAGGGACTGCCTTGAGGAGTGTCGGGATGCCTTTCTGGCGAGTTAGCCGGCCGACAAAAATTACGATCTCGGCGGATTGGAGCCCAAGCTCCTCGCGCATTTTCATCGCCGACGGGCCAAGATGCCTTGCCATGGCGAACGCATCGACGTCGATTCCAGAACTGCGGATCACTCGTCCGCTGCCACGTATGATCAGTCGGTAGCGTTCAAAGAATGACTGATCGTCCCGATTTTGGAACACCGTAGCGGCCGTCCATAAGGACGAAAGCCATTGCAGTCCGCAAAAGATTGGGCGCAGGGCCAGGGCGCGCGGTTCCAGGGACGAGAACGTCCAGCCCAGACCGTTGATTGTGCGCACGACTGGAACGCTCCCGCGCACCGCAAGTGGCGTCACCAGGTTGGGCTTGGTGTCGAAGCTTTGGATAATATCCGGCCGGAGTTCCGCCATCAGCTTTCGAATGGTTTTGATGGCGGCCCATTCCCCGCTGCTGCTGGAAAAGCGGTCGAAACCGTAGCTGCGATGCGGAATGCCATGCCGCAGGAATGCGGCTTCACCGCCGCTCGAAACCGCAGTAACCTGGAATCCCTTCTCTCGCAGCGACATCAGGAAGGGGATTCGCAGGGCGTGATCCTCGCCTCCAACACACACGAGGTGCGGATTCATCCTGCGTCTCCTGACCGTTCGCCGTAGCCCGATCGCGCGAAGTGGCCGGCCGTTGAATTTGCTTTCATAGTATTGGTTTCGTTACCCATCACGCCCAAGATCACGGTAGGGGCAGGCCTTGCCACTGTCCTCGTCTGTTTGAATGACACACACCGTGTCCCGGAAACGGATCGCCGTGCCCAGCCGGTTCAGGTAGCCGCGCGTTGCATCAAAAAGGTCGGCACTGCCCAGATGCCCGAGCACGGAGTGGTCCGTTGACAAACGGCTCGCGCTCCGCGGCACTTTCCTGTCTTGGTGCTGGTTGCCGTCGGAATGCCGCCTAATTTGCGCGGCTAGCTCATCCTCTGGATGCGCGAAGTTTGACCACGCGGGAGATGATCGTCCGTGCCTCCGATGCTAGCAGGATCGGAATGCCGTCGCGTACCGGGTAGGCAAGTCCTGCGCTCTTCGATACGAGTTCGTCGCGATCCCCATCCCAGGCAAGTGAGCCTTTGGTCACTGGGCATACTAACCGTTTCAACAACTCAGGATTGAAAGAGGCATTCTCTTCGGCTCGCCTATCCGCATCCATCTGCTATTCCTTTCTCGGCTCCGACGCGAGCGTCTTTCGCACAAAAGCCATCACCCGACGTTCGAGTCATTTCTGTAAATCGTAGAGTTCCGGCAAGTGTCATAAGCCTTGCAAACTGCACTTTCACGGTAGGTGCAGGCTTGGCCACCTGTCGTCGTCCGTTTGAATGAATTGACATTGAACGGAGCTGCGTGGCGGCGAAGTTGGAGGTGAGGTGTTGAACGCACAATGGGTAAGCACGATCGGAGACAACCGTGATAGGTGACCGGAAGGTTTCGTTATTGAAGACCGCTCGCGGTTAATGCTCTCGAGCCAGTGTTTGACCGTTCCGGCCAGTCAATACGGGCGACGAAATCGTAAACCGGACCGCCGGGTACTCCCCAATTGCTTGACCAGACCACCTGTGAACCGTCTGGGGACGGCGAGGCGTGGGTCTCACTCCAGTAGTCGAATGGAGCGTTCTTCGTCTGCACAATACGTCGAACCTCTCCGCTGCCGTCGATGCGCAGCGCGATGACTTCCCGCGCATACGGCGCCCAATTCGGATATTTCGATACTTCGTCCGGGTCGCCGGAATAGCTAAGGAACACCCAACCCGGCCTGTCCAGTGACCTGAGCGATGCATGCTGTGCTTCGCCATATCTCATCAGCGAGGTGACTTTCCCATCTGACAGCCTTCGCTTGATCACCTGGAATATGTCCGGATCGGATTTACTGATCCCCACATAGATTTCGCTGCCGTCGGCATCGACCGTCATGTCCCCATGGCCAGGCCGATGATGCTCGGTCCATTTTTGGCGCAGAACGCCGTCAACCGAAAAGATGAACGTCTGTTCAGTTTCGTCTTTTAGGTACTGAATGCATAAGATGTTGACGCCTAGCGGCGAAATTGAGCAGGCGCTGTTGGTCCCGACAAGCTGTGCGAGATCGATTTCCGGAAACTTCCGCCGCCGTTTGAGATCGTAGGCAAAGACGACCGCTTTGCCGTCCCCGCGAACCGCGCGCACGGCAATACGGCTGCCGTCACGGCTCGGATTCCCTTTATAAGGGCCGAACTGGAGATCGCTACTGTCAGTCGAAACAAACAGGACCTCCTCATGATTGGTGCGTGGCGCCCACGTCGAGATTTTCCGACCACCGACGCAGATCATCAGGTCGGGATCGCGAGGGTGCCATTCGCATTCGATCGATCGAACACGGCGAAAAAGCGGAGCGTAGGTGCGCCCATCCAGGAAGCATAAGCCGCCGCAGCCGTTGCTGATGACAAGAAGGCTCTGATCCGAATTCCAGGCCTGAGCGCTCGAATAGCGGTGGCTGCAATATTTGCTCCCGCATGCGACGCCGGCGCCGAGGATTCCGGGTTTGGTTATTCGCGTGAAAGTTGTGCCAAATGCCGCATCCTTCGCCGGGTGCAGGTAATCAGGCAGGTCCATGGCCACCGGCGCGACGAACTTTGTCGATGCCACATCCTCTTCACTCACCGCTCCGCGCAGATCTATGGATGTCGCGCTGGCAGCTAGCGTCAACGCCAAGACAATTTGGTAGCGAAAAAAGCGCATGTCGTGTCAACTCACGCGGTTCCGTCTCAATAGTTCGATTTCCGTTTTTATTGGATATCTTCTTCTCGACGCTTCAAAACCGTATCTCTCTAAGCTTCAACCCTTTTAAATTTCGCCCGCGCCGCGCCAAACTTGTCAATTACTCCACGCGCTATTATTTCGGTGGCAGCAGCGAGCCCGTCTGAATCTAAGCTTTCAACGCAGGTTGTGGGTACCGGGAACGAACCAAGCTGTTCCTCTATAAGGTTAACGTGGTCAATATGATCAAGACTGCTCTGCAGATCAACTTCGAGGAACTTCTGAATGATGCCGAGGTTACGTCGGCGTTCCCTCAGCCGCGCCTCTAGTATCTCTCTTGGCGCCTGCAATCGGACAAGCAGGTCCGGTTTGGGTAGAAGCTCGAGGGCGCGCGACACCTTTTCACGATCCGTTATGCCGCTGAACAAAACCAGTGAGCATACGAATTGCACCATACCCTGGTCAAAAATTGAGATCGTGTCCTTGGACGCTATTGCCGCGCGCCAGGCTTGTAGAAGAGCTTCAAGATGCCAGTTCAGACGAGCCGCCCACAGCTCATTCTTGGGTGGAAGAATCTTAAGCACTTCTGCGCCGAGAGAACGCTGTCCAATCCACTTTGAATGCAAGCCGGAGACTAGTTTGAAGGCGGCTCTTCTAACCGGGTGTCGACGATCACCGGTCTGCAAAACAACAGAGTAGCCCTGAGCTCGCAGAACGTGCACCAGCTCGCACGCTAACGTGGTCTTACCAGCACCGGAGGGCCCAAATAGCTCCAAGATCATATTTCAATCCAGACTGAAGAAGCCTTCCGGCAGTGATGTTATGTCCATTAGCTGAAGCGAACGCCTGTCTGTTCCTGGGATGTCTAGCCGACGAGCTGGGAATTCGCGCCATCCGTATGAATGACGGTGTGGTCACGTCAGGGTATCGACGAAGGCCATAATCGTGAACGGAAGGAGTGCGTTTCGGTCACTATTCTTCCGGATCGCCCTTCATCCGTTTGCCGTTCCGTCTCCGACAGGGCTGTGCAGTAGCCCTATTCTCCAGCGCACTTCCACGAGGGCGCGGCAGTCATGAGTTCGGCATGTCTCATCCGTTCGGGGGATGCGAGACACCCAGCCTTCTGGAAACCTTACCTGGGCGATCGACGTACCCAGAACTGATCTTTTGCCGCCTCTATCGCCAATAGAGCAGCTTGGTGGGGCATCCCATGAATATGTTGGACAAAAAATCTTCGATTCCATCTCAGGAGAAATCGTATGAAAGCGGGCAGATGAGTGAGGACCTCAAGTCATATCCGTCAGCAGAGATTACAGCCGCTATGCCTACTAGTTACGACGCCGAAGTCGCGGCCGCGGCCTATGATCTCCCAACAAAGCAGAGATATCAGGATCCGAGCTTTGCGAGTTGGTACCTGAACGGATATGCAGGCCGGTTGAAGCTGTCTACAATTGCATCATACGTCATTGCGCGACGGGAGCAACGCTGCATCGCCAAGGCGCTGGAGAGATGCAGCCCACCTCCGTCTCAGGTGCTCGATATCCCATGCGGAACCGGGAAGCTGGCCGACGTGCTGGGCCGGCATGATTGTCAGGTTCTGGCTGCAGACATTTCGATGGAAATGATGGCCTTGGCCAAGACAGCATATCAAGGTCAGTCCGGATTTCGGGGATTCATCCGATGTGACGTGACGCAGTTGCCGTTCG
The DNA here is from genome assembly GCF_040317575.1 of Mesorhizobium sp. M1423. Lineage (NCBI taxonomy): Bacteria > Pseudomonadati > Pseudomonadota > Alphaproteobacteria > Hyphomicrobiales > Phyllobacteriaceae > Mesorhizobium > Mesorhizobium sp. M1423. Next base: position 322,960 of record NZ_JAMYKU010000003.1, read on the forward strand.
CCGACGAAAGCTTTGATACGGTGATCTGCCTTCGCCTGATCCATCTCATCCCGCCACATCTCAGGCGCGACATCATCAAAGAGCTGGCGCGCGTTGCCGGCCGTCGTCTGATTGTATCCTACGGCCTTGGCACCCGTCTCCAGAGAATACGCCTGAGGCTGCGAAAGATGGTCACCGGACGGATGTCTGCACCTCATCCCGTCAATTTCAATGTTGCACGACAGGATTTCGCGGAGGCAGGGCTCAAGCTGGTAAGGTCTTTCAGCGTCCTGCGGTTCCTGTCATGCGAGCAACTGTTCGTACTTGAGAAGGTAAAGGCCTGGCCTGCCGACGGTTTGCAGGCTTCGCGTTAGCACTAGCGGCACGGGATCAGGCCACTGATGGTTGTCAAATGGCTAAGCGGCCAGGAGGTGGCGGTGGAACCGGTAGGCAAGGCCATTCCGGCGCGCATGGCATCACTCGACCTGCTGCGTTTGGCTGCGGCCCTCGCGGTCGTGCTCTTTCACTATCTTTTTGGCGGCGCGATCGCGGGAAGTCTCGACGTGGAATATCCTGCCGCAGCACCTTACGCCATCTATGGCTATCTCGGCGTCAATCTGTTTTTCCTGATCAGCGGTTTCGTCATCGCGTGGTCGGCCGAAGGTCGAACCTGGCAGGAATTCGCGGTCGCCCGCTTCGCCCGGCTTTATCCCGGATTCCTCGTCTGCATGACCGCGACGTTTGTTGTTCTCGTCGTCGCCAAAGATCAGCGTTTTCCGACCGATGTTCCAACCTATGTAGCCAATCTTTCCATGTTCGCCCGCCTCTTCGGCAGGCCATCCATGGATGGCGTCTACTGGTCAATCATGCTCGAGATCCTGTTCTACGGCTGGGTTGCAGTGCTGATCTTTGCGGGCGCCTTTCAGCGCTGGAAAATACCCATCGCGGCCATCTGGCTCGCAGTTTCGGCAATCAACGAGTTCTTCTTTGAGAACCCGGTGATACGCATTCTCTTCATTACAAACTATGCGCCTTACTTTGCCGCCGGCATCCTCGCGGAAGACATCGTTGCAAGGGGCCGTTCGCCGGCTGCGTTCCTGTTTCTTGCCGTCGCGTTCCTGGTGTCTTGCCAGACCATAATGTTCTCTCATAACTGGATGCAGGAGCGCTTTGGCGCAGCCATTTCGTATCCTGCTCTCTTCACTGCCAATATAGTGGTCTACGGAGCCTTCGCTGGCGCGATACTGCTCAGCTCCGTGATTGCTCCATCCAAGGCTATCATGATGCTCGGAGGATTGACTTATCCGCTGTATCTTTTGCACCAGTATATCGGCTACATTTCGCTTAACGCGCTGGCGCCGCATGTCGGCAAGAACGCCGCATTATTCGTTGTGTTGGCCGGGACTCTCCTTGCCTCTTTTCTCGTCTGGCGCTTCATCGAAACGCCGGTACGCAGGCCGCTCATCCGCGCCCTGGTGTCTGGGATATATCGCCTTGCACCAGCCTCGCAGCCAATCCGGCCAACCTCTCCTGCACGAACATCATGATCAGAAGCTTTCGGCGGATGTCGCAGAAAATGTTTGAGTCCAACAGTCGCCTCGCGGAAAAGGGCCACTAGGTAGCCCCACGACGCTGCGCAAGAGAATACGTGATCTGTGGGCCAATCCGCAGGCGAGCAGCAGGCCGGCGAGGCCGGCTGCGAGGCGCATTTCGGAGAAGCGTCGTCGAGATCGGCAGCTTCGTCGATGGCGTCACATTTTGTTCTTGCTTTGTGCCGGCAGCTATGCTACTAATTTCGCTATGGTGCAGATTCGCGCCGACGACCCGCCGCTAAGGCGGGTTTTGTTTTTGGTCTGGTTTTCAGATTTCCCGGCCATCCGCGTCGGACGGTTTCTCGACCGCGACCTTCGAGCCAAGCTCCACACGGTCGGATCAAGTCAGCCGAGTCTTATCCCGAATAGAACGTTGCGGAAACGAGTTCGAAGGGAGCGCCCCTCCAAGGCTCAATCCTACTTCAAACCCTCAATATTTCTGTCAAAGGGTGTCGGTATGTGATTTGGCGCTAATATACGCTGTCTGTAGGTAGGGCGCCGTCGAAACAGAAAAAGGAATATTGGATGACAACTCTGCATTACACGTCAGGTGGATCGGGCACGGAAATTGCACAAGCCGGATTCAATCTGGCTGACGTTTCATCCGTTGACCAACTCAATGCGCTGCCGGACGGTACGAAAGGTTTGGTCTACCTCAACGAAACCGACGGAGCGACGTCATCCTTTATCGACAAGGTCACTCCTTTCATCGGCAATCCGAAGCTGTTCGGATTCTTCCTGGTCGACGAGCCGGATCCCACCGGCCAATGGGGTACCTACGCCTCCGCCGCGAATCTGAAGGCAGAATCCGACTGGATTCATTCCAATGTGCCGGACGCCAAGACCTACATCACGATGATGAGCCTGGGAACGTCCGCGAATCCGGATTTTTCGAACACGTACAACCCCGCCAACACCGGCATCGATTACTACGGCGTGGACGTCTATCCCGTCCGCACGGATGGCGCCATCGACTACAACATGATCGACAAATTCGTCGCCGCCGCTCAGGCATCGGGCATCCCGACGAGCCAGATCATTCCAGGCTACCAGACGTTTGGAGGTGGCGACTATAACACCGACATGGGTGGCAAATATGTCGTGCCCACCGCCACCCAGATGGAAACCATGATGGACCACTGGGCCAAGCTGGTTCCGTCACCCGCCTTCGACTACGCATACGCCTGGGGTTCTCAGCGAGGCGACACAGCGTTGGAGAGCTCTTCGGAACTGCAGGCCGTTTTCCGGGAACACAATCTCAGCACTGGAGGGACTGCTCCTTCCGAAGCCGCGGCTACTGATCCCAGTTCTACGGCGAGCATCCCTTCCGAAGCCACCACCGGCGATAGCGCCTCGACGGCCACGGCTCCGTCCGAGGCCACCCCCAGCGATAGCGCCTCGACTGCCGCCGCCCCGTCCGAGGCCACCCCCAGCGATAGCGCCTCGACTGCCACGGCCCCGTCCGAGGCCACCACCGGCGATAGCGCCTCGACTGCCCCTGCCGAGGCCACCACCGGCGATGGCACCCCGACTGCCACGGCCCCGTCCGAGGCTACCCCCAGCGACAGCACCTCGACTGCCACCGCCCCTTCCGGGGCCACCCCCAGCGACAGCACCTCGACTGCCACCGCCCCTTCCGGGGTCATCACCGGCGATAGCAGTTCGACTGCGACTGCCCCTGCCGAGACCACTACCGGCGATAGCAATCATAGCAAGACCGCGCTTTCGCACCTCCTCGCTGGCAATAGCAGTTCGACCGACACCGCCGCCTCCACAAGCGATGGCAGTCATGGCAAGACCGCGCTTTCGCACCTCCTCGCCAGCGACGGCAGTTCCACGGCGGCCGCCGCTTCCGGCGCTACCACAAGCGATGGCAGTGATAGCAAGACCGCGCTTTCGCACCTCCTCGCCGGCAATGGCAGTTCGACTGATACCACCGCTTCCGGCGCCACCATCAGCGATAGCAGTCATGGCAAGACCGCGCTCTCGCACCTCCTCGCTGGCAATGGCAGTTCGACTGATACAGCCGCTTCCGGCGCCACCACAAGCGATGGCAGTCATGGCAAGACCGCGCTTTCGCACCTCCTTGCCAGCGACGGCAGTTCGACTGACACCACCCACGATAGTGCCGGCGACAAGGTAAGCGAGGGCAGCAGCGTTGACCGCATATTGGCTGCGTTGAACCATTCTCTTTCGGCCGGCTCGGAGCTTCTCCCGACCAACGACCCGTCCGACACAACGGCAACCAGCCTGGTTCGCCACGGGTTCGCGCAGACCGTCCAGCCCGATGAAAATGTCGGCGCCCAGGCAAAAAATGGCGCCGCCGAGATCATGTCCGGCCACGGAGGCAACGACGCCTTCGACTTCAGCAAGCTCCAGGACAAGCTCCACCTCGATCAACCCGCTCTTACCGAGCTTAAGTCGGGCGGGCTTTCATTGCATGCTTCCTCTGCTGATACGGCCGCCGATGATGGTTCCCACCACATCATCTTTGACAGTACAACCGGATCGCTCTCTATCGACAGCGATGAAGTCGGCGGCGCAGCTCAAGCGCAGCTCGCTACCCATTTCCCGTGGCAGCATCAGTCTTTGTGATCTGAAAACCCGGAGCGGCGGACCTTCAAATGGAGTCGGGTCCGCCGCTCCGTCTTTGTTCAATTGCGCCACGGAAGCTTGGCCAAGGGAAGATAAGATACCGGCGGACATCGGAGAGATCGAAGTTGGTCGGCATCATCACCAATGCGAATTTCGGATTCGCAACACTAAGCGGTCTCGGCAATTTTCAGCACGGCGTCGATCTCGGCCATCACCGCTGCCGGCAGCGGCCCTTTTTCCAGCGCACCGAGATTGTCCGCGACCTGCTCGGGCCGCGTGAAGCCGGGAACCGGCAAGGCGATTGCCGACTTGGCGAGGATCCAGCCGAGCGCGCCCTGCGCAAGCGAGCGTCCGCCCGAGGTGAGCAGGTCGCGGATTGCCGCGAGCCTTGACAGATAGTGCGGGTTGGCGGCGCCATCCCTGAAAAACACCATCCAATCGGCATTCCCGCCGCGCACGTCATCGGTGGGCAGCCTTATGGCCGGCGTGTATTTGCCGGTGAGCAGTCCCATTGCCAGCGGCAGCCTGCTGAACGAGACGAGGTGCTCGCGCGCCGCAACGGCCATCAGCTCGTTCGCCGGGGTAAACACATTGAAGTCGTTCTCTACGGCGACGAAACCCTCGCGCGGCGCGTAGGCCGCAAGCCGTTCGCAGTGATCGGTGCTCCAGCCGAAGCCGCCTATCTTGCCCTCCTGGCGCAACAGGTCGAGCGTATCGAACACCTCGCCGGCGCGTTCGATCGGATATTCGTTGATGTGTAGCAGCACGACGTCGATAAAATCGCGCTGCAGGCGCTGCCGCGAATTGTCGATCGATGTCCGGATCGCCGCGGCAGAGGCATCCTCGGGAGCGATCTTGCGCGTTTCGGGATCGCCGAAATAGCCGACCTTGGTGACGATGACGGCTTCGTCCCTGCCCTTCAACGCCCGCCCGAGGATTAGTTCGGCATTGCCGGCGCCATAGGCGGCAGCCGTGTCGAACACCCGCGCGCCGATGTCATAGGCCATCGCCAGCGCGGCTTGCGACCTGATATCGTCGACTTCGCCATAGATTGTCGCCGTGTCGCGCCAGCGCGCGGCGCCACCCGCCGCCCAGGTGCCGATCCCGATGCGCGGCACCGATCGGCCATCCCAAAGCTCCATCATCTCCATGCCCGTTTCCTCAACGGCGCAGGCTGGCGTGGCGGGCACGCTCGCGGATCTCATCGCGGGAAATGCCGGCATCCACCAGTGTGCTGTCCGGGGCCTGCCTCAAGCTCGCAAGCGTCTGGCGATAGGCAATCCAGCGGGTGAAACGGTATCGAAGTTCATACAACATGGTCGTCTCCTTTGGCGCGCAGAATGCCCGCGCGCCTGGGTTGATCGAAAGCGCAAAGCATCTGCGCGAATCGCATGCTCGATCGAAAAGATGGCGCTCGCTTCTTGGCCAGCCGAGGCGCTTATCCCTGTCCCGTCAGGCAAGATTATCCAACGCCTCCAATTCCTGCATACTTGCGCGCGATGCCCACTTCGCGCTACAGCCACGGTCGCAAGGAGTTTTTCATTTCTGCAAAATGGATATTGGCTGGGACGATCTGAGGTTGTTTCTCGACGTTGCGCGGCTGGGTGGCTTGAGCGCAGCGACGGGAACCACGCGCCTCAGCGCAGCCACCCTTGGACGACGCGTCACCGCGCTCGAAAAGCAGATTGGCGAACCGCTGTTCGTGCGCCAGCAGACCGGCTACCGGCTGACCCCGGTCGGGGAAGAACTGCTGCGGCGCGCCGAAGACGTCGAGGTAGCAATGCAGTCGCTGACCCGCTGGCGCGAGGGAAACCTGCCAGACCGCATTGTCCGCGTCTCGGCTGGGCCATGGACCTCGGCCTTCGTTTCCGCCCATATCGGCGAGATCTGGACGGTCGATGATGGCATAAGGGTGGAACTCGTCACCACCACCGACCGGGTCGACATCGGCCGCCGCGCCGCCGACATCGGCATCCGCAGCGAGCGCCCGACCGAGCAGTGGCTGGCCGGCCGTCTGAGCGGCAAGGTCGCCCACGCCATTTATTCCGGACGCCACCTGATCAACGGCATCGCCGCCGGATTGTTCGTCGGCGTCACCAGCGAAGGGGCAAACATTGCCTCGGCGCGCTGGCTGCAAGCCCACCACGGCGACCGCATCGCCGTTCGCGGCAACAACACCCATTCGGTGCGCGAACTGGTAGCCGCCGGCGCCGGCCTTTCGATCTTTCCGTGCTTCGTCGGTGACGGTGATCCGCGGCTGGTTCGCGTCGCTCAGCCTATCCCCGAACTCGAAACCGACCAATGGATCGTCACCCATCACGAGGAACGTCACTCGCCGCCGGTACGAAAAGTCGCCGACCGGATTGTCGCCTTGATGCGGGCGCACCAGCCGCTGTTTCGTGGCGAGACGCCGTTCCGGTAAGCCTCAGGTGTCGATCGGCCGCAGTGGATCAAGAATACTTTGGTGGGCCGGACGAGATGCCGCTGCCGTTGATTTAATTGATCTTTTCGTGTGCCAAAATGAAGGTGACGCAAGAGCTTTCGGCGGCGGTGCATCGGGCGTTGGTCACTTATGCTGAAGTCCTGCGCTGGAGCCAGGCAAACACGTCTCCCGTCCCATAAAGCGCATTCCTCCGTGATAGAGCATTTCATGGCCAGGGATCGAGGTTTAGCCAAGGCACAGCGCGACGGGAAAGATGCGGTATCACTTTGAACGCGGCGGCATCGCTCGAGCCGGCTCATAGCCGTATGCTTCGCCCTTACGCACCACGCGACCGATGCCCGGCCAGCCAAGGTGCGCGCCGGCGATCCACGTCCCCGCCTCGGCCGGGTCACTGAAAACCTTTAGGCGGGTTGCTCGCGCGGTCAGCTGATCGTCGTCATAGCTCCAACTGAACGCGGGATTGCCGAACTGCAAGGCCGGCACATGAACGATGTCCCCGAAGAATAGGAAACGGTCCTCGTCCGCGTCGAACGCGTAGCCGGTATGGCCGGCAGCATGACCGGGCAGGGCGACCGCCCTCAATCGCTCACCCACCTGGTCGCCATTCTGGACGGGCTTCAGCAGGGGCCGGAACTGCGCAAGGTGCGCGTAAGCGAAAAAGCTCTCCACAGCCGCCTCGGGAATTACGATCGCCTTCAAGTTTGGAAAGAGCGCTCGGCCGTCGGGGGTCAAAAGTCCGTGCACATGATCCTGATGGGCGTGGGTGAGCGCCAAGACCGTGATCGAAGCCGGGTCAATCCTGGCTTCCGCCATGGCCTGCTCAAGACGCCCCACTGTCGGGGCCCAGCCCCCTCCTCCGCTGTCGATAAGAACGCCGTCAACGCCTGGACCTGCAAGGGCGAAGCAATTGACAGACAGGCGAAGCGCCCCTGCCTGCGCAGCTTGCGGCACCGGATTATCCTGCGGATCCCGCAGAAGGTCCGCCGGCATCTCGATGTAACCGTCCGAGAGCGACCAGACGCGCCACCTTCCCGACGTGCTGCCAAGCACGTTGCTGCTTTGCGATGTCACGATCATAAGGCCACCTGCCGCAAACGAAAATGGAGGATAGGTTCGATTGTCACTATTGGCTCTCTGCACCCTCTACGCAAAGTCGTGGGGAACCCGGTGAAGATCAATCCGGAAAGCATCAGATCTCGATAAGCGACGGATTGGAAAATGATCGTTGACCGACCTGCTAGCTTCGTGGCGATGCCAGCTCTTATTGCATGCCCATGTAGATTCCTCCCTTTGTAAGCTCGTCAATCATCTGATTTATGCGCTTTCGGCGTGTTTCTGGGTGACGGGCGCGCGCGATCCAGTGCAAGTAATCATTGCGCTGATAGGGAGGCCGTTGCTTGAAAGCAGGCATCAGATTTGCGGCCTCGAGCTCTGCACGCAAACTGTCGGGCATTTTAGCCAACGGACGTTTCAGCAAATCACGTCTCCGCTATTCGAATTCTGATGATGGAATAGATCACAAGTCAGCCCTCGCGCCTGCGAGACCGCAGCCGGCCTGGCGACAGCCCTTTCAATCGGGTCACGACGCGATTCATATGGGCCTGGTGAGTGAAACCCGCATGTTGAGCAATCTCGGCCAGCGGCAGATCGCTATTTTCCAAAAGCTCGACCGCGCGATCAACGCGGCGGCGTAAAATGAATTGATGTACCGGCAATTGCGTCGCCTCGCGAAAGGCGGCGGTGAAGGCGCGTCGTGGCATTCCCGAGATTCCGGCAAGATGGTCGATCGAGACCCCCTTTTCCAGATCGCCGTCAATCGCAGCGAGGACCCGGTCGAACCGCTGCGAGGTCAGGAGCGGAGATTTCTGCCGCCGCTGGCGTGCATGCCCGAGACGGAGCAGGTTCACGAAAATCAGGCCCAGCGTCCATTCACGGACGATGGCATTGGCTGGCGGGTCGCCTTCGAGGCGTCGGCACAACTCGGCCACCAGCGAATCGCGTATCGGTCGATCGGTCAGGATCACCAAGTCCTCAAGGGTGCCGGCTGCGGATACCAGGAGCCTTGACGCCAGCGCGGAGTCAACGGTGATCATCGTCAGCTCTCGCGGCTCCTCGATCTTGAACCGCGTGGCCCGCTCGGGAAGACTGAGCAGCAGATCACCGGGGCGCGTGAAGACGCGCCGCAGCCCGCGGCCAAGATCGATCTCTGCATAGGATGAACCGCTGCGAATCACACGCAGCTGAACGACTCCGGCCGGTGCATGGCGATAGTCGCCGGCAGGAAAGAACAACCTCTTTGCACTTGCCGCGGTCACCATCGTTGTACCGGGCGTCCGGACGCAAGTTCCTCCAGGACTTCGATGATCGATCGCCGCATCCTCGATCCTTGACGCCTACACTTTTGCCCGTTTGACTGGTCCACCAGGGGCATCATTTGCTAGGGCAGTCAGGTCACCGATCCGGGGCACAAAGATGTTGTGCAGTGTCTGGGTCATAATGGTCATTTCACGCTGAATTTGCAGTTCCTGTGCGGCGGGAAACAATGTGTCCTGCAAGAAGAGTTCCAGGCCTGCCTTGTCGTCCCATATCTCGATGATGCGATAGCCATCGTCGGTGGCATGCGCGATGTGCTGGTAGATGCCGCCAGCGGGCCGTTTCTCCACGCCGATCCGATCGAGGATGCGGCTATAATCTTCGGCCGTCAGGCCGGCAATATCAAGTGTCGTCACTACGGCCATGGTTCATCCTCGCTGCTGATAGTGGTTGTTTGAAGTGGAGTTCTTGGACGGGCCCCGAATCTATTGGGCCGATGTCGTTTGGCATCGCTGTCCTGACCGCGAGTTTGACTCCCGAAGTTCACCCACAGGAGCGGCCTTTGGTCCTCAGCCACCGAGCGCCTCGATGACAAGACGGGCGGTCGCCGCTCCGGAGAAGTTCTGCTGGCCGGTGATCAAATTGCCGTCGCGCACGGCAAAATCGCGCCACAGCCCGGCCTGAATATAGTTCGCGCCGAGCGCACGCATCTCATCCTCGATCCGCCATGGCATCAGATGCGTACCGTGCGGCAGCGCGCCCATCTCCCAGACGGCATTATCGGCGAAGTCTTCCTCGACATTGGCGAAACCTGTGACAGTGCGCCCTTTGGCCAGCAGCTCGCCGGTTGAGAGGCGCGCGTAGCGCAGCAGCGCGACGCCATGACACAAGGCGGCCGCGACCTTGCCGGCCGCAAAAAAGGCGACGAACAGCCGCTGCAACTCAGTCGCGCCTTGGAAGGTGAACATCGGCGCCTGGCCGCCAGCGACGACGATCGCGTCGAACGCGTCGAACGACAGCTCTGCGATGGGCCGGGTCGTCTCCACCAGCGCCGCCAGTTTCGGCGTCGACAGGAAACCGAGCGAGATCAGATCCGTATCCGAATAGCCGGACGGATCACGCGGGTCGCTCAACGCATCCGCCTCGCATTTGCCGCCCTCAGGCGAGAAGATCGCGACTTCGTATCCGCGCTCCGTGAAGGCGAGCCAGGGATGAGTTAACTCGCTCCACCAAAACCCGACCGGCCAGCCTGTGGTGGTTGATACAGCCGGGTTTGAAAGGACCATCGCGACCCGCTTTGGATGCAGCGGGTCGAGTGGGTTGGGATCACGCACGCTCATCGCGCCATCTCGACTGGTTCGCCAAGATTCGCCCAAATCGTCTTGTATTGGGTGTAGCTTTCCCACGCCTCGCGGCCCTGCTCGCGGCCATAGCCGCTCATCTTGAAGCCTCCGAACGGCGCATTAGGATGGTACTTGTGCCAGCAGTTCAGCCAGACCGTGCCTGCCTTGATCCGGTCGGCGAGCCGCAAGGCGCGGCCGAGATCGCTGGTCTGGATGCCCGAGGCGAGCCCGTAGCTCGTGTCGTTTGCGATCCGGATCGCGTCCTCCTCGCTGTCGAATGGAATCACCGGCAGGACGGGGCCGAAAATCTCTTCGCGCGACATCCTTAGGTCGTTGGTCGCATCGGCGAAGATAGTCGGCTCGACGAAAAGGCCCTTGCCGTTGACCTGGCGGGTGCCGCCGCCCGCGGTCAGTCGCGCGGTGCGCTTGCCCTCTTCGATATAGCTCAAGACCTTGTCATACTCGCCGCGCGACGCGATCGGCCCGATCATCGTCGCAGGGTCCAGCGGATCGCCGAGCGTCGCCGACTTCGCCATGGCGCTCAGCTTCTCGACGACCTCGTCATAGCAGGCGCGTTCGACCAGCAGGCGCGATCCGGCCACGCAGACTTCGCCCTTGTTCCAGAAGATGCCCCAGAAGGCTGCCTGTATCGCGGCATCGATATCGGCATCGGCGAAAACGATATTGGGACTCTTGCCGCCGAGCTCCATGGTCAGGTGTTTCATCGTCCCGGCACCGTTGCGCATGATGCCCTGGCCAACGGCGGTCGACCCGGTGAAGGCGATCTTGTCGACGCGGGCATCGTTGACCAGCGCGTCGCCGATGGTGCCGCCTGGGCCGGTGACGAGATTGTAGACGCCTGGCGGCACGCCTGCGTCGAGGATGACTTGCGCCAAGGCGAGGGCCGTCAGGGGCGTGTCGGTCGCAGGCTTGTGAACGACCGTGTTACCCGCCGCGAGTGCCGGCGCGATCTTCGAACAGGACAGCGCGAGGGGAAAATTGAACGGGGTGATCGCAGCGACCACGCCGAGCGGCTCACGCCGCGTCAGGATCCTGATATTTGGTTCGTAGCTGGTACGATAGGCGCCGTCCATCGCGCTCATGGCGAGCCCGCCATGAAAGCGGAACAGTCCCGAGCAGTGCGGCATGATGATATCGCGGAAATCGCGATAGGGCATACCCATGTCCATCGCCTCGCGCACCGCGAAATCCTCGGCGCGCTCGTCCAACAGATCGGCGATGCGGAACAGGACCTTCGCGCGCTCCTCATGATGCATCCGCGCCCAGGGTCCTTGCTCGAAAGCCCGCCGCGCGGCCGCGACGGCATCGCTTGTGTCGGTGACGCCAGCCTTCGCAATATTGGTGATCGCCGCCTCCGTGGTCGGATCAAAAGTCGTCGACGTCTCGCCACTGACAGCATCGCGCCATTGGCCATCGATCAGCAGACGTCCTACTGGAATCGCCTTGCGCCGCGCGGGTAGATAATCAGTCATGAACCGATCCCGTCCTGTCGAATGAGATTGAAGGAAATTCTCGGCCCCATCCCGCGCCGATAGGCGAGTTGGACCAATAGCAGCATCATCGGCTCGATCAGGCGCGAGGCCGTGAGATCGCCGACATCGACCGGCATTGTCGGTAGATCGGCGAGAAGCCGGCAAATCGCCGCCTTGGCATCTGCGTCATTGCCGGCGACATAGCTCGTTACCGGATCGCCGTTGAGACGCGGATCATCCCTGTCAAGCAATTCGGCAAAGGTCGGAATGCACTTGACGACAAGCGCGCCCGGCGCGAGCCTCTGAACCTCCTCGCCTACCGACGTCGTAGTGCCGACCAGCATCGTGGAAAGATCAGGCGCGACTGCATTGGTATTGTCCCAGACGATCTTGCCCGACAAATCGCCAAGCGCGTCCATTGCCAACTCGAGAGCCGGCCATGGCGTCGCCAGGGCAATTACGTCGGCCCATCTCGCCACTTCGTCAGGGGCACCGAAGTCAACACGGAGGGTTGCCGCGATTGCGCGCAACTTGCCTTCGTCACGACTGAAGCTGAGGCGAATTTCGTGCCCGGCGAGGCCAAGACATTTCGCCAAGGCCTTGCCGAGCGAGCCTGGTCCGATGATCGCAACTTTCACAACTGCCTCCCGACACGCGGTCGGGCTTGCCTAGCACCATTGCAGTCGCGCTTATTTCACGAATTGCCCTTGCACGATCGGGCGCACTCGTCACATGGATCGGCGGCGGAACCGGATGTTTGGACCAGTTCATCAACCTGGTCTCGCGCGAGAATCCTCTTCCGGCGCCTTGCAGCAGACGTTGGCGGTTTCTTCCAGTTCATCGGCTCCGTCGACGGCGCTCTCCAGGTCTTGGGTTGCAATACCGAGCCATGATTTGCCAGAAGACCGCGGCATAGTTGCCAGGAAGATAACGGATCATCTCGCCCATCTTCTGATCGCCTGGCCGCACGTATCCGCGACCGTCAGCTCCTGCAGTGCGAGCTCCCTGCGATGCACCTGTGCGACCGCATCGGCCATAGCGGTCACGAAACGGTCCAGATCGCGCTTGAGCCCGTAGATATGCGGCCAGACCCAGCGCTCTTTGCTGCCGCTACGCGGCAAAATTGCATCAGAAGTCGCCAACTTCAATTTTCGATCTGTCCGTGAAGCGCGACAGGCGGAATGGAGTCGGGTCGACGCTTGCCGCGTCACCTGCGACCAGATCCGCCGCCAGATGGCCAATTCCAGGGCCGACGCCGAAGCCGTGTCCGGAACAGCCTGCGGCGACGAACACTCCACCGATGCTGTCCACCGGTGAAATCACGGGTACGGCGTCCGGTGTGGAGTCGATATATCCACCCCAGGAGGACACGACGCCGGCATCGGCAACGGTGGGGAACAGGGCTTTTACCCGCGTCATGATGGTTGCCACCATTCGCTTGTCCGGCGCAGGATCGAGGACGCGGATTCGCTCAAAGGGGGTCGGCCTGTCGAGATGCCAGCGACGGAGTGTTTCCGGGCCCTGGAAGAACGAGCGGCCTATGCCGATCTCGACGGCCTTCAGCCGTTTCATGAACATCGGCAGAAACGGGCGGACATAGCGGATCCCCTGCGGCGTGATCTCGAGGGTCGCCCTGCCGCTGACCGCGATCGTGTAGCTGCCATCGAGCCGGCGCGTCATGGCAAAGTCGGAAGTATAGACAGCCTCGCCAAAATCCGGTGCAGGAGCGGTCCGTAAGGCGGTCTGACGGACGCTGGCCTGCGGCAGCGAAACCGCATGCATGCGCAGGAAAGCAGAAGCCCAGGCGCCGGCGGCACATAGCACCGCGCTGGTGCGGATAAGGCCTTTCTCGGTGACGACGCCGCTCACTTGCCCATTGGTGATATCCAGGCCGCGTGCCGCGCAGTTCTGATGAATGGTCGCGCTATGCTTGCGCGCGCCCTCGGCGATCCGAGGGGCGGCAAGCCAGGGTTCGGCCTTGCCATCGTCTGCTGCGTGGACGCCGCCCAGCCATTTGCCGCCCGCCGCTGGAACGGCGGCAGCAGCCTCGTCGGCGGTAAGCATCCGCGTATTGACGTCGAACCGCCGCGCAACCTCGCGCCACTTGTCCCATTCGGCGAGCTGCTTTGGATCGTTCGTCGCATAGGTGAGCCCGCAACGGCGGAAGCCAAGGTCGTGCCCAATCTCTTTGGTGAGCTCTTCCCACAGGCGCATCGACAGATTGGCAAGCGGCAACTCACGTGCATCGCGGTTCTGCCGACGGCACCAGCCCCAGTTCCGGCTGGACTGTTCGCAGCCGACATACCCCTTTTCGACAAGCGCCACCGACAGGCCGCGCCGCGCCAGGAAATAGGCCGCGCTGGCGCCGACAATCCCGCCGCCGATCACCACGACGTCTGCTGACTCGGGTAGCGCCTTATCGCTACTGATTTGGTGGATAACAGGGGACATGGCGGCCTCGGCGATCAATGGAGCTAGCAGTATCGGCGATTGGTGCCGCAGAAATGCTCCGACTGGCGCCGATTTTCGGTATTTTGCGCCGAATATCGTGACACGGAACGCGCGCTTCTTTCGGAGTGTCAGTTTTCCTACTCGAACTGTCCTAGTGCTCCGTGGACGCTGCGCCTCGTGTCTTCCCATGGTCCTTGGCAGGCTCAATGGCGAAATCGTGGACTCCAGCAAGATGCCGCCAGTTGCGGCGCTGCCGCGATTGTGTTGCCCCGGCCCGGCAGCGCGACGGTAGCGACCTGTTCGCAACGGTAGGCCCGCCTGACGTGCCCGGCTACATTTTGTCCGGTCACACGGATGTGGTCCCCTTGGTAGAGCCAGACTGATCGTCAGTTCCGGTTCCTGAGCCGATACATCGCCGCGTTGAGCCTGGATTGCCCATGTTTCTCGGCATCCCGCCGTCTGCGCTGGGTGAAGATGTCGCCTAGAAATAGCCGAGGATGGATTTGACCTCGAGATACTCCAACATGCCCTCGATGCCATATTCGCGTCCGTTTCCGGACTGCTTGAAACCGCCAAACGGGGCGTGCGGATCCCAGGCCGGGTAGTTGAGATGCACCTGACCGGAGCGAATCCGCGAGGCCACGTCCCTGACGGCGTCCACATCCCCGCCCTGCACATGGGCCCCCAGACCGTAGACCGTGTCGTTGGCGATGGTGACGGCCTCCTCGACTGTGTCGTAGGGGATGATGCAGAGAACTGGCCCGAAGACCTCTTCCTGGGCAATACGCATGCTCGTCCGCACGTCGGAAAAAATGGTCGGCCTCACATAGAACCCGACGTTCAGATCGTGCGCACGACCCGGTCCTCCGGTGAGGAGCCTGGCGCCTTCCGAAATGCCGACGCCGATCATGGTTTGGATGCGATCGAATTGGGCGCGGTTGGCGATTGCACCATGAGTTGTGGCTTCCGAAAGAGGATCGCCGACGACGATCTGGGCCGCGGCCCCCTTGGCGATTTCCTCGATCTCGGAGAGCAGCACGCGTGGCACAATCATGCGCGTCGGGGCGCTGCATGACTGGCCGAGATTGCGGAAGGCGGCGACTACGCCCAGAGAAACGGCGCGATCGAGATCGGCGTCCGGCAGGATCACGTTCGGCGACTTGCCGCCGAGTTCCTGCGCGACACGCTTGACCGTTGGCGCTGCCGCCTGGGCCACAACAATGCCCGCGCGGGTGGACCCGGTAATGGAGATCATGTCGACATCCGGATGGGAGGCGAGACCCATACCCACGCCTGGACCATCACCTTGCACGAGGTTGAAAACCCCGGCAGGGAAGCCGGCTTCCTCGATTGCCTCGGCGAATAGCAGGGCGTCCAAGGGAGAAAGCTCACTCGGCTTCAGCACGATCGTGCAGCCTGCAGCGAGCGCCGGCGAAACCTTGGCGGTGATCTGGTAAAGTGGCCAGTTCCACGGCGTGATCAAGGCGCAGACACCGATCGGTTCGTGGGTGACGGCGGTTTGCCCCCGTTGCTTGACGAAGCGAAAGTCTGTCAGCACATCGCGAGCGACCTTAACATGCGTGATCGCCAGCGACACCTGGGCGCTGCGCGCATAGCCGATCGCCGCGCCCATTTCGAGGCTCAGGCATTGAGCCAGCAGTTCGCCGCGCGCCTCGAGCAGCGCTTGCAGGCGATCGAGCGGACCCGCGCGGTCTTCTGGCGTGGTCCGACTCCAGGTGGCGAATGCCCGGCGGGCCGCTGCAACGGCCGCGTCAACGTCCTTGCCATTTCCAAGCGGAAACTGGCTCACAACCTCTTCTGTGGCGGGATTGACGACGACGCCCGTCGCGGTGCCGCTCGGCTCAACCCATTGACCGTCGATGAAGAACTTGTCCAGGTGGCCGTTGCGGACCAGGTGTTCGAGAGGCGTCATCACCCTACACGGTCCTTCATGCGGTAGTAGGCGCCGACAATCGGCAGGAACCAGGGGCGCCCGAAATAACCGGGGATCGCTGGCCAGTCGAAATCCTTCCAGGGATTGAGCTCGGGGCGCCCGTCCATGACGTCGGCCATGATGGTGCCCATCAACGTCGACATCTGGGTCCCGTGTCCGCTATAGCCCATCGAGTAATAGATGCCATCGCGCTCTCCGGCCCGCGGCAGGCGATCGCGGGTCATATCGACCATGCCGCCCCAGCAGTAGCCGATGCGGGTGCCGGCCAGTTCCGGAAAGACCTCGACCATCGCCGCCTTGAGTATCCGGCCGCTTTTTTCGTCGGATTGGGGGTTGGACACGGCAAAGCGCGCCCTCCCGCCGAACAGAAGGCGATTGTCCGGCGTGAGCCGCCAGTAGACAACGAGATTGCGCGTGTCGACGACATTGCGACGGGTCGGCATGAGGCGCTCGAGTTGCGAAGGCGACAGTGGCTCGGTCACGATCAGAAATGCGCCGACCGGGATCATGCGCCGGCGGATCCAGCCGAGCGGGCCAACCTGGGAAATGCCGCTTGCCAACAGGACCTGCCGCGCGACGATCTTGCCCGTTGGCGTCGTTACCTCATGCCCGCCTGAAACCTTGCGCATCGCAATGACGGGCGAGCGTTCATGGACCTCTGCGCCACGCCGGGCAGCGGCGGTCGCGAGGCCCCGGACGAACCGGCCGACATGCATGGCCGCGCTCTTGGGAAAGAGCAGCCCGCCATGGTAGCGGTTGGTGCCGACTTCGGTTCGCAGGTCCTCGCGCGCGATCATCCTGGTGTCGGGATCGACATTGGCAGCCAGTAGTTCCTGGCTGCGCGCCAGCATGTCGTAGTGCTCGGGCTTGGCGGCAAGCTTGAGCTTGCCGACGCGGGAGAAGCTGCAGTCGATCTTCTCTTCCTGCACCAACCGCTCGACCATATCGACGCCGGCGTCGAAAGCCTTGTAGAGCGCATTTGCGGCGGGCTTGCCGTGCTTGCCAGCCATGATTGCATAATTCTGGGCAAAGCCGTTGTTGCACATCCCGCCATTGCGGCCGGACGCGGCGTTGCCGATCGTTTCGGCCTCCAACAGGGCAACCCTGGCGCCCTTTTTGGCAAGGGCCAGCGCGGCGGAGGAGCCGGTCAGGCCGCCGCCCACAATCGCCACGTCGTAGTGGCCTTCGAGCGGTTTGGACGACCCTTCACTGAACGGCTGAGACGTATCCAGCCAGTAAGAAGTAAACTTCATTTTCTTGACCACCAGTGCTGATTGGAGTGGGGCGACATCCGAGGCATAGTTGCGCGCGCCTACCAGCCGCGCATCCGCTCCCAGCGCGCTTCAATCTTGGGGCTCGCCCCGTTGACGACGCTGTAGAAATCATGCTGGGCGGCCGTCGCACACGCATGGTTGGGCAGAATCCGGACCCGTGTCCCGAGCGGCAGCTCGGGCATGGACTTTCCAGAACCGGCACGAATGGTGAGGATACCGTGTTCCTGGCTGGCCTGGGCCACGATCACATCTTCAAGCACCCGCCCCTTTTCGTCGCAGACCACGCCGTAACCCTGGTCGATCTGCTGGTTTGCGGTTCCCCGGTCGCGCGAAAGCGCCATCCATCCAGCGTCAACCAGCACCCATCCCTTTTCCGGGTTGGAGCCGATCACCGTGGCCAATACGGAAATCGCGATGTCGTCGAGTTCGCACACCCCAACGCCGTGCTGGACCAGGTCGAAGAACATGTAGACCCCGGCGCGCAGCTCCGTGACCCCCTCAAGATTGCTGGCGAAATGCGCTGTCGGGGTCGAGCCGACGCTGACGATCGGGCAGGCATGGCCATGGGCGCGCAGGATTTCAGCGGCGCGCACCGTGGCTGAACGCTCGTTCTCGCCTGCCTTGACCAGCGCATCGGGCGTGTTCAAGCCATAGGATTCGCCTGCATGGGCGAGAACGCCGACGAGTTTGGCACTGGCCGCGACGACACTGCCGGCCACGTCGAGCAACTTCGGGTCGTCCGGCCTCAAACCACCGCGATGGTCATCGCAGTCCAGTTCGATGAAAACGGATGGGGTCATACCGGTGGCTACGCGGACGCTGGCCAGGGCATCGGCCTGCTCGACCGAATCGAGCAACAGCTTCACATCAGCGCCGGCGCGGCGACAAAGCTCCATGGCGCGCTTGGCCGAGGCCGGCGAGATGCCGACCGCGTAGGTCATGTCTCGAAAGCCATGGCCCGCGAAATACTCCGCCTCTGCGATGGTCGAGACCGTGATCGGTCCGGGTTCGCGGTGAAACGCGTATCGGGCGACATCGATGCTCTTGGCCGTCTTCATATGCGGGCGCAGCACCACGCCAAGCTTCCTGGCGCGCTCAGCCAAGCGCTGAATGTTGCGTCCGAGCCGCCCACGGTCGAGAAGCAGCGCCGGCGTGACCAAGGCGTCGATCGTCCTAGCCGTCTCGCTCACTGCCAGGTTTGCGGCCACCTTGTTCATAATCTCGTTTCCTAAGTGAACGACTGGTTTGCCAACGCATACATATGGGCTGGCCCCTCGGCGACGGGTCGTTGTCCTTTGACCATGGCGGTCGCACTGCCGGACCGCTGAAGGCCAAGGCTCTCAAGCCAGTCACCCAATCCATCCTCGGCATAGACGTCGATGCGAACGAATTGATCGTGAAGCTTCGAAAGCTGGGCCAGGATCAGAAGCCGCGCGTCTTGGTCGCTCTCGGCTGCACAAGGGCCGACCACATAGCCGCGGCCAAACCTCCTCGCGATAGCGTAGCCTGCAATCCGTCCCCTGCGCTCAATGACCAGTGCGTTGCCCACATCGGCGAGCGCAGCCACCATCGCCAGCCGGGGCATGCCCGTGGCCGATTCGTCGAAGGCCTGGATCGGCGTGAGGTCGGAGGCTGTCGCTTGACGGATGTCGTCGCCGGTACTCCGCGTCACGGGGACAGTCAGCGAGCCCTGGTGCTGAAGCACCGTGCCCCAGGCAGTGAAGCCGCGTCGCTTGTAGAGCGCCAGCCCCTCTTCGGTTGAGTTGAGCAGCACGTTGCGGCCGTGTGTCGCCTCAAGCAATCCATCAAAGAGCCGGGCGCCGTTGCCACCGCCTTGCGCGGAGCCAGTAACTATGATCATCCCGACCGTGGCATAGGAATGTCCGTAATTCCAGGACATGGCCGTGCCAATCACCTGTCCTGCCCTCTCGAGGACCAGGCCATTGCCGACCATCAGGGCAAATTCCCAATCCTCCTGGCGGTAGGGCCAGGCCATCTCCTGCGACAGCTTCAGCGCGCCCGGCAAATGGCGGGTTTCCAATTTCATCAGCTCGGTCGGGGCGCTGACGATATCTCTGTCATGCTCAACGGTCATAAGGTGCAACGCTGTCACTTGATCCAGAGTCGGATTGAAGTCGGACCTTAGAGTCGCGCCCGGCGGACAGATTTCGCTGCTGTTTTGCCCCTTCAAATCAGCGGGATTGTTCGTTTTAAGCAGTTCCTCGGCATGCCAAATCGCGCAAATCAGGCGAGGAATACCTGGCACTTTGAATCGCCGCTTCGTGGTTGCCCGCGATCGGCGTCACGTCCGCACGATCCCCAATGGCAATGGCATAGCCGCAACACTCCCCGGCGATGAAACGCTTGATGCTCAGGAGGAATTTTGGATGATCTACATCAGCGAAGAGGAGTCAGCCGCCCTCGTCACGCATGAACTTGCTTTCGAGGCGGCGCGGCAGGCTCTCGTGGCATCAGCATCGCGGCAGAATTGGGTCTTTCCTGCTGTTCTCGGGCGCACGCATGATGCGACCAATACTTTCTCAATCAAATCCGGTTCGTCGGACGACCTGACCGGAGTGAAAATCGGCTCCTTCTGGTCGGGCAACCCGGCACGTGGCCTTCCCCGCCACAACTCCACCATCGTGCTGCTCGATCAGCATACAGGTCGACTCGGCGCCGTAATCGAGGCCGGGAAGGTCAACGCCTACAGGACGGCCGGCGCCGACGCGGCCGATCTTCTTGCGCGCAAGCAAGCCAAGGTTCTGGCGATATTCGGCGCCGGCAACCAGGCGGGCTTCGAAGTGATGGCGCTGGCACGCGTCCGCCCAATCGAAACCGTGCTGGTCGTCGCCCGGCCTTCGTCGCGACGCGACGCTCTTGTCGATCAGATCGGCGAAAGAGGCCTGGATGCGCGCGCTGCCGTGCCCGAAGACGCCGTGCGCGCGGCCGACATCGTCGTGACTGCGACGCCCTCACGCGAACCGCTGTTCGATGCCGCTTGGGTGGGACCCGGAACCCATATCGCCAGCATGGGGTCGGATGTTCCAGGCAAGCGCGAATTGCCGAGCGAATTGTTTCCCAAGGCACGTCTGTTTTGTGATCTGCTTTCCCAGTCCGTCCAGATCGGCGAGTTCCAACACGTGCGCGACGAGATCGACGCCGGCGTGCTTGCGGTAACACCAATCGGCGACGTCATTGAAAAGCGTGCGCCCGGACGCCATTTCGACAACGAGATCACGGTTTTCGACAGTTCCGGTATTTCCCTACAGGACCTCTACATGGCCGACGCGCTGATCCGCGCAAAGGCGTCCCAACACTGATCAGCTTCGCACCGATAGGTCCCGGCCCCGACGGATTTTTCCGCCCTGCTTGAGTGCTCTCCGGCAACAACGTGTCCCGCGCGAGTCTGCAGTCGTGTCAGCGGCGGATACGCCAAGGGTTGCCCGCATGAACCACGGATCGCCCCGGATGTCGCAAAACCGATTGCGATCGGAATGGGCGCGTGTCGCAGTTCGGTGATGCTTTCTTTCCAGCCACGGTAGGGCAGCTACAATCCAGGCCGAATCCAACCTGGAGAATGTCCTGATATTTCCGGTGATCAGCGGCTGGCGCGCCAGAAGGCGATACGGTCTTGCAACCGATAGCCTTGGATAATCGCCGGCATGAACCACGGATTGCCACGATAGAGCGGGATGGCCGAAGGCGGTCGAAAGTCGAACGCCGTGCGCGACTGCTCGCCATGCCCCATCAGCTTGTGCGCCGCACGCATACCGATCCATGGCGCCCAGACCACGCCCGAACCGCAGAAGCCGGTTGCATAGACCATACCGTCCTTTTCGAAGATGCGGGGCAGCATGTCTCGGTTCATCGCCACATTGCCGAACCAGCAATGCGAAAGGCGCACGTTCTCCAACTCCGGGAAAAGGTTCACGAGGCCCTTGCGTAGGAGAAGTTTCGGCGCCGCCGGGTCGCCGACGCGAGAACTGTCACGTCCCCCCAGCAGAATGCGTTTTCCGTCGGGCGAGGGACGATAATAGAAACCGAGTTGCCGGTTCTCGGTGATCGTCATCAGCTTCGGCATCAGTCGCGCCATGACATCGGGCGCAAGTTCCTCGGTCACGATGATCCGGCTGCGGACCGGAACCAGGCGGCGCCGAAGGAAGGGAGCGGCGCCGTCGGTATAGCCGTTGGTACAGACCAGAACCTGCCGTGCATCCACCGTCCCTGCCGAAGTCGCGACGCGGAACCCCGAACCATTCCTCTCGATCGACTTGACCACTGTATGCGAATGGACCGTCAACCCGGATGCGAGCGCCACCCGCAGGAGTTCAGCGTGGAATTTTGCGGGGTGCAGCGCGCCAATGTCCATCCGAACGGTTCCGCCGCGGTAGAAATCGGTTCCGATATAATTTCGCTGCTCAGCATGCGGAACGGCGAAGGACTCGATCCCCAGTTTCTTCGCCAGCGTCTCGGCGCCGCGCGCCATCTTCTCATACTGTTGATATCCAAAAGCGCCCTTGAACTGGCCAACCAGTCGGAAGTCGCAGTCCAGCCCTTCGGTCCTGATGAAGTCGTAGAGGAATTCGCGCGCGATCTTGCCCTCGGCCTCGATCGCCATGGCCTTCTCGTCACCGAAGCGCCGGGTGATCGTGGCATAGTCCGGCCGGATGCTTCCGCTGGTAATTCCGCCGTTGCGTGTAGAAGCACCCTCGCCCGGATTCATCGTATCAAAGGCTGCGACCGAGCGTCCTTCGCGCACCAGCACAAGCCCGGCCGAAAGCCCGGCATAACCGGCGCCGACAATTGCCACGTCAAGCTTTTTTGCGAGGGGCTTCCGCGGCAGCGGCATGACGGGCGCCGCTTCCCACCAATAGGGCGTGTTCTTCTCGATTTTGGGCTCGTGCACGTGACTGACTTCTCTTGATGTTCCAGGGATTAAGAAAGCGATCGGTCGCGGTACCTCAAATATGGTCATCTCGTACGTCCAGCGCGTCGCGCAGTCCGTCACCAATGAAATTGAAACTGGTTACCGCGATGGTGATTGCAGCTCCGGGAATGATTGCCAGCCAAGGTGCGCTGCCCAGATATTGCTGGGCGCCATTGAGCATGTTGCCCCAGCTGGGCAGTGGCGGCTGGATCCCGTAGCCGAGGAAGCTGATGTAGGCTTCCATGAGAATGGCGCGCGCGACCGTCAAGGTGGAAGCGACGATAATCGGGCCCATTGCGTTGGGCAGTATCTCGCGGAACATGATGTGCGTGCCGCTCAGCCCCAGCATTCGGCCAGCCAGGACGAACTCGCGTTCGCGTAACGAGCGGACCTCCGCTTCGACGATGCGGGCAACCTCCATCCAACTGGTGAGGGCGATAATGATGGTGATCATCACAGGACTGGGCTTCAGTGCCGCAGCCAGCGCCAGCAGCAGAAAGATCGATGGGAACGACAGGAATCCATCGACGGTGCGCATCAGCGCCGCCCCAACCCAGCCGCCGCGATAGCCTGCAATCACGCCGACCAGCGTGCCGATGAGCGTCGACAACACCATGGCGAAGAAACCCACCAGCAGCGAGATTCGTCCCGCCATCAAGAGTCTTGCCGCAAGGTCACGGCCGAGCGGATCGGTACCTAGAAAGTGATAACCCGTCAGCGGCGGGGCAAAGCGGGCCCGCAGATCGATGTACAGGGAGTCATAAGGCAGGAGATGGGGGCCGAGGACGCAAGCGAGGCTCAGGAAGATGATCATCGCCAACCCGAGCAGCGCCAAGCGATGCCGCATGAAACGAAGTGCCGCGCGGTTGTTTCTCCATCGGCTTGGAGCTGCATTTGCGGTGAGAGCGGTCATATCGGCTGTCTCCTGTCGGGGAAGTTGCGCGCTCAGGCCAGACGAATGCGCGGATCGACAATAGCGACGACAATGTCGGCGATCAGGTTTCCAAGCAGAACGAGGATGGCGGAGAACATCAGTAGCCCCATCACAACCGGATAGTCGCTGTAACCAAGGCTATCGAGGAACAACCGTCCCATTCCCGGCCAGGTAAAGACGGTTTCGGTCACCAGCGCGCCGGTCAGAATGCTGGGAAGCTGCATCCCGGCCAAGGTAATCATCGGCAAAAGCGCGTTGCCAACGACATGCTTCATCAGAATCCGGCGTTCACTCAACCCCTTGGCCCGAGCCGTTTTAACGAAGTCCTGGCTAATGGCGTCGAGTGTCGCCGTCCGCATGTAGCGGCTCCAGATCGCGACATGGACCAGCGACAATACGACACTTGGCAGGATCAGATGGTGGAGATAGCCCAGGATCGAGCTATCGCCGATCTCGGACATATTGCCCGCGGGCAGCCAGCCTAACTTCAAGGAAAAGATGTAGATGCCTACGAGGCCGAACCAGAAGGTAGGGACCGACAATGCGACCATGGCGCCAACGGTTGCGAGATAGTCGAATAGTGAGTAGCGGCGCGTGGCGCCCCGAATTCCAATCCAGGCGCCAATGGAGATCGCAATCGCGGTTGAGGACCCCATCAGCAGCAGCGTGGCGAACAGATGGCTGCCAATGATCTCCAATACCGGCGCTCCGTCGCGGAAGGAGTGACCCCAGTCGCCCCGCACCAGCCGCCATGCCCAGTCCAGATATTGGATCCATATAGGGCGATCAAGGCCCAGCAGCCCCTTGAGGCGCTCGATATCCTGCTGGGTCATTCCGGGATCGAGTCCGAATTGTGCCAGGGGGCCGCCGGGGAGGAGGTTCAGAATGCCGAAGCCGATGATCGAGACGATCACAAGCAGCACTAGGCTCTGCGAGAGGCGATTGAGCAGGAAGCCGCGCATCCGAGTCCTCCATTGTGGGTTGATGATCTTAGTGTGTTGCCGCCGCCGCAGTGGATCGGGCGGCGGCAACTGCGTGGATTAGGCCTTCCACTGCCAGGCCGCGGCATCCCACGACGCGGTGCGGGTGTTGGCGTTGGGCTCGAAGCCGTCCAACCCTTTCTTGCGCCCAAGGACGATTGTGTACGCGAACAGCGGCAGGAAGGGCAGATCATGGCGCACCACTTCCTGCACGCGATTATAGATCCCGCGCCGTTCTTCCGGATCGAAGCTGCGAGCACCCTTTTCGAGCAGGGCATCGACTTCAGGGTTGGAATATTGCCCGGTGTTCGAACCGTGTCCGCCTTGAGCGGCGATTGCCTTCGTATGGAGCCGGTTTGTGGCGTCGGGGTCCGCGGCAATCAGATAGGTGACGCCCACCATGGCGGTGTCAAATTGCGACTTCAGCCAGAACTCGCCCCACATGACTGCAGCCGGCAAATTCGAGATCGTCATCTCGACGCCGATCTCGGCAAACGTCTGCTGCAGGAACTGCTGCGTCTGCTCGCGGAGGTTGTTGCCAGAAGTTGTTGAGTTGGAGAAGGACAGTCGCACCCCATCCTTGGCGCGGATTCCATCCGGCCCCGGCGCCCAGCCGGCCTCATCCAGGATTTGGCGCGCCCGGTCCAGATTGAACTCCTGAACCGGCAGGTTCGGGTCGTAGTAATAGGACTCCTTCGGCATGAAGGTCTCGGTGAGAGTGCCCACGCCGTAATAGATCGTGTCGACGATCGCCTTCCTGTCCAACGCGGCGTAGAGCGCCTGGCGCACTGCCAACTCCTTGAACTGCGGGCGGCCCAAATTGAGGTAGATCGACTCCAAGGATGCCCCTGTCTCCAGTGTCACCACGCGGTCTGGTAGTTCGCGGGCTTCAGTATAATGGTCGGCGGTGATGAACGACTGATCGACCAGGTCCACGTCGCCGCTCTTGAACTGCGTGTAGAGCACCGTCATATCGGGGATGTATTTGAAGATGAGCTGCTCGATATAGGGGCCCTCGCCCGCGTACTCAGGATTGGCGACGAGCTCGATATGATCGCCCGCGACGCGCTGGCTCCATTTGAATGCGCCGGTGCCGACTGGCGCCTGGTTGAACGCGGCTGTATTCGGATCGGCCTCTTTCTCCAGAATGTGCTTGGGCACGATGAAGGTTTCGGCCAAGAACGAAAGATAGGGCGCAAAAGCCTCCTTCATCCGCCAAGTGATCTCGGTGGGCGAAACCACTGTGATGTCCTGCACGAGCGAATGGCCGCTCGTGCGCCAAGCGCGAAACTTCGGGTTCGTGATGAGCTCAAGGGTGAATTTCACGTCCTCGGCCGTGAAGGGCTCACCATCGTGCCAGCGGGCATTGTCACGCAACCGGATGCGCCAGTTGAGACCGTCCTCCGAAATGCCGCCATTCTTCTGGCTTGGCACCTCGGCTGCGAGGTTTGGATGTAGGCCACCTTGGGGATCCATGCGGACCAGCGCGTCGAAAACCGAGAAATGGACCGCGTCATCGACTTCGATATGCGCCATCAACGGATTAAACACGGTCGGCTCTTGCGAGAGGCCGACGACGACGCGACCGGCCGGGCCCGCAGGAGGGGTCTTGGCGAAGGCGGGCTTGCCCAGCAGGTTGGGCGCGATGAGGCCTGCAGCCCCACCTATCGCCATCAGTCGCAGCGCTTCGCGCCTCGAGTAGTTGGACGTAGTCGATGAATTTCTGGTCATGGTAGTTCCTCTCTTGTTATTTCTTATGCGTTTGCTGCAACTGGACGGGCATTGCCCGGCCGCTCTCCTGGAATTGCCGCTACGAGTTGGCGCGTGTAGGCTGCTTGCGGGTTCAGGAATATCTGCGAGGGCGGTCCGCGCTCGACGATCCGGCCCTTCTGCATCACAGCGATTTCGTCGCAGATCTGGCTGGCGACGCGCAGGTCGTGTGTGATGAAAACCATCGACACGCCGGTCTCGCGCTGGATCTGGTCCAGAAGCTGCAGGATCTGCGCCTGGATCGAGACGTCGAGTGCGGAGACCGCCTCGTCGGCAATGAGCAGCTTCGGCTTGAACATCAGCGCACGAGCGATGCCGATGCGCTGGCGTTGCCCACCCGAGAACTCGTGCGGATAGCGGCCAAAGGCGCCGGCATCGAGACCGACATGAGCCAGGAGCGCACGCGCTTCCTCGCGCGCTTGGGCATAAGGCATCCCGTGTGCCACCGGCCCTACCGTCATGATGTGGCCAACCGTTGAGCGTGGGTTCAGCGACGCGAAGGGATCCTGGAAGATCATCTGGATCCGCGGTCGAAGAGGGCGGAACTTCGCTTCGGAAAGCTTGGCTATGTCAGATCCCTCGAACAAAATCCCGCCGCCGTCGCTGTCCAGCAGTTTGATCAACAGCCGGCCCAGCGACGACTTTCCCGAACCGCTCTCGCCTACGACCCCCAGCGTGCGGCCGGGCGCGAGTTCGAACGAGACCTCGTTCACCGCTGTCACAGTCCGCTGCGCGCCGAACAGCGCGCTGCCACCACGATAGGTCTTCACCAGACCCTCAACCTTCAGGATCGGCTCCTTGCTGGCCGACTCCAGACGAGGGCGATCTTCGCCGGTCAAATGCGGTACGGCCGCGATCAGGCGCCGGGTATAAGGATGCTTGGGCGACTTCAACACCTGCTCGGCGCTACCCTGTTCGACGATGTGGCCCTTTTCCATCACCACGACGCTGTCGGCGATCTCTGCCACCACACCGAAATCATGGGTGATGAACATCACGCTCATGCCCTTGCGCCGCTGAATGTCGCTGATCAGTTGCAGGATCTGTGCCTGGGTGGTGACGTCGAGGGCGGTGGTTGGCTCATCGGCGATCAGCACCGTCGGCTCGAGCGCCAAGGCCATGGCAATCATGACGCGCTGCCGCTGCCCGCCCGAAAGCCGGAAAGGATACTGGTGATACATGAGTTGGGGATCTGGTAGGCCCACTTCAGTGAGCAGCTCAACGGCGCGGTTGCGGCAGGTTTGTGGCGTACCGAAGCCATGCGCGGCCATGACCTCGTCAATCTGCGCGCCCACCGTCATCAGGGGATTGAGCGCTGAGAGCGGATCCTGAAAGATCATCGACACGACCCGTCCACGCAGGTTGCGCAGCTTGTCTGGCGACATGCCGATGATGTTCATCCCCTCCAGCTGGATGACACCCGATGAGAGGCGGATCACCTTTGGCAGAAGCCCCATGATCGCGTTCGCCGTGACCGACTTACCCGATCCGGACTCGCCTATGATGCAGAGGATCTGGCCGCGTTTCAGATCAAACGAGATATTCTCGACCGCATGGACCCGCTCCATGCCGGCCGGCAGGCTTACGGTCAGGTCGCGCACCGAAAGCGCAACTTCATGAGGAGCTACAGCTTGGATGCTGGCGATCATCGAGACCTCTCCCTTCTCAGCCGCGCTCTTTAGCCCGCTGCGGATTGCGTTTTCGATCTCCGCCTCGTGGCGATCAATCGGTCAAACTGTTCCCTATCGTGAGCTCTCCGGCTCACTTTCAAGCCTCCCTGTCGTGGCCCTGCGGAGCCTGCATGCCTCTTGGCGGATGTCCGGGGAGTAACGGACCTTAGTCGACAATGAGTGTGACCCCTTCTGGCCGGCAGAGTCGTTGAAACTTAGCACGCAGGCAGCAGGAACTTCTGCAAAGGAGGCCAAATTTAGCATTTCACTCTGCGCGTTTTCCGCCGCCCGGGTCACGCGACCGCATCCTTCAGACGATAGTATGTGCCTACCATGGGAGGCATGGGAGGAAACCATGGCTTGCCGGTGTGAATCACGGCCACCTCGAAATCCCCCGAGACCGGATCGGCCACGGATCCGCCAATGGAACCGAAGTATCGTGCCAGTAGGAAGCAAACTTCATTACCGTGTCACCCTCATACTCATCCGGGGTCTCATCCGGGGTCGATCCGATGCAATGAGTGTATGATCGACTCCGCAGGTGAGGTGCGACCCAACCGGTCATTCGTCGCAACAATTGCCCGTCTTTCATGCCTCAAACGGCAGGATGTTCCGCCCTCGTACAAAGTTCACGGCTTACGGCTGAGGCCCATACGCTAGGCTGCGCTTGGGCAGCGAGACCAGTGTCGATCCGCGTCCTAGTTGACCGAAGCGCCTGAAGACCGTGGCGTGGGGCCAGGTCACTGAATTCTGAGAAGACCGTCTTGCCAAGGTACAATCGGTCGCGCACGAGATTGAGGTCACGAGGCGGCCAGCACCAAAAACAGGGAAGTAACGATGCGCGAATATGAGATTGCCGCCATTCCTGCCGACGGGATCGGCCCGGAGGTGATTGCCGCAGGTCTCCAGGCGCTTGAGGTGCTGCAGCAGCGCTGCGGCGACTTCAAGCTGCGCGTCCAGCACTTCGACTGGGGCTCAGACTATTACAAGGCCCATGGTCGGATGATGCCCGAAGATGGACTGGCGCAACTGAAGCGCTTCGACGCCATCTTCTTTGGCGCGGTAGGCGCTCCCGATCTGCCCGACGACATCACGCTCTGGGGCCTCCGGCTGCCGATCTGCCAAGGCTTTGATCAGTACGCCAACGTGCGGCCGACCAGGATATTGCCCGGGATTGTTTCGCCGCTGGCGGGCGTTGGCCCTGGCGATCTGGATTGGGTGATCGTGCGTGAGAATTCCGAGGGCGAGTATTCGGGCCACGGCGGCCGCGCCCATCGCGGCCTCCCCGAGGAGGTCGGAACCGAGGTCGCGATCTTCACGCGCGTCGGCGTCACCCGCATCATGCGCTATGCATTCCGGCTGGCGCAGTCACGGCCGCGAAAGCTCCTGACTGTTGTTACGAAATCCAACGCGCAGCGTCACGGCATGGTAATGTGGGACGAAATCGCAGCCGAGGTGGCGCGGGAATTCCCCGACGTCGCGTGGGACAAGATGCTAGTCGATGCTATGACAGTGCGTATGACGTTGAAACCTCGGAGCCTAGATACGATCGTCGCCACCAATCTTCACGCCGACATATTGTCGGACCTTGCAGGCGCGCTCGCGGGCAGTCTCGGCGTTGCACCGACCGCCAACATTGATCCCGAGCGGCGCTATCCCTCGATGTTCGAGCCAATTCACGGCTCGGCATTCGACATCGCCGGCAAGGGTATCGCCAACCCGGTCGCCACCTTCTGGACCGCTGCCCAGATGCTCGAACATCTGGGCGAGAGCGCAGCGGCCGTCCGGTTGATGAGCGCTGTGGAAACGGCGACGAGTGAAGGGGTGCTGACGCCCGACGTGGGAGGGACAGCGACCACGCAGGAAGTGACGGACGCCGTCTGCCGGACGATCCGCGGTTCGAACGTGTGACAGGTTTCCAATGAAGCTCGACAAGATCGACATCAAGATCTTATCCCAATTGCAAAAGAACGGGCGGGTCACGAATGTCGAGCTAGCCGACCTGGTCAACCTTTCGCCGAGCCCTTGCCTGATGCGGGTGAAGAAGCTTCAGGCGGAAGGCTTCATCACCGGCTATTCCGCCCAGATCGACGTGTCCAAGCTCGGACAGACTCTAACGATCTTCACCGAAGTCACGCTCAAGCACCATCAACAGAACGACTTCGCGAGATTTCTCACCGCAATTCAGAAAGTCGATTCTGTCATCGAATGCCATCTGGTTTCAGGCGGTTACGACTACCTAGTGAAGTTTGTCACAGCGGGCATCAGCGAGTACCAGACGATCATGGAGCGCATGATCGAATTGGATATCGGAATCGACAAATATTTCAGCTTCGTCGTGCTGAAGTCACCGATCGTGAAATCCCATTTGCCTCTCGACATCATTTTCGACAAATGAGAAAGCTGCTCCGCAGTCTCGGACCTGGAGAGCCGCGCGCCAGCGCTCCCTGTTGCTGTTTTCGCTGCGCTTGTGCAACGGCAAGAGATTCCACATACCGGCAAATTGCTTTGCACTTGGCAGACGCCGGCATCACCTGAGGATTTGCTTCGGCGCCGCTAAAGCGCGTCGCGTTCGACCGGCCTCATGCGACGCGCTTTAGGCTCTTGTTTTATGCATGTCGCTATCACAAAACCGCTGCACACTTTTGCGCGACATGCATTAGGCGTCTACCGCATTGACCGAGGTCGCTTCGGCGATGGCAATGATCATCCCTTCATCGCTGCCCGCACATCCCTATCTTCGAGGGTTTGATCCAGCGTCATCCGGGTACGTTCGAGGATTCCATCGATATCGTCGTCCGTGCAGCAGAGCGGCGGCGCAAAGCCGAGGATGCCGCTGTTGAAGGAGCGGATGACAAGGCCGTTCGCCCACGCGCGCTCGAAGATGCGGCGCCCCGGATCGGCCGCCGCCGGCAGCGGCGTTTTGCGCTCCTTGTCGGTGACCAACTCAATTGCTGCCAGCATGCCGCGACCGCGGATGTCGCCAACCAGCGGGTGGTCGGCGAGCGAGCGAAGGCCTTCCATCAGGCGCTTCCCGGCCTTGCGCCCATTCTCGAGCAAGCCATCTTCATAGAGACGCAGGCATTCGAGCCCGACCGCCGCGCTCACGGGATGGGCCGAATAAGTATAGCCATGGCCGACGGCCGCTTTGCCGGCTCCGTCCGCGATGGTATTGTAGACGTGGTCCGACATGAAGACGGCGCCCATCGGCACGTAGCCCGAGGTCAGTCCCTTCGCCGTGGTCATGAAATCCGGTACGACCTCGTCTTCCTCGCAGGCGAAGAGGGGGCCGGTACGGCCAAAGGCAGTGATAACTTCGTCGGCAACGAACAGAATGTCGTGTTCCTTGCACACGGCGTGCAGAGCCTTCAGCCAACCCGTCGGTGGAACGAGGACACCGCCCGAACCCTGGATGGGTTCGGCGTAGAAGGCCGCAACGCGGCCCGCGCCGAGTTCCGCGATTTTGGCCCGCAGGGCCGCGACCGATGCGTCGATGATCGCCTGCGGGTCGGAACCGACCGGATTGCGATAGGCGTAGTGCGAAGGAATTTTGTGCTGCCAGTCGTATGGCACGCCGAAACCCGCATGGAAAGCCGGGATCGCGGTCAGACCTGACCCCGCCGTCGAGGATCCATGGTAGCCATACTCGACCGAGATGAACTGGTCCTTTTGCGGCGTACCCTTGGCATGGTAGTAATAGCGAATGAAGCGGATCGTACTGTCGACTGCGTCGGAGCCGCCAATCGTGAAATAGACATGGTTCAAATCGCCGGGCGCCAGTTCGGCGAGCCTGGCAGCAAGGCGAAT
Source organism: Mesorhizobium sp. M1423 (assembly GCF_040317575.1). Classification (NCBI taxonomy): domain Bacteria; kingdom Pseudomonadati; phylum Pseudomonadota; class Alphaproteobacteria; order Hyphomicrobiales; family Phyllobacteriaceae; genus Mesorhizobium; species Mesorhizobium sp. M1423. The sequence continues at coordinate 354,485 of NZ_JAMYKU010000003.1, forward strand.
GGCAGGCTCGGATCCCAGCCCGAAATATCCCGTCGCATAGGGAAGCTCTCTTAGCTGCTTTGCGGCTGCTTCAACGACGCTTTCCTGGCCGTATCCGATGTTTACACACCATAGACCGGCGAATCCGTCCAGCAGGGTTTTCCCGCTTGCATCGGTTACTGTTGCGCCCTTGGCGGATTTGAGCACCCGCACGCCCGTCTCCTCGTGGCTCCGATAGCATGAAAACGGGTGAACCAGATGTGCGCGATCGAGTTCGATCAGTGAGTTTGCCAGCATTTCTTCCTCCGATTCAGCGTAGTGCCTGACTGACGAGAGCATAAGTCCGGTGTGGTGTGGTTTCGTCCTTCAGCTCATCTGCGGTTCGTCGCATCATTATGCCACCGACGACGTGAGCCAGGCAGGACGGGTGAGCCATTCGCCGAGATCTGTAGATTCGGTGTCGATACGGACAAACTCGCCCGCACTGTCGGCCAGCAGGAAGTCGATCAGGTTCGGTGCTTCGGAATTGCTTCTCGCCACCACCGGCCCACCAACCTGCCGCGACAGTTCGACAGCACCGCTCAGATGCGCCATTGTCATCGTTTCCAGCGTGATCTGCTGCGCGGTCATGGTTCATTCCGGGCCTGAATTCTCCTAGGCCCAAGATAGGCTGCCGCGGACAGCAGTTCCTCCCGACCAGAACCTGAGCGATAGGCGTTTTGACTTTCCTTTGCCGCTGGCGCCGTATCTTATGCCGACGCACGGCTGAAAGGTCGCGCTCCCGCCGAAGCTCGAAAACGAACTCAGGCGCAACTCTCTGCCAAAGCTCTCACGCAATACAAAACAATCTGCTTCAGGGCACATCGAATGCGGCGACTAGTCTTCTCGGTTCTCACTATGATCCTTGCTGTTAAAGGCACGCTGTGCCGACAGGATTGGAAGGATCGACGCTCATGACCCAGTTCAGACCGAAATACATCACCTTCGACTGCTACGGTACACTGACCAACTTCGACATGGCCGGCGCGGCGAGACGCGTATACGGCGCGCAGCTCTCCCCAGCTGGGATGGCGCAGTTCATCAGGGATTTCTCGGCCTATCGCCTCGATGAGGTTCTTGGCGCCTGGAAGCCGTACAGCGAGGTCGTGCACAATTCTGTGGAACGAACCTGCAAACGCAACGGCGTCGCATTCCGGCCCGAGGATGCCCAGCGCATCTATGCGGAAGTGCCGACATGGGGTCCGCACCCGGATGTCCCGGCGGGCCTGGCCAAGGTCGCCAAGGAAATCCCGCTGGTGATCCTGTCGAACTCCATGAAGAGCCTGATCATGTCGAACGTGGAAAAACTCGGCGCACCGTTCCACATGGTCATCACGGCCGAGGAGACCGGCGCCTACAAGCCTTTGATGAAGGGCTTCGAATATATGTTCGAGAAGCTCGGCTGCGGCCCGGAGGACATTACGCACGTGTCGTCCTCATTTCGCTATGATCTCATGACCGCCTATGATCTCGGTATCAAGAGCAAGGTCTGGGTGAACCGCGGCCACGAGCCTGCAAACCCCTTCTACGAATATACCGAAATCAAGGATATCGGCGGTCTGGCCGGCGCCGTCGGACTGGAGCCCGTTCGGGAATTCGCCTGAACGTCTGTTTGCTGGCGCAGTCGCGCCAGACTTAGGTGCTCCCAAAACGTTAATAATCACTGGTCGCAATAGAGAAAGGGGCGGTTTTCACCGCCCCTTTCTTTGTTGTTCCAACGCTTTAGGGGCTGCAAGTGTTTCCACCTGCTTGCAAGATAACTAGTTAAGCCCGCCAACATGAAGCGTCTTGACCTCGAGATATTCCTCGATGCCGAGCTGCGATCCTTCGCGCCCCACTCCTGACTGCTTGACACCGCCGAAAGGCGCAACCTCGGTCGAGATCATGCCTGTGTTGAGCCCGACCATACCGAACTCCAGCGCCTCGGCAACACGCCATGACCGTTGGAGGTTGTCGGTGTAGAAGTAGGCGGCAAGGCCGAACGGCGTACCGTTCGCGATGGCGATGGCCTCTTCCTCCGTCTCGAAGCGAAAAAGCGGCGCCACCGGACCGAACGTCTCTTCCGATGCCAGGAGCATCTCGGTAGTAGCCTCTCCCAGTACGACGGGCCGTGCATATTGCTTGCCCTCCGGCACCGTCTCGCTCTGGGCGATGATCTGCGCACCTTTCGCCTGTGCATCCGCGATGTGACGCTCGATCTTGTCGATCGCGGCCGCGTTGATCATCGGGCCGATTTCAGTGCCCTCGTCGGTCCCTGCGCCAACCCTCATCCGCGTGACGCGCTGGCTCAGCTTTTCGGCGAAAGCGGCGTAAACGCCTTCCTGCACGAGAATCCGGTTCGCGCAAACGCAGGTTTGACCGCCATTGCGGAACTTGGATGCGATCACCCCTTCAATTGCCTTATCCAGATCGGCGTCGTCAAAGACGATGAAGGGCGCGTTGCCGCCAAGCTCCAGGCTCAGCCGCTTGATGCTATCGGCCGCGCCACGCATGAGCAGCGCACCGACGCGGGTCGAACCGGTGAACGAGATCTTGCGGACGGTTTCGTTGGCCATCAGCTCTTTGCCGATCTCCGCCGGCATGCCGGTTACGATGTTGATAACGCCTGCCGGGATGCCGGCTCGGTCCGCCAGGACGCCGAGCGCGAGCGCCGAGAATGGCGTAAATTCCGACGGCTTGATGACAACCGTGCAACCTGCGGCCAGCGCCGGTGCTACTTTGCGCGTGATCATCGCGTTGGGGAAATTCCACGGCGTGATGATGGCGCAGACGCCGACGGGTTCTTTCAGCACCAGAATGCGGCGATCGGCCGTGGGTGACGGAATGGTCGAGCCACCGATCCGGCGCGCCTCCTCCGCAAACCATTTCACAAAAGATGCGCCGTAGCGGATTTCCGCCAACGCCTCGGCAAGCGGCTTGCCTTGTTCCAGCGTCAGCAGGAGCGCGAGATCCTGTTCGTGCTGGCGGATGAGGTCGTGCCAGCGCTCCAGAAATCCTGCACGCTCGGCATGGGTCCTTTTCTTCCAGCCTTTGAAGGCCTCAGCCGCAGCGTCGATTGCGGCTCTCGTCTCGTTCTCCGCCATTTCGGGAACGGTGCCGAGAACACTTTGGCTGGCAGGGTCAATGACATCGACCACGCCCTTCGTTTCCGCATCCCACCAGACACCGCCAATCAGCGCCTGCTGGCGGAAAAGGTCGGAATCGTTGAACATACCAATCTTCGTCATCGCATTCATGGTCTTTCCTCTGCTCTTTCAGGTTAATCCTGCCAGCACGGCCTGCGTGATTGTTTCAGTCCTGTCCTTGCCTGCGATCGTGCCAATCCCCCGCGCGGTTGCGGACTCGATCGCCGACATCACTTCTGCCGCAGCCTGCCCCTCACCCAGATGCCCGAGCATCATCGCACCGGACCAGATCGCGGCGATCGGATTGGCGACGCCGAGATGCGCGATGTCGGGCGCCGAACCATGGACCGGCTCGAACATGGAAGGCGCGCTGCGATCGGGATTGATATTGGCAGAGGCGGCATAACCCAGCCCGCCCTGGATGGCCGCTCCAATATCAGTGAGGATGTCGCCAAACAGGTTCGAGGCGACGATTACGTCGAGGCTTTCCGGCGCCAGCACCATGCGGGCAGCCATGGCGTCGATGTGGTAGTGCGAGACCTCTACATCGGAATAGTCTTTCGCTATCTCGCGCGTGACCTCATCCCAGAAAATCATGGAATGTTTCTGCGCGTTGGATTTGGTGACAGATGCCAGCTTCTTGCGGCGCGCCCGCGCCTGTTCGAAACCGAAACGCATGATCCGTTCGACACCCGCACGCGTGAAGATTGCTGTCTCAATCGCGACCTCATTGGCTGTGCCGGAATGGACGCGCCCGCCGGCGCCGGAATATTCGCCTTCCGTATTCTCGCGGATGCACAGGATGTCGAAACCATCGGAGCGGAGGGGCCCCTGAACGCCCGGCAACAGCCGGTGCGGTCGTATGTTGGCGTACTGCGTGAACCCTTTGCGGATCGGCAGGAGCAATCCGTGAAGCGATACTGAGTCGGGCACTTCTGCGGACCAGCCCACAGCGCCGAGATAGATCGCATCGAATTTTCGAAGTGTCTCGATGCCGTCTGACGGCATCATTGCACCGGTCTCCAGGTAGTAGGCGCACGACCATGGGAATCTTGTGTCAGCAAGGGCGAAACCGCCCCGCTTAGCCGTCGCCTGCAGCACCTGCCATGCCGCCTGCGTCACGTTCTTGCCGATGCCGTCGCCGGGGATGAGCGCTATCTTGTAGGTCTTCATTGATGGAGGTCCTCGTTCGCACTAGCGTCATCGGAACAATAGTGGATCGCCCGCCGCATTTTCGGTCGAGGATGAGCCGCCCGACGGCGTCGAATCGCGTCAGGCGGAACTTGGAAAGCCGATTGTTCTGGAACCGCCGCGTGCTCTGTTCGGCCGGACCTTGAGCACTGAACTCAGTCATAAACGCTGACGTAGATCTTGCGTACGGTCTCGATCGTGCGCCAGACGCCGACGAAACCCGGCTTCATCACGAAACTGTCGCCGGCGCGGTAGGTCTTGGTCTCACCGCCCTTCTCCTCGATTTCGACGAGACCCGAAACGATGTGGCAGAACTCGTAGATAGTTCCCTTGATCGAATGCGTCTCGCCGGGCGTCGCTTCCCAGACGCCGGTCAGAACTTTCTCACCTTTTGAGGCATCCTGCGCCCAGGTCTTGAAGGATGGAGTGCCGGAAATGAGCCGCTCCGGGGCCGGTAATGCCTCCTTCGGCGCGAAGTCTGGAACTGTGTCGATCGTGATCAGAAGTGACATGTGATGTTTCCTGGTTAGTAGCCGAGTGTCCGATCGACGAGGCCGATCAGTTCTTCTCCGGCGCGGTGGCGCCGGATATTGTCCACGACGGATTGTGCCGCCGTATGCGGTTGCGTCACCGAGGCGATATGCGGCGTTATCATCACCTTCGGATGCGACCAGAGCGGATGGTCTTCCGGGAGCGGTTCTGGATCAGTGACATCAAGCATCGCCGCAGATACATGACCGATGTCGAGCGCGTTGATCAGCGCGGCCTGGTCTAGTTGCGGACCTCTGCCGACATGCAGCAGCTGCGCCCCGACGGGCAGTAAGTCGAAGAACTCTGCATCGAGCATGCCGTGCGTTTGTTCCGTGAGCGGGAGCAGGCAGACGAGAATATCCGTTTGCTTCAGAAAGCCCGCGAGTTGGTCCCTGCCGTGAAAACAGGCGACGTCCTCTATCCGCTTTTCGCTGCGGCTCCACCCGGCAAGCGGAAACTGGAACGGCTTCAAGCGCTCGATAGCCGCGCGGGCCAGCATGCCAAGGCCGAGGAAGCCAACCCGGCGTTCGGCCGCCTGTCGACCGGCAATCGGTTGCCAGAGGCACCTTTTCTGCTGCTCGAGATAGGCGGGCATCTGCCGGTGGAGCGCCAACACGCCGAGCGCGACGTATTCCTGCATCATGCGTATGATGCCATCCTCGACCATGCGCACCAGCTTCACATGGCTTGGCACCACGTCCTGCTTGAACTGGTCGACGCCCGCGCCGGTGGAAAACAGCACTTCCAGATTGCGATAGCGCGAGATCTCGTCCGGCACCGTCCAGGTAATGAGATAGCGCACCTTCTCTGGCTCCATTTCATCGCCGGAATGGAGGAATTCCAGATCCGGGATCTGGCGCGCAAATATCTCGCGGAAGACCGCGGCACGCGCGGCATCGGAATTGAAAAGAAACGCCATGGTGACCGCCCCTTCCTTCAGGCCGCAAGAAGCGCGCCGAGCCCCTCGATCATCTTCCGGCAAGCGGCGAGTTCACCGATCTCGATATATTCGTCGGCACGATGGGCACGGCCGATATCGCCGGGGCCGCAAATGACCGCATCGATTCCGGCCTGCTGATAAAGCCCGGCCTCCGTACCGAAGCTGACGGCTGTCAGCGGCTCCTGCCCCGTCAGCTCCGTCATAACGGCCGCTAGATCCCTCCCATTCGCGGGCGCAAGGGCGGGATAGGAACTCAACTCGTGCCACGCCACATCGAAGCCACTGTCGCGCAGATCGAAAAGCCGGGCCTTGACCGGCTCAAGCAGGGAGGATGGAGAAACGCCGGGCACGGCACGCACCTCGACGTCAGCGGTGCAACGGTCGGGGATGATGTTGACGGCTTGTCCACCGGCGATGACGCCCACCTGCAAGGAAGTATATGGGGGCTTGAAATTATCATCGAACGGCCCGTCGGCGAGGGATTGGCCATAGGCCACGGCGTGCGTGATGACACCGGCCATGGCGTGCACGGCATTGAGTCCGAGATCGGGGCGTGACGAATGGCCGGATCGCCCGATCACCTCGAGCCGCGCGGCCGCCTTCCCCTTGTGAGCGCGCACAGGCTGCATCCGGCTCGGCTCGCCGACTATCGCGCCAAGCGGCTTCTCGCATAAGCTCGGCAACGCGGCTAGGAGATGCGGCACGCCACGGCAACCCGCCTCTTCGTCGTAGGAGAACGCGAGATGAACTGGCTGTCGCAGATTCATCGCCAAAAGTTCGGGAAGCGCGGCCAATGCGCAGGCGAGAAAGCCCTTCATGTCGGTGGTGCCGCGGCCGTAAAGCCTGCCGCCCTCGCGGCGCAGGACAAACGGATCCGAGCTCCATTCCGGCTCGCCGGCCGGCACGACATCCGTATGTCCAGAGATGATATAGCCCCGAGCCTGGCGCGGGCCGATCGTGACGAAGAGGTTGGACCGGTCACCCTCGGGTCCGGGGAGAACTGTCACCTCGGCTCCTGCCGCCTGACAGTAGTCGCGGATCCAATCGACGATCGCGCTGTTTGGCGTGCCCACAACAGAGGGAAATGCAACCAGGGTCGCGAGGATTTCTTCCACGTTCATGGCGGTCGCTCTGCTTGCACACTATCACCGGTTGCGACCAGCCTACCCGTATGGCGAAGTGTTCCCTGCCGAATCGCGCCGTGCTTTGGCCGAAGATTGCGAAAAAGCACCTCAAACCAGCGAAACCTGCTGGCTTTCCCCTGTAAAGATGCTGCAAAAGAGGCCTGTCGCAAACATGGCAATCGGAGCCTTAGCACCGCGTGCCTTGCGCATTCGTTGAAGGACCGGATCGACTGAGATGCAGAGATCAGTACGCCTGAAATCCTTCGAACTGGTCGCGCGGGACATTGATGACGTCGACGTCAAGCTACTGCACGCGCTGTCGATCTCAGTCCGCTGGCCTCATCGGCCGAAGGATTGGGACTTTCTGCGCCGTGCCGGCCGCGGCATTGTTGCCGTTGATGGTATTGGACGCGTTTTCGGCAGCGCGATGTGGTTTCCTCACGGGGACGATTTCGCCACCATCGGCGTAGTGATCACAACGCCCCGCACGCAAGCGCAAGGAGGCGGCCGATGGCTCATGGACTTGGTGCTCGAGCAATGCGGCGATCGCAACTTGGCACTCAATGCTACCCATGCTGCCTATCCTCTTTATGTCTCACTCGGTTTCACGACCGAGGCGATCGTATACATGCGCCAGGGGGAGGTCCCACAGACACCCCCAACAATGCCGGCCCTGGACGGTCAATTGCAGGCGCTATCGAGCGACAGGCTGAAGGAGATCACGGCGTTGGATATGCGCGCGTTTGGGACAAACCGCGAGAGGCTGCTCGCGTTGCTCGCGGCCGATGCCTCAATCTGCACTTTGAGCCGTGGCGGCGAGATCGTCGGCTATTCCATGTGTCGCGAGTTCGGGCGTGGCCACGTGATCGGCCCCATGGTCGCGCGCAACGATCTAGACGCGGTCCATCTCACAGCCGTGCATCTGAAGGAACTGGCAGGACGGTTCGCCCGCGTCGATACGCGCGAGAAGGATGGCGTGTTTGCCGCGTTTCTCCAGCAGTGCGGCCTCGGCATTGCCGAGACCGTTACGACCATGTCCAAAGGGCGCCGTTTTCTGAACCGGGAAGACAATGGGCCTTGGGTCTATGGATTGGCCGGCCACGCCTTGAGTTGAATGCAAGCACGCTGTCGCCTTCAACCAGCGGTCAGAGGATCAGGTCGATCAGTGCGCGCGTCGATCAACCGGCATAATGCGGTTGCCGTCACGCGGCCGGAACGGCTGCCGCTTCGAATCTGCTCCTAATCCCGGATTCGGTTTCCGCTGCCGGCATTATGAGCGTCCGACGCCCATCCGCCACGCCATCCACGATGACGTGGCCGATGCCGCGCGAGCACGGCTCGATGCGCGCGTTGAGGTGATAAATGTCCCGCAGCAGATCGGATGTGATGACGTCCGGCGATGACCCGCATGCGACCAGCCGGCCGTCCGCGATGACCATTGTCTGATCGCTGAAGCGCAGGGCGTGATTGAGGTCGTGCAGGGCGATCAGCACGACCATGCCTCGCGCCTGAGCAAGTTCCCGCATGAGACCGAGCACTTCCACCTGCCGCGACAGATCGAGTGCTGATGTCGGTTCGTCCATCAGCAGGATCTCCGGCTCGCGCACAAGCGTTTGTGCCAGGCTGGCGAGTTGCCGCTGGCCGCCGGAAAGCTCGCCGATGTTGCGGAAAGCGATATCGGCGATGCCGAGCGCCGCCAGGGTCTCGTCGATGCGAGCCAGATCATCGTCGCTCACAGACCAGCCCATACCCTGCTTGCGGGCGAGCAACACTGACTCATAGACGGTGAGCACCGCGTTGGCGGACGTTTCCTGTGGCATGTAGCAGATGCCGCTCTTCCCGCGAATGACCCCCTCGACATGCATTGCTCCCGGTCCGTGCAGGAGGCCGGCGATGCGCCTGAACAGCGTCGACTTGCCGGCGGCATTCGGACCGATCACCGCCACGATGTCTCCGCCCTCGAACGCTGGCGTGGTCACATCCCGAAGCCGGAGGCTCGTGCCGTAGCGCGCGCCGAGCGCCTCGAGCCGGATCGTCACCATGAGCGCCTCGTGCTAGACAGGATGAGCGAGATGAAGAACGGGATGCCAATGAGTGAGGTGACGATGCCGATCGGGAAGACCGTCCCCGGGATAAGCGACTTGCTGACGACCGAACTGGCCGACAGGATGAGCGCACCCGACAGGGCCGAGGCGGGCAGGAAGAAGCGTTGGTCCTCGCCGATGACCATGCGCGCGATGTGCGGGCCCACAAGTCCGATAAAGCCTATGGTGCCGACGAAGGCAACGGGGATGGCGGCGAGAAGGCTCACCAGAATCAGCGTCTCAAGCCGCAGGCGGCCGACCTTGACGCCGAAGCTGGCCGCCTTGTCCTCACCAAGCCTCAACGCCGTCAGCGCCCAGGTGCGCCGGGCGAAAATGGGTAAGACTGCGAGGAGAATGAATGTGGTGACTGCAAGCTTGGGCCAGGTGGCCTTGGTGAGGCTGCCCATTGTCCAGAAGACGACCGCCGCCAGCGCTTCCGCCGACGCGAAAAACTGGACGAGCGCGAGCAGCGCATTGAAGGTGAAAACCAGCGCGATGCCGAGCAGCACGATGGTCTCCGCGCTGACGCCGCGCTTTACGCTCAGCACGTGAATGAGGAAGGCCGCCAGCATCGCCATCACAAAGGCGTTGATCGGCACTACATATTCGACTGCGGCGGGGATAAGCCTCACCCCGAAGGCAAGTGCAAGCGCGGCGCCGAAGCTCGCGGCGGCGGATATGCCGAGCGTGAAGGGGCTCGCCAGCGGGTTGTTGAGGATGGTCTGCATCTGTGCGCCGGCCACGGCGAGCGCCGCCCCGACGACGATGGCCATCAGGGCTACCGGCATGCGGATGTCCCAGAGCACCACGCGCACCTGCTGCGGCACCGTGTCGGGAAACACAAGCGCCCGCACGACCTCGGCAAGTCCGTAGCGGGCGGGACCGACCGCAAGGTCGACGCACAGGCTGAAGAGCAGGGCAGCGCCGAGGCCGGCAAGGATCAACTGCCGCCGCCAGACGAGAGCGCGGTAACGCCCTCGTCCATCGGTGCTGTCGAGCGCGGTGCTGATGGCCGTCGATTCAATCGACATCGGTCAGCGAGACCCAGTGGCCGGGCCTGTATGCGACGGGCAGGAATTTCTCGTGCAACTCCCTGAAGGTCGCCTCGGGATCGAGATCGGCGAAAAGATCCGGATGCAGCCACTTCGCCATCTGCTGGATGGCGACGAACTGATAGGGGCTGTTGTAGAACTGATGCCAGATGGCATGCACGGCGCCGTCCTCGACGGCCTTCACGCCGGTCAGCGCCGGCCGCTCGGTCAGCGCCTTCAGCTTGCGCAGCGCCTCTGCCTCATCACGGCCGGGGCCGACGCCGACCCAGGCACCGCCCGGCACATAGGCTTCCCACGAGCCGCCGGTGACGATGATCTGATCCGGGTCGGAGGCGATGATCTGTTCGGGATTGAGTGTGCCGAACGTGCCGGGGATGATGTCATTGGCGATGTTGTCGCCGCCCGCCATCTCGACGAACTTGCCGAAATTGTCGTCGCCGAAGCTCATGCAGCAATCGTCCGAATAGCCGCCGGCGCGTTCGATGAAGACCTTGGGCCTTTCCGGCTTGGCCTTCTCGATGACGTCGGTAACGCGCGCGATCTCGGCGGCGCGCCAGGTGATGAATTCCTCGGCGCGCTCCTCCTTGCCGAACAGCTTGCCGAACAGGCGCATGCTGGGTTCGGTGTTGGTAAAGGGACGCTCGCGGAAATCGACATAGACCAACGGAATGCCGGCGGCGGCGAGCTTCTCGATATATTTGGCGTCTTCCGTGGCCTGCTTCGACTCGATGTTCATCAGGATGACGTCGGGCTTGAGCGACACCGCCTGCTCGACGTCGAAAGTGCCGTCCTTGAAACCGCCGAAGGTGGGGATCTCCGCCATCCTGGGGAATTTTTCGAGATAGGCGGCGTAGTTGTCCGGATCCGCTTGGCTAAAATCCTCGCGCCAGCCAGCGATGCGCTTGAACGGGTCCTCGGTGTCGAGCGCCGCGACGAGATAGACCTGCCGGCCCTCACCTAGGATTACCCTCTCGACCGGGACGTTCACCTCGACCTGGCGGCCCGTGATGTCAGTCACTGCAACCATTTCGGCCCTGGCGGCCAGCGTCATCGACAGGGCGACGATAGCGGCCGCCATCGTCCCTGCTGGGACCTTTCCGAAATTCATCGCGCCCTCTCGTGAAGTGGATTAGCCAGAGGTGCCTTATAAAAGATGACTTCAATTCTCAAGAAATATCTTTTAGAGCAATTCCAGACTGGTACGACGACAAGGGGTCTGGAATGGCGGGCGAGCCCAATTATTCGCTGCGGGACGAGATACGCGACTATTGGTCGACGCGCGCCGAAACATTCGACCTTTCGGTGGGGCATGAAATCTTCTCACAGCGGGAACGCATGGCCTGGCACAGGCTGATGCTCAAGCACTTAGGCCCCGGGGATGGGCGTCGCGCGCTCGACCTCGCTTGCGGCACCGGGGTTGTATCCCATCTCATGCACGACCTGGGTTATGCCGTGACCGGGCTCGATTGGTCAGAGGCCATGCTTGCCCGCGCGCGTGCAAAGGCGACGCAGAGGGAAAGCGGCATCCGGTTTCTGATCGGCGACGCCGAGCGCACCCTTGAAAAAGGAGAAAGCTACGACGTCCTCGTCACCCGTCATCTCGTCTGGACGTTGGTGGATCCGCGAGCGGCGTTCGCCGAATGGTTCTCGCTGCTCAAGCCTGGCGGACGGCTGCTGATCATTGATGGTGATTTCGTCAGTAGGACCTGGGTAACCCCTCTGCGACAAGTCCTGGAAAGGGCTGTTGGCCGGACAGTCGGGCCAGTCCACGGAGTGGATCAGGCGATGGTGGGCCGCCATCGCAGCATCCTGTCACGGCTCCACTTTTCGCACGGCGCCAAAGCGGACGAGGTCTGCGCGCTTCTCGTCGAGGCTGGCTTCGAAATACCTGTGGTCGACACCCGGCTCGGCGCGATTCATCGCGCGCAGGCGCGGCACATGAACTTCCTCAAGGTCCTGGAACGGTCGATGCAACATCGCTACGCGATCTGCGTGACGAAGCCGGCCTTGCGCATGGGTTCGCCGACATGCTGACCAGCATCGGGCATCGTGCTCCGGAGGCCGGTGGCGCCAGCCCCCAGCTACTCGGTGCCGCCTGATCTACGGCATGGGCTATTCGGGGCATGGCGCGCAATTATCGACGCTGATCGGAAGTGTTTTAGCAGACATTGCAATGGGCCGCACGGATACCAATCCAATCGATGGCATGCACTGGAATGCAGTCCCGCTGCATACCGGCAGGCCGTGGTTCCTGCCGATGGTAGGCACCTATTATCGGCTAAAGGACATGCTAACTTGATTCCATCGAGAGGCCCCAATATGGCCGACCGACACCGCCAACAGAAGGATTCATCGTATCGGCACCTCTCGCTCTTGACCGGCCTCAAGGGACTCCAAAGGGATTCCCAAGATTTCAGTCGGTACCCGCAAGGAATGGAACAAGATCGCGAAGCACGGCTTCCGGCGCCTCTTCCGGAACGATGTGGCCACTACCTTTCACGATGACGCCGCGCAGTTGTTCTGTCACGTCGACGAGGATCGCGCGCGATCCGTCGCCGGCGGAAAACTCCCCGCCCATCGCCAGAACCGGCATCTTCAGTCGAGTTTTCCGGCGCTCCGTGTTCTGGGCGATCGTTTCCGGGATAGCTCGATAGTATGAAAAGCCCGCCCTGAGGGCGCCCGGGCTTGAATAGGCGGCGATGTAGGTGTCAACTGCGACCGCCTCGCGCTGAACCGACCACTGTTCGAACATCCAGGTGAGATATTGCGCCTCGCGACCCTGGATCAGCATCTCTGGGAGGTCAGAGAGCTGGTTGAACATGAAATGCCAGCGGAACTTGAGTTTCTCGACAGGGCCGAAGATTTCGGCATTTGGGGCGATCCCCGGAATGCTCGCATCCATGAGAGCGACGCGCTCCACCGCATCCGGGAAATCGGCTGCGAGCGCGTAGCCGATCCACTTGCCGATGTCGTGGCCAACGACCTGAAACCGCGCATATCCGAGCAAACGCATGAAGCCGTGCAGATCCGCCGCTGCGGTCGCGGTATCATATCCTCGAGCCGGCCGGCTCGACTGCCCGATGCCGCGCAGATCGACCGCGATAGCCTTGAAACCCGCCTCGGCGAGGCCTTTCATGACATGCCGCCAGACATACCAGGTCTGGGGCCAGCCGGGGATGAGCAGGACCGGCAGTCCATCGCCGACCGAAACATGGTGCAGGCGAACGTCGCCGACCTCGCTGTAGCCGTGAACGAAGCCGGCCTCAGAGTCATTCTCTACAGTTGTGCGTTGCATGACTTCCTCCTACACGCCCAGCCCGAGCATCCGGCGATTGGCATCCCGATCGGCACCCGTTCCGGCGAAGTCGTCGAAGACCTTGTCGGTGACCCTGATGATGTGGTCACGGATGAACGCAGCACCTTCGGCAGCTCCATCTTCCTGATTCTTCAGGCAGCATTCCCATTCCAGAACCGCCCAGCCTTCGAACCCGTATTGCGCGAGTTTTGAGAAGATCGGTCGGAACGCGACCTGGCCATCTCCCAGCGAGCGGAAGCGGCCCGCCCGGTCAGTCCAGCCCCGATATCCGCCGTAGACGCCTTGTCGACCGGTCGGATTGAACTCCGCGTCCTTGACGTGAAACATCCGGATGCGCTCGTGGTAAATGTCGATGTAGTCCAGGTATTTCAGTTGTTGCAGCAGCAGGTGGCTCGGATCGTAGAGGATGTTGCAGCGCCGATGGCCTCCGACCTTTTCGAGGAACATTTCGAAGGTTTCGCCGTCATGCAGGTCTTCGCTCGGGTGAATTTCGTAGCAGAGGTCGATGCCTGATTCCTCGCAAGCGTCCAGGATTGGCAACCATCGCTTCGCCAATTCTTCGAATGCAATGTCTACGATCCCTTCCGGACGCTGAGGAAAAGGGAAAAAATAGGGCCACAGTAGCGCTCCCGAGAATGTTCCCATCGCGCTAAGCCCGAGCCTCCTCGAAGCCCTTGCCGCTAGGTTCACCTGCTGCACGGCCCACGCGCTTCGCTCGTTGGGCTTCCCGCGCAGAGTTTCTGGGGCAAAGCCGTCGCACATCGCGTCATAGGCCGGGTGCACGGCGACGAGTTGCCCAAAAAGATGGGTCGCGAGTTCCGTGATGACGATGCCACGCTCAGCGAGCATACCCTTGATGTCGTCGCAATAGGCCTGGCTTTCCGCCGCCTTTTCCACGTCGAACAGCCTCCGATCCCAAGCCGGTATTTGGACACCCTTGAAGCCGAGATTGGCGCACCAGTCGGCAATGCCCTCGAGGCTGTTGAATGGTGCGGCATCGGCACTGAATTGGGCGAGCATCAGGCCAGGCCCCTTCATCGTGTTCATATCATGGTCTCCTCGTGCACTTTGTTTGTCGATCGATAAACAATCACTTGCGCTGCCGAGTCAATCCTATTATTGGTCGCTCGCTCAAGAATAGACGAATAGATTGATTGCGAAGCAATCGGTCACGCTTTGGGAGGAAGCCGTGTCCTTGATCTATGAGCTTCACTACGGCTCGTTCGGCCATGTGAGCGTATTGGAGCTTTCGGATCCGCTAACCGAGCACGCGCACTCGATGGCCAATCTCAGCGTCTGGCTCGAAGGGGACCCGGTCGAGCTAAGTGTAGCGTCGAAACGCGGCGGGTTCGATCAAGATCGGGCTACGCTCATCGCGCCGTTTGTATCTCATAGCGTCTCGCTACCTCAGGGAGGCCGCGCTAAGACGCTGTCATTCTATCTTGACCGGCGCTGGCTGGGGACCATTCTCGCTGGGGCCGATCCGACGAGCCGTTTTACGACGGTCGAACTGAAGCTCGACCGGACAAGCCAGGCCCTTGCCGCCGGGATTGGGCGCGACCTCGCCGGCGGCAACGGTCTCCAGATCGACGCACGTATGGAAGCACTGCTGCTCGGCTTGCTTGGCGCCGCGAAGGGCGGACGAGACAGTGCCGACGGAAGGCCCCCGCTCGATTTTCGCCTGTCAAAGGCCATCCGCTTGATGCAGGCCGATATCGCCCGCGAGCATTCGCTTAACGAGATCGCTCGCCACGCCGGGATGTCGCGGGCCCGTTTCTTTTCGATGTTCCGCGACCACATGGATCTCACACCAGGTACGTACTGGAACACCTTGCGCATCGAGCACGCTATTTCGATCATGAGACAGCAAGGAACGAACCTCACCCGGCTAGCCGGCGATCTGGGCTTCGATGCCCAAGGGAATTTTTCACGATTCTTCCGCCAGCAAACCGGCGTAGCGCCGAAGCAGTACCGCCGCGCAATGCGGCAAGCGATTTCCAGTAAGAAACGAGTGACAATCGAGACACATGCATGAAACTGCTTCGCTACGGGCCTGCCGGCGCCGAACGTCCCGGACTGCTGGATCGGGAAGGGCGAATTCGCGATCTGGGAGGAATTGTCCAGGACATCGCGGGGACGGCTCTGGCGCTGCCCTCGCTGGAGCGCATTGCCGCATTGGATCCCGAGACCCTGCCTCTCGCAGAGGGGAATCCACGTATAGGGCCATGTGAGATGTGCGGCTACTGCACGACTTGCTCGTATCGGCAGGCGACCAATTCGCTCTCCGCTATGCCGGCCTTCATGCCGTCGCCGCATGCCGCTTGGAGCGCGGTTATCGTCTTATGGGCATCGATATCGGCGCCGAGGACACCCCGATCGAGGCCGGCCTGGGCTTGGCTGTCGGTTGGAGCAAGCCAGACGATTTCATAGGGCGCCATATCGTGGAGGCCCCAGCGAGGCAAGGCGCCGCGCTCGCGCCTGCTTCAGTTCTCTCTTGGCGGCGCCGATAGCGCGCCAATTCTGATCGGCAATGAGGTGATCTGGCGCGACGACGAGCGTGTCGGCACCATTATGGACTTTGGTGGTGGAGCCAGTCTGAGGCGAACCCGTCTCCCGCCAAATTTCCCTGATAAACGGCGAAAAACAGGGAAATTTGGTGGAAAGCAACGAAATTGGCTAGAATCACCTAGTTATTGATACGCAATTTCAGTCTCTTACGGGACGAATTCCCTAACGATTTTATCAGGGAATCTGTCGCGACAAGCAGCGAAATATTTTTGAAATTGCAGTGTATTCATTCAATGAAAGTCGTGATGACACCACCGGTCGGCCTAACCGACCTTGTCCGAGCTGTTTGTGAAGTGACCTGATCTTCCATCTTGAATCGCGCCCTCCTCCGCCACGCCTCCACAAATTTCCCTGTGGATATGCCCATTGTGATGACTTGGTGTCGTATTCGTTTGGCTCCGGCTGAGTAGAAGTAAGCAACTTGGGCTCGGGGGAATCATGAACAAGTTGCTTGTTGGTGCGGCATTGCTTGCCGCCGGCGTCTTCGGCGCAGATACATCTTTCGTTTCTTATATTAGAAACTCCGCAGGAATGGCGGCCTTTGCGCAGGAGGCGCAAGGGACTTCGCCTGATCTTGGCGCACCATCGGGCAGCCTCGGCAATAGCGGGGCAGCACTTGGCTCGGGAACAGGCTCCGGCACGGATGATGCGGGCGCACCGCCCGCAGCGGGTGCGACGGGAGATGCTGCGCCGGCGGGCGATAGTCCGGATGCGGCAGCCAAGGTCGACGGCAAGCCGGCCGACAGCGAGGCCACCGATGCCAAGGGCGGGGCGGCCGCGAAGGCGACCGACAGCGAGACGGCACCGGAGGAACCAGCAGCCGCAGTAGCGACCGAGACGACCACCGAGAGCGATCCGGAGGCGATCGGCACGCCGAAGGTGGACCTGCCGAAGAGTTCAGGCAATGGCAATCTTGGCTATGCCATCGGCATCGATGTCCCAGACTTCCACGGCATCGAACCGTCGATCGCGCTTGATTACAATTCCTCGCGCAAGACCAAGACCGGCGGTCTCTACCAGGGCTGGCTTGGCTATGTCTGGGGTCTTGATGGCTTTGACGTCATCGAGCGGGCAACCCCCGGCTATGGCATGCCGGCCTTCGATGCCGGCGACATCTATCTGCTTGACGGCCAGGCGATGGTCGCCTGCGTGGCCGGCATGGTGTCGCCATCGTGTTCGACCGGCGGCACGCATGCGACGGAGAACGAATCCTACCGCCGCATTGCGCTCAACAGCACCACCAATGAATGGAAGGTGACCGATCGTGACGGCACCGTCTCCACCTTCCGCTCTGTCGCCGCGGTCGCCAACCTGACGCCGACTGCCGGCACGCCGGCCTATGATCTGGCCCAAAGCTATCGCTGGCTGCTGACCTCGGTCACCGATACCAATGGCAACAGCGTCGCCTACAGCTACACCTGTCCGGCAAGCCCGGTCTGCTATCCCGATACGATCAGCTACAACGGCACTGTGGTTAAATTCTACCTGGAGGCACGGCCCGACCTGATCCTGATGGGCAATGGCCGCGACATCTCCGAGACCAGCCAGCGCATCAAGGCAATCGGCGTCACGGTCTCGGGCGCGCTGCGCAGCGCCTACAAGCTGACCTACGACCAGGCGCCGTTCTCCAATGCCTCACGACTGACCGCTGTCACCCGCTACGGCACCGATGCGGCAATCGCCGCCGACGGCACCATCACCGGCGGCACCGCAAAGCCGCTCGGCCAGATGACCTATCAGAATACCGATGGGGTCTATACGACGGTCGATGCCTCCCTCCTCACAGGCTTGCTCCTCATTGAGGGAGCACCAAACGAGGTCGGCGATTTGGACTTTGACGGTCGTGACGAGATCTTTGGCGACTACGCCACGCAAGGGGAATCCCCAACCGGCCAAAGAACCGCCAGCAGAACAAAGTACCGATACAAGTTCAATTCGAATGGCGCACTCATCGATACAATCTCGGCAGGCCTTAACTCGGCGTATGACGGAAAATATTCTTCCAAGCCCGGTCGGTTCTTTCCCGACAAAAGCACGATGGACTTTGCGGACACGGTGGGGACACGAGGCGCGTTTGTCATCACAAACGCACAGCTGGCGCTGACCAACGCCAATTGTAAGCCACCGCTCCTTGGTGGTGGCGTCGTGGTGCCGGCCAGCTATGAAGCCTTGTGTGACGCGCTCTCGACCGGCTCATTTGTTGTCGCTGACGCGGATGCCGACGGCATCGATGCCGTGAACCCCTCAAGCGGCCTCTGGGGCGATATCGGAGTTGGCGATTTCCTCGGCAATGGACATCAGCAGCCGTTGTTGGCACCGATGCTCTTCGGCGGAGACGTAAAGAAGGGCGTCCTGTCAAACGGCACGTGGGAGCCGGTCCAGCCTTCGTTTCCCACCGGCTGCTCGGGGCAGGTTTATACCGGCAGGGGCAGCTGCGCGCTTGCCGATGTCAATGGCGACGGCGCGACGGACATTTTCCGCTACAATGGCACTGACGACAGCGCCAGACTGTGGCTGTCGACCGGTGTCGATTTCAAGGAATACGCGGTTTCCTCGATACCAGGGACGTCCGCCATTCTTCGCGACTTCGACAATGACGGCCGCATGGACGTCATCACCATCGGGGGCACACTGACGGCGCGGCGGGCCGACACGATCCGAGTCTTTTCGCTGCGTCCGTCTTCAACCGCGACAACCCCGGTGGAATTCACACTTCCGGCCAGGATGAATGCCGGCGTTACCATCGGCGACTTCAACGGCGACGGCCTGCCGGACTTTACTGACTACAAAGACCACATGTTCATCTCGGCGCCAGGTGCTGGCAATCCGAACCTGCTGCGCAGTGTCGTGACGGAACTCGGCGGGACGGTTGCGGTGGAGTATGCGCCGTCGTCGACCTGGGTGAACACCTATCTGCCGCAAGTGGCGCATGCGGTGACAAAGCTTTCGGTCGGCGACGGCCGCGGCCAGACGGCGGTGAGCACCTACAGCTATGCCGGCGGCAAATACGATCCGGCGGCGCGCAAGTTTTTGGGCTTTGCCTCGATCGTCGAGACCAAACCGCTGGCCAATGGCGAGACGGCGGCCTCGAAGATCGAGACCAGCTACCGGCAGGACCTGGCAAGCTACGGCCTGCCGTCGCTGACGCTGTGGAAGGATGGTGCGGGCACCGTCCACAAGCAGGTGGCCGAGACCTATGCGGTCAACACGGCGGCAAAACCCTACACCGTGCAGAACACGGCGACCGACACGACGCTGACCGAGAATCTTGCACGCACTCTCAGGGTCGAGCGCACGTTCGACGCCTATAACAACGTCACCGAGATCAAGGACTATGGCCGCACCGATGTCAGCGGCGACGAGACCTGGACGGTGGCAAGCTTTGCGCCCAACACCAGCGCCTACATCGTCTCGCTGCCGAGCAGCCAGACGGTGCGCGCCGGGCTGGACACCAGCTTCCCCTATATCGGCTATGAGGAGACCTATTATGACGGCAACGCCGGCGCCAACGCGACGCCGCCGGTCAAGGGCAACGTCACCCGCAAGCGCAGCTTCGCCAACTATTACAGTTCGCCGCAAAAGGAGGTGAACCAGTATTTTGCCTATGACAGCTTTGGCAACAAGGTGTCGGCGACCAACGGGCTCGGCCACAAGACCGAGTGGGACTATGATGCGACCTATCACCTCTATCCCATAACGCAGCGCAGCCCCCGCTATTTTGCCACCGGCGGCCAGAGCGCCGACACCCGCTTCGTCTCGAGCGCCACCTACAATGCGGTGTGCGGGCTGCCGGCGACGAAGACCG